>JADYYD010000284.1 GCA_020853845.1 Candidatus Melainabacteria bacterium
CCGAGTTGAATGTCGTCATTCCCTATCGATCTATGCCACTGAAGGTGGTGTTCACTTCAATGTGCGCGCTCTTTCCTTTGTGGGCTGTGATCGCCCCTGCAATTCTTGGTTGCCTCATTGGTCGTGCACTAGCGTTTCCAGGTGTATTGCCGACTCACCTTGTCGTCACCGGTTGCGTCGGGCTTGTCACTGCAATGCTTTCCTGTATGGCACTGTCAGCGGTATCAGAAGACAATCGAATTCATATTTCAAAAGACGGCATGTGTTTTCCACCTTCCTTCTTGCCGATTCTGAAATTCAAACGCAATCGCAATTGGAGTGAGTTGCAGTCCGCGGCACTGGTCAAGGATGAGCAAACTAATGGGAGTACGCTTTTGCTCAGCTTTGACTCCGGCGAACATCTGAATTTATCATTGAAAAACATAAAGGATGCGGATGTCGAGCAATTGCTGCTTGGTGTAGAACTCTGGGGCACGAAGTGCGATCGCTCTGCGGAGTTGATCGAATATCAAAAATCTATGCAAAATCATGCGCGTGGCATCGGGCAGAAGAGCTATACGCAAATGTGGGAAGATGAGTTGTCGCGCCGCTTTGCGCCAACTACTTTTGTTCCTCTGGAGCCTGGACACAAACTGCAGAGCGCTCGCATAGAGGTTGTAAGACAACTTGCATTCGGCGGTTTGTCGGCCATTTATCTCGCCCACCAGAACAAAACCGACCTTGTTGTTTTGAAGGAAGCAGTGGTACATGCCAAAGCCGACCCTGAAGCGAAGAAGCAGGCGGAGCAGCACCTGGAGCGCGAGTCGCAGATTCTCTCCACCCTTTCGCATCCCAATATCGCTCGCGTGATCGATCACTTTGTCGAGGACGAAAGGCACTATCTGATCTTGGAATACGTAAGCGGGCAAGACTTGCGGCAGTTTGTGAAACAAAACAGCGACCAGGAGATTCTGACGGTTGTTGACTGGGCTTTAGAAGCGGCAACTATTCTTAAGTTCTTGCATGGCAACGAACCTGCGATCATTCACAGAGACCTGACTCCGGACAATTTAGTGGTGCGCAACGACGGAGCATTGATTCTCATTGACTTCGGAGCAGCAAACCAATTTGTCGGAAGCGCCACCGGCACTGTGGTCGGAAAACAGGCTTATATAGCGCCGGAACAGTTGCGCGGAAAGACAGTTCCCGAAAGCGATCTTTACAGTCTTGGCGGCACTATTTATTACTTGCTGACAGGGCGCGATCCGATGCCGCTCTCGATCAGTCGCCCTAAGACAATCAGGCATGATACGCCGAATGAGCTCGATGATCTTGTTGCAAGGCTTAGCGCATTCGAGCCGGAAGAGCGAATCCGCACAGCCGAAGAAGTCATTTCAGAACTTTCCACGATCAAGTCCAATTTAATTGGAGGCAGTGTTGTCACTTCCGGGGAGCCTGCTTGATGGAAGAGAGGCAAGTATTGAAGAAAGGTCTCAATGCTGAGAGCAAGCCTTTCGAGCAGGGACCGGAATTGAAAGTCGGTCCGCAAGAATCTTCGATGGAGCTATTGCCTGTAGAAGAAGCGGAAGTGCCAAGCAGCAATAGCAAAGAACACGGCCCTGGACATACTCAGTCCGCGAGTTCTAGATGGTTTAAGAAAAATCAGACGGATTCTATTGCCGCTGCAATTAAGTCAAGCGAGCCTTTGACTCAGTTGCCGAAAATCTATGTCGGTTTTTTATACACGCTATCGGCGATGCTGCTGATATCTGAAATTCTTTCATTCCCCATGGGACCGCTGACTCGATCGCTTTGGGTTGGGATTCCGATGCAAGTCTTTTTGGCATATTGCTTATTGCGTTTTAGCGATCTGATTGGAATCAAGGGAAAAACAAAGCCGCCTTTGACACCATTTGCGGTGCTGCTCATTTGTTTGGTGGCATTTGTTTGCAGGCCTCAGTTCGGCGATGGAATGCTCTCTCAAGACTATGGATTTGCAAACCGTCTCGCCGATCCCTTCTGGTATCTCTGGTCGTTGTCTCAGGTCGTTTGGCCTTATGTGCTTTCTCGGGCATTAGAGAAAAAGCTTTCATTGCGCACAGTCGTTGTCACTGCTGCCGGTGCCCTTCCGGTGCTCGCTCTTTCGTTTCTGCAGACGATGTTCAATATGCAGTTTCTCTTTGTTTCTCTGTGGTTCATCTCCCAATTTGGATGCCTGGTCTATTTCGCCTATCGCATGCGCCAGGTCTATGCGGATGATTTGAATGTTTTAAATGCAAAGCTTGGCAAATTGAAAGCGCAAGTTTTCGGTGTCGGCAAAGACGATATAGTCATTCGCTACAGACCTTATGCGGCAATGGAGAGGTGGCTCCGGCAGCGATTTACCGGAGGCGATCTGCTGAAGGGCGCAAAACTGATAATGCTTTGGCTATCGGTGCCTGCCGTAATGGCAATTCTCATAGTTGCTCTTGTGATGTTCGATTCCGCTCTGACCAGCTCGACATTCACTCAGGAGCGCGTCACTAAAGCCGCCGCGCAAGCCATGGCCAATAACACCGGCATGTTCATTCGCTTGTTCCTGGCGTTTGTCGCCATGCTCGTCTCCATCCCGACCTTCATGTATCTGAGAGCGCCAACCCACATTGCCTTCAATCGCAAAGGGCAGCGTTTTCTCTGGCGGCATGGCAAGTTTGCCAAAGACGGCAACAATATCGACTGGCGAAATTTGGAGTCGATAGATCTCGAGCGTCCTCCCGGCTCAACCCAGGCGCTCGATCAAAGTGTGGTATTTCGTTCGAAAACCGGTGAATCCAACAAAATCAAGCTGAGCGCGCTTGATTCGATTGAAGACAGAGAGAAGATGCTGGCAATGATCCGGCACTGGGCTCCTAATGTCCCCCGTCCTCCGGAAGTCGAGCAAGCGCTGGAGCCGCCGGCAAATCACAGTTATACGGAAATGTGGTTGCAGGCGCTTGCCGCTCCGCCCAAACGCGAGCGCTTGAAACCGCTTCTGGATGGTGGTTCTCTGCAAGCCGGAAAATACAGAGTCATCAATCAGTTGGGAGTCGGAGGGCAAGGCTCCGCTTATCTGGCAAACGACAATATCAACGATTACACCGTCGTTTTGAAAGAGTTTATCCTGCCTGTGCACGTTGATGTCGCTGTGAGGAAGAGCGCTCTGGAATCGTTCGAGAATGAAGCGCGCATTTTGAAACAGATGGATTCACAGAATGTCGTGAAGCTAATAGACTTCTTCGTCGAGGATCATCGTGCCTATCTCGTGCTCGAACATATCGATGGAGCGTCGCTCAGAGAGCTGGTCGAGAAGGGTGGAGCGATGTCGGAAACGCAAGTTAAAGAATTGGCGATGCAAATGTGCTCGATACTTTCTTACCTGCATTCGTTGTCACCACCAGTGGTGCACCGCGATTTCACTCCGGACAATTTGATTTTGCAAAAAGATGGAACGCTCAAACTCATCGACTTCAATGTCGCGCAACAGGTGGAAGCGACCGTCACCGGTACAGTGGTCGGCAAACACGCCTATCTGCCGCCCGAGCAGTTTCGCGGCATGCCCACCAGTCAGAGCGATATCTACGCCTTTGGCGCCACACTGCACTTCCTGCTCACAGGCGCCGATCCCGAGCCGATTTCCAAATCTCATCCAGCCAAACAGGTGCCCGGAATCAGCAACGGCATGGACCATATCGTCTCCCACGCCACTCAGTTGGATTGCGGACAGCGGTACGAAAATGTCGAGCAAATGGGCGAAGACCTCAAAGCCCTCACATAATTCACGTAAAAAACATGCTCTTCTGGGAATAATATAGGGAGATCTGTGCCGCTCGCGCTTGAAGCAAGAGGACCCCTTTCATGAATAAAACAGCCAACCGGTCGAAACTTGCCGTTTTGATAATGGCTCTGACATTCGGGGTTTTGCCTGCCAGTGCCGGGGATACCGACCAGGTCATCAGCAGTTGCGAGGCGCGCACTGAAAACGCCATCACGGCCTCCAAAATCCACTGGGAAACCTCGCTGGAAAAGGCTAAGGCTCAGTCCGC
>JADYYD010000285.1 GCA_020853845.1 Candidatus Melainabacteria bacterium
AAATAACAATCGTATGCTATTTCGGCGCCGCACTTCAGACAGTACGACAGCTCCATAGCTTGGCTGCCTTCAGAACTTTCCGAACCGTTGTGATGGCTTTCGATATCGCAATGCGCGGCATCAAGCCCGAAGAAAAGCGGAGCGGTGTCCGGGGACAACTGGCACACATTGGGGTCGTCGGCATTCAAAATAGCCGGTGAATTACCAATGCTGATGCCTTTTGCGATCAACTTTGCGGTGGTGTCGAGTTCTCCGAATCGGTCTAATTGATCGCGGAATAAATTTGTTACCACCACCACAGACAGTGGCGTTTCCTTTGCCACCAGAGGCAGTGCGGCTTCATCAATTTCAAAAAGACAATAGTCGGTATTGATAGAACCGTTCCACGACGCCGCATCAACCAGAGTGGCGGTGATGCCTGTGACAAGGTTGGCACCCTGCCGATTGTGGATCAATTTGAAACCAGCCGTTCTCAAAACGGATGAAAGCAAACCGGATGTGGTGCTTTTGCCGTTGGTGCCGCTGACGGCGATCACGCCTTTTTTGGCCTGCCCGGCAAGATTGGAAAGCACGCCCGGTGCTATTTTTCTGGCCACTCGCCCGGGCAAGTTCGAGCCCAGTCCGGCACCAAGTATTCTTATTGTGCGTGCCGCCATCTTTCCAAATGCGACGGCGACTCTGTCATTGCTTGTCATTGATTCCAGTTAGATGAGGTCATACGAATATATCGTTAACATCGGCATTCGCATATACATTGAGATCGTGCTGGCTGGCTCTGATAATCAGCTCGTCTCCCAAACCGAAATGATGCTCGATGTGCTGTCCGTCTACAAACAGGGTGCCGGTGCGTGTTTGCGACACAAAACGCATTTCTTCCTGGCGATCGAGAATGCCTCGTACCAGTTGCCATTTTTCGTTTGGTCGCATGCACGGCTCTCGGACTATGTACTGATATCGCTGGTCGTTTATAGGCAATACAGTACCACCGGCAGAGCGCAACGAGCCAGTAGATCCCGATGGAGTACTGACCCATATACCCGATGATTTCTGCTCTTCAGTGATGCCGCGCAAATGCACGATGAATCTGCTTGTGGCGGCAGGGTTTGAATGCGCTATCAACACTTCATTGAGGACGAGGTCGGGTAAGACTTTTCCATTGAGAAGCAATTCCAATCGCAAGAGCTTGATGATTTCAATCCGGTCGTTCTCTATATCGTCCAGAACCTGCTCGATATTCTTCAAATTGCCCAGGCAGAAATGACCGAAACTCGACGATCTCGACGAATTGATGCCGAGCAGCGGCAAAGTGTCTATATGATGCGATGCATTGAGAAAAGTACCGTCGCCGCCGACGGATATGACCATATCCACACCCTTGATGTGCCCTTCGAGGTCGGCGCGCACCACCTCGCGATGCTCTACACCACGCTTATCCAGCGCTTCGAGCAAATGCTCGAGCGTTTCCATATGCTCATCATGAGCCACTTTCACTTTCGTGACGCTGGAGTGCCCCTCTTCCAAAAGCTTGAGGAAGTTTGCTTCCTTATGCTCGATCGCCTGGATTTGATAGGTCGACTTCTTGGGAACGATCAGAACTTTGCGGAGTTTCACAGTAGATCCAGAGCTGGTGATTTGGCTGCCGCACAAAGCGATAGGCATCCCTGAGCATGCTTTTCAGGGGTTCCGTTGGCGGCACAGGGATCTGAAGAATCTAGCAGATTCGAACGTCTAATACCAGGCTAGCCGCCGGTACAACCACTCTTTCAAAGCTCCCGCAATGCCGTGTTTTTGCCGGACGCCGCTAACGCTTACCGGTTAAAGACGTGAAGCTATGTTGAGTTGTCGAGCAGTGAAATTCTTTGCTCATTCTAAAATTAGAATGCCGCTGAGAGTGCCGCAAAAGCTGTGATCATCAGCTCCTTTTCGCGCATCACAGCTTGCTTACATATGGCGCCACCGCCTCATCACTAGGATATACTTGATGATCCTGAACATAGGGCAGAGACTGGTGCTGGGAGGCATTCATGACATTTTCTGGCGCAGAGATAAGAAACAAATTCATCTCCTACTTCCGTGACAAGCGGGGGCATCTTCACTTGCCCTCATCCAGCTTGATACCGGACAACCCTACTTTGCTTCTTACGTCAGCGGGCATGGTTCAATTCGTGCCTGTTTTCCTGGGACAGTCACCGGCGCCCGCACCGCCGCGCGCCGTCACTGTGCAAAAATGCGCCCGCGCCGGCGGAAAAGATTCTGATATCGAAAATGTCGGCCGCACCGCCCGGCACCATACATTTTTCGAGATGCTCGGCAATTTCAGCTTCGGCGACTATTTCAAAAAGGAAATTATTCCCTGGAGTTTCGAGCTGGTGACAAAAGAGCTCGGACTCGAGCCGGAGAAAATTTCGGTCACCATTTTCAAAGGTGACGAACAAAATCCGGCCGACGAAGAAGCTTATGCCATCTGGAATAAAGATGTAGGCATTCCGGCGGAAAGAATTTTCAGAATGTCTCGCAAAGACAATTTCTGGGGTCCGCCCGGCCCAACCGGACCTTGCGGTCCTTGCTCGGAGCTCTTCTACGACAGAGGCCCCGACTACGGTTGCAGCGACGATCCGGCAAAATGCGGCATCGGCATTTGCGAATGCGATCGCTATTTGGAAATTTGGAACCTCGTTTTCATGGAACTCTTCAAAGACGAGAACGGCAATTTCTCGCCTCTGGCCGCGAAGAACGTCGATACGGGCTCTGGTCTGGAGCGCGTTGCTCTGGTATTACAGAATCAAAACAATAACTTCGAAACCGATCTTTTCCGGCCGATACTCGATGAAGTATGCAGGCTCGGCAATGTCAAATACACCGGCGGCAAGCCGATTGAGCAAAAGCCTGGCTCGCCCGAATTCAAAATCGACAGCTATATCAAAATTATTTGCGACCACGTTCGCTGCGTAACTTTTCTCGTTGCTGACGGTGTGAGAACCAGCAATGTGGGTCGCGGCTACGTGCTGCGTTTTATCACCAGGCGCGCTGCCCGATTCGGCCGATTGCTCGGCATGAAAGAACCTTTCATCTACAAGCTCGTTCCAAAGGTTGTCGAATTATACGGCAGCCACTATCCGGAGCTGAAAGAAAACGAGCAAGCGATCGTCAAACACCTGAAAGCAGAGGAAGAAAATTTCGCAAAAAGCATCGAGCGGGGAACGGCCATTCTCGACGAATTGCTGCAGGGCAAAGAGAGTGTTTTGCCCGGCAAAGAAGTTTTTGATCTCTATGCGACCTATGGTTTTCCCGTCGAATTGACGACGGAAATCGCAGCAGAGCACGGTAAAACGGTTGATCTGGAAGGCTTTCAATCAGCCAAAAAAGAGCACCGCGCCGTCTCGGCGGTCGGCAATTTCAATATCAATATCGCCGGCGATGAAGCCTTGAGTGAGGTAGTCAAAAAACACGGCACCACTACATTCAGTGGCTACAAAGGCATGGATGAAGAAGCGAAAGTGGTGGCATTGATTAAAGACGGCCGCTTCGTCGATCATGTCGAAGAAGGCGAAGAAGTCGACGTCATCCTCGACCACACGCCGTTCTACGCTGAATCAGGCGGACAGGTAGGCGACACCGGTTATTTGGAGACCGACGGCGCGAAGCTGGAAGTTCTCGATACGAAAAAGCACGAAGGACTGCATCTTCACAAAGTAAAAGCGCTGTCGGGAATTCTCGAGGCTGGGCAAGCCCTGCATGCCAAAGTCGACCCGGAAAAACGCGGGCAGACGGTTATACACCACAGCACGGCGCACCTGTTTCATGCCGCTGTTCGCGATTTGTTCGGAAAACATGTAACACAAGCCGGATCGCAAGTCGGACCTCAATACATGCGCTTCGACTTCACCCTGGAAAAACAACCCAAACCGGAAGAGTTGCGTCAGATAGAAAAACAGATGAATGACTGGGTGAAGGAAAACGCTTCAG
>JADYYD010000286.1 GCA_020853845.1 Candidatus Melainabacteria bacterium
CGCGGCGTCGAACCGAAGAAGGGGATGTGGTGCCTGCCCGCCGGCTTCATGGAAGTCGGCGAGACGCCCGAACAAGGCGCGGCCCGTGAATCCGCAGAGGAAGCGAACGTGAAAATCGAGGTCGAACGCCTCGTTCACACGTATGCGGCGCCTGCTCAGGTGCTGCTCTTCTTCGCCGCCAAGCCGATCGACCAGACGCCGACTCCGGGCAGCGATGCTCAGGAAGCGCGCGTCTTCCCGCTCGATCGACTGCCGTCCGACATTGCTTTCTCGAGCCATCTCGACGCCATCAACATCTGGCGCAAGCAAGCCGGTCTCTAAGCCGGAGCGGCTCCTGAACCAACAGTTTGGGAGCCGCTTTCAATTGAGGAGACGCCAATGTCCAACAAATCTGGTGAATCTCGAAAATCTGAATCTGTTTCGGCTCAGGTGAAACCGAGAGCGACCATCGTCACAGGCGGTGGGCGCGGCATCGGCTGGGCTATCGCAACGCGCATGGCGCAGGAAACCGCAGTGCTGGTCGTCGGTCGTACCGAAGCCGATCTGCAAGCGGTCTGCGATTCGATACGCACCGCCGGCGGCACCGCCGACTATCTGGTAGGTGATGTGTCCAAGCCGATTACGGCTCGGCGCGCAGTGGCGAAAGTGAAGAAGAAGGGCTGGCTGCTGCACAATCTGGTCGTCAATGCGGGCATTGCCAAAGGCGGCGCCGCGCATGAGTTCGACCGCAAAGTCTGGAAGGACATCTTCGCCGTCAACGTCGACGGGGCCTTCTACTTCTCGCAGGAATGCCTGAAAGTGATGGTGGAGCAGAAGTGCGGCACCATCAGCTTCATCAACAGCATCTCCGGCGTGAAGGGCTTCAAGTACGACAGCGCTTACACCGCGTCGAAACATGCGCAGCTCGGCTTCGCCAAGTCGCTGGCCCTGGAGTACGCCAAGCACGGCATCGTCGTCGTGCCCATCTGCCCTCACTTCGTGGAAAGCGACATGACCAGGCGCACCGTCGCCGGTCTTGTTCGCCACCGCGGCATCAGTGAGGCGGAGGCTGAAGACATCGTCAAAAACACCAACCCGCAGCGGCGCATCATTCCCGCCCAGGAAGTCGCAGAAGCCGTGGCGCTCGTCGCGTCCGGCAAGCTGCCTTCTTTGAACGGCAATCCGTTGATGCTCACCGGCGGCGCTTAAGGAGAACACCATGGACAAGCGTTTGAAAACGCTCATCAAATGGCTCCGCAAAAGCACTCGCCGGGCGCATGGGATTCTCGTTCCTATAAGCGGCGGTTCCGACAGCGCGCTCATCTTCTGGCTCTTCAACCAGGCGTGCCCGGAAAAGACGCTCGGCGTTTTCTCCGGCCCGCGCAGTGCGCTGCGCTGCCGCGAATGGTTCGAATCGACAGGAACAGTGCGCTGCATTCCAGCCCCGCGCGGCAGGGAAGATAAAGAGTCGCGTCGCTGGGCGACCTTCTCTACCATCGCAATCGCCGAGCAGAGGTGGCTGGTTGGCTCCAGAAACCGCTCGGAAGAGGTGATGGGCAACTTCAGTCTGCCCAGCCGCATTGCCACCTACCTGCCGCTGGCAGGGGTGTGGAAATCGGACGTCATGGAATTGTGCCAACTGATCGGCGTGCCCAAAGAGGTCACCGATTCCAGCCGCCGTGCCGACCCCGACTGCGGTCGCCCGAAAGAAATCGCCGAGATTCCTCTGGAACTCATCGACGTGTTTCTCAAGGCGAAATGCGGCGCCGAGAAAAAGAAGACTTTGCGCGCGCTGACGGCCGCACAGGTCGAATACCTGACCGGCGTCTACAACATCAACCAATTCCGGAGGCATTTACCCGTCACCGGCCCTCAAGTCTAGGACGCCCTGAAAAGCGCCAGGCTCATCACGGATGCACCGGCAGTCTGACGGCGGAACGCGAGGTGCGGATGAAAGCAATGCTTTTGTCCGCACCTCCTTCTTTTGGAGGAAACTGCCAAAGCGCTACTTCAACCGATTTTTTCCGCGCCTTCAATACGACATAGCGTAGTATCTTACCATTTCAGTCTATTTGCCGCGCTTTCCGAATTTTTCGCCCAGACCCATTTCAGAAAAAATCTCATATGCTGAGTCGCGACTCTTACTCGAAACCATAAATTTCTCCCAGCTAAAGACTTCTCTGTAGCCGGTTGGAATCTGATAATCAGATTCTTTGTACGGAACCATTTCAGCTTGTTTCGTTTCGATCATGACCACAGACTTAGTACCGGGTTGCCTGGTGCACCACTTGACCGACTCTGCTTCTTCTTCGGAGACGACTTTAACTATTATCGAACTGAGCCGGCCGCATTTGTTGTAGGCGGAGAAGATGTCGTAGACAGGCTGCGGAATTTTGCTCTCGTCAGCCAGCCAAACTTCATCCGCTCCCTGCCGATATTCCTTGACCTTGAGCGGACCCATCTGCCGCTCCCCAACGAGCTTGAAAGACTCGGGAAGACGCCCGCTTCTCGAACCGGAATGACTGATGAATTCACTCATGCTCATTCGACACTGCACTTTGTCATCGTCGCGAAAAGCAATTACCTCCCACTTGGGCGCTTTCGCAACAACCTTATAGTCCTGCGTCTTGTTGATTATTTTCAAAGCCTTAGGACAGATGTAGACAATTTGTTCGCCGCGCTGAAACTGATTTTGCCTCATGCGCAAAGAGTGCTGTATTTTCTTCGCCGTGCTTGAAGCTGGAGAAGCTTTAGATGCCGCGCAACTGGCTTGCACAAACGACAAACAAAGTGACAAGCAGGAAGCCGCCAGGGAAGACTGAAACCAATATTTTTTAAAAACTGCTGTTTGCACCAATCGCACTCGCTCACGCGGATCTCCAGTTTCTAAATACCCGAGCGTGCGAATTTTTCATACTTCTGCCCGCGAGGTTTAGGTTTTCCACGGGAAAAAAGAATCAGGTTGCCACAACATGTTTTTGCCAGGAGCTTTCATTGAAGCTTTCATTGGTCTTTGGAAAAAAACAATTTCTGGCTGTCGCTTTGATCACGGCAACTAACGTTTTCGCTCAGCCATGCTTTGCGCTATTTGATGAAAAGATAAACATACTCAAACCGAAGTGACCGAAACGACCTTCTACCTCATTTCTTCCTGTCGCTTCCAAGCCTCTCACCGAGCCCCATCTGCTCGATTATGGACTCCGCTTCCTTGCGGCTGTCCTTCGAAGTAATCACCTGCCGCAAATCAGCAACCATCCGATAGCCGCGCGGCACATCGAAGTCCGAGGCGCGATATGGAATTTCCTTCAACTTCAAGGTCTGCAATCGCAAACCCGACTCCACCTCGTCGTCCCAGATAGATGAATGCCTTCTCTTGGGTTCACTGGATACGTTTTTCACCGATTTCAAAATAATTCCATTGACGCGTTGAGCTTTGAAATGGGCAGAGATCAAATCCCAGACGGGAGCCGTAACCCCCTTGAACTGCGCGACCCAATCATCATGATATGCGCCTGGATACTTGAGACATTTGACCGAGAAAATTACATCGGCGCCGCCTGGCGCACCAGTGTTGAACGCCGGTGTGTCTTTGTAATAATGCTGGAAATCGTAGTACCGCTGCCGGGTCATGGTTTTCATGATTTTGTCGTCCGTTCTGAAAGCATGCACATTCCAATCGGGCGCTTTGGAGACGAAATAGAAACCAAAATTTTTCGAGAAAATCTTGACGGCGTTGTCGCTGAAATAGAAGGTGTTATAACCGCTTTGATGATGGTGCTGTTCCAAAATCCATTCGGACTTCGCATCGGCCGGCAGACTTTGGCACCACGCGGCAACACACCAGGCTGGTGCTGACGTCGTGTTCCGCAGATACTTGTATTTCACTCGCCGAATCAACCTTTGAGCTTTCAAACCGTCACTAATTCTATTCTACTTGCGCTTCGACTTGCCCAGCTCGTCTCCGACCCCCATGTCGAGAAATATCGCTTCCGCCTCTTTCCGTTTCGCCATGCCGGTTTTGATGTGCTTAGTATCCTTGACGAGTTGGAAGCCGGAAGGAATTTTGAAGGTAGATTGTTCGTAGGGGCCTTCAGCCAAAGTGAGTGTTTCCAAAGTCACTCCGCTCGGCTCCGCCGCGGCCGACAAAAACACCTCAGCTCCCAGACTGGTTTTAGAGCGATCCGGCACTTTGTTCGAAACGACTCGCAGTCTTATACCAGGCACACAACCCATTTTGAAATAGCAGCTAATCAAGTCGTCTACCTGCTTCGGTATGTCTTTGAACTGCTTTATCGCATCGTTGTGATACGGTCCGTAAATCAAAGGAGCCGTTACCGGACCTATCTTCTGCGTCGAAAGAACAATCGGCGGCTTAAAACTGGTCTTTTGTTTGAATCCCATGTTGTAGTAATACTGGCTGCGCGTTTGCCGGCAAAGGACTTTGTCGTCGGTGCGAAACAGCACTACGTCCCAATCGGGAGCACTGGAAATAATCGAATAACCGCGAGCTTTATCCAGGATTTTGATGGCGGACGGACAGAAGTAAAAGTCGTGAATGCCTGTCGATTGGTCTCTTAACTGCAGGTGCCATTGGGTCTTGCTCATAGCGATGACCGCAGTTTCTGATGCTGCGACAAGTCCAAACGCAATCAGTGCAGAAGCAAAAAGCCGAGCGCCAGTGAGTGCAGAAGATTTCAATCTATTTCTTGCCACCAGTATTTCCCAGTGTTTCTCCAACTCCCAACTGTTCAATTATCGAATCAGCCTCGCGGCGACCTTCGACAGATGTCGTCACGACCTTCATATCCATCACTTTTTTAAAGCCCTTCGGCACTGCGAAATCAGCAGCGTTGTACGGCGACTCCTTCAGCTTCGACGCCAGCAAGCGGGTTCCCGACTCATGCTCATCGATCCACATTGAAGCAAGCTTCTTCTTGGCAGGCCGTTTGACGGACGGCTTGTAAGACTTGAGCACAACTCCGTCCACAGGCGGCGATTTGTAGTAGGCAGTGATTAAATCATAAACTTCCACCGGCACATCTTTGAACGTCGCCACCCAATCGTCGTGATGGGGACCTCGATAAACGGTGGTTTTCGCGCCCAGAAATTCCTCTGTTTTAACGACGGGGAATTTGTTGAGGCGAAGATTTTCAGGATGAAAAGCCTGCTCTTTGTAATACTGCGTTCGGGGCAGAGTGCAAATCACTTTGTCGTCGGTGCGAAAGATGTTCACATCCCAGCTTGGAGTTTTGGAAACCAACTGATAGCCAAGATTGATATTGACGATTTTGACTTCTTTGGCAGCGATGTAAAACTTGTGCAATCCGCTGTGGTGATGCTTTTGCTCGAACTGCCATTCTTGTGCCGCCAGGGCAGATGCAGAGGCGAGTGTTTCACAAGCGACAAACACTGCAAGCGCGTATGTCCATGGGTAAATCAGGTTTCTTGAACGCTCGCCAGTGCGCATTATTCCTTCCCGGCCTTTCTCATTATCGTAGCAAACACTCTCCCTGCTCGCGCACAAGCAAACGGTTTGAAAAGCATTGGGTGGCGCGCGTATCTATTTTTTGAACAGATCAACGCCGATTCCCAGGTCGTCGACAATCGACTCCAAATCTTTCTTTCTGGACTTCGAATAAAACGTATCTTCCAAGCGCGCCACAGTGCGATAACCCCTGGGCACTAAAAATACAGACTTATCGTAAGGTATTTCTTTTACGCTTTTCGTCTCAACGATATTGGCTGCTCTGTTGTCGACATCGATAACCATGGCGTTGACCTTATGATTGGGCCGCAGGTAAGGTCGGCTTTTCAAGGCAATTTGATCGAGCACTGGTTGCTTCAACCAGGCGCAGATAAATTCGCAAACTTGACGTGGAATGCCGGGAAATGCGGCGATATGAATGGTGTTCTGCCCGTCGGTGATTACCGTCACAGGATAGAGACATATGGAGCCGGTTCCTATCTTCCTGTATTTCACGAAGCGTTCCTGATGAAAGTTCATCTCTCTGATAAACACATCTCGTGGAACATTGCAGATGATTTTGTCATCGGTGCGAAAAGCATAGATATCCCACTTCGGAGCCTGCGAAACATATCTGCCGCCGCGCTCGGTGGTGAAATTCACTGCATCAGGACAGAAGATTGCTGTGACATTTCCCTTCATGCCATGGCTCATCTCCAGCTTCCACATCTTCTTCGGAACCGCCTGCGCACTGGTAATCGCGCACGACAACACGGCAAAGAGGCAGGCTAATGACACAAGCGAAACAGCAAGCGCGGAACTTCTTGCAGCAATCATGGCGTCATTTATGTTTCTCAAAAGCATCGACAATCCGCATTCAAAAATGCATCGCTCCCACAAGCTACGTCAAATATTCCAGTTGCGCCAGAATGCGTTTCACTTGTTGTGATGCAGCAACAATCTCGTCGTTTTCCGCATACGATTCCAACCTCTGATCCCAGTGTTTCACTTTGGACAAACTCACGTCCAACCCTTCGAGAACTTCATAAACAGTGTTTTGATCGCCATCCGAATGCGAGTACACGTCCGGGTGCAATGCATACGCGACATTCGCATCATTGACCACAATTACTCTGTCGATGAGATCATCAACCAAGGCGGCAAAATGCGCTGCAACGACAACAGGCGCGCAAGTCGGATCGAGCAAAACCAGGCTCTCATGCGCCGCACCGATGTACCCGGCGCCGGCGAAGAAAGCCGCCAACTGTGGATAGCGCTGTTCTAAATCCAGCACTTGCGACGGAGAAACTTGAGCAAAACCAAGCGCTACATCATGGCGCGAATGCTGTCCGGTCGACACTAAATAGTCCTCAATCAGTTTGTTTCGCGTGTATTCGCACAGATTGTTTCGCACATAAGCGCGCAGCAAGTCGGGCGAGATGGAACGCAATTGAGGGAAAAACGAAATCATGCGCAGCCAGGCAAATTCATCAGCGCGGGAAGTGAGCATCAACAGCTCATCTTCAAAACCATCGAAGGGTTTATCCTGATCGCGAAAAAGGCAAACACCATTGTCGATCAGCCAGGGCAGCGCCTCAGGATGCAGATCGAGAGCGGCGCCGGAATAACTTTCCTGCTCGGCCGCGGCAGCCGGCTGTTCGGGCTCAACAACACCATTGACCGCATTCATCGCAGCAGATGGTTCTTTCTGCGGCGCAGCCGCATTCTCGTCGCGCCTGCGCGTCGTTTCCACTGTTCCATCTTCAAACGCGATGCCGAACGAACGCTCGCGCATCTCCCTTGCCCTGGCGCGCGCCTCTTCCAGCGTCATGCCTTCCTGCAGCCCGACAAGCTCGGTCATCGAATCGAATTTACCCTGCGTGGTTGTCGCTTCCTTCAACTGCTTCTTGGCGCCCTCGAGTTGTCTTTTCATGAACTCGATATTCGACAACTCTTCGCTGTCGTTCTGGTTCTTTCCGGAAGATTGAGATGGTGGATCGTTGGACATGCGCGCTCCTCACAACAATTATGCACCAGCAAAACCGGCTCGCGCGTTTTGACTCGTTGAAAAACCCCGGAGTTCCAGCCGGTGCCGGTTTTTCACCAAGGCGCGGCACTGTCTCGAATATCAGACACTTATCGACGACCGGCTGCAAACCGGCGCCGGCAAAGGGCAGAAATCCCCGAAACTAACCCCGAAAGGGGAATTACGGGATCCATTCACTCGTGGTACATAAGTAGTGTGGGCTGCTCATCAGGTATCTAAAGATGGCATGGAACGAACGAGTGAACGCAGGGCGCGCCGCACTTGGCAAAGCTGATTATCCGAATGCGGAATACCAGCTCTGGGAGGCTTTGAGAGAAGCAGAGGTGTTCGGCGGCGAATCGGATCAGATGATCGAATCGGCAGAACTCCTTGCGGACTGCCTCATGCAGATGGGGAAATATGACGACGCGGAGCAACTGATGCTGGGATTGGCGGATATTCAGTCGCGTCGGCTGGGAGCTACGAATGTAAGAACCGCACGCACACTGGTTATGCTTGCAGAGCTTTATTACGCAAAAGGCGAATTCGCCCGCGCCGAGCCGTTCGCGCAGTCCGGACTGAAGTGCTACGAATCAACGCTTGGTCCCGGCAACGAGGAAACCATCAGACTGACCGCTTACATGGCTTATATTTTTCACGCCCAGCAGAAGTTCGCGCAAGCTGAGCCCTATTACGAAAAGGCGATGGCGGCGTCGGTAAAAAACATGGCGGAAAACCCTGAGTCGGCAAAGCAGGTAATACAGGGCTATGCCGCTCTGCTGACCGCGACGCACAGAGAAGACCAGGCGAACAATATCCTCGCTTATGCAGCGCAAGCTTAGAGCTGCCGAAGTATCTATTTTTTCACCCACCCAGTGCCCATGCACGTCATGCAAGGTCCGGCATCGCGATAGGATGAGCCAGAGGCTTCGATAATGTCGCCGATATGCCACTGGCTAAACGAGATCGGGCCAAAATTCATCCAGATATCAGTGGGCGGATGCCCCTTTACGGTCATCTTCTCCCAGCCGGACTTCGAGTAATTTAGACACTTCGAATTCGTGCATGGTTTCCAGCCCTTGCGATAAGCTTCCGCAACCGTTGAAGATACCGAATCATTAACCAAATTCTTTGACGGCGGCAAACCTTTTGCAAAGGCGCCGAGCGGATTTTCTGCCGCGCTACTCGCTGCTCCGCCAGTATCTGCAGCTTTTACTGTTTCCTTCGTTTTGGCCGCGGCAGTCTTCAATTCGGAAAGTGCTGCTGATGCGGATTGCTTTAATGAAGCATCCTGTGCATAAGACGACACCCAGGTAAGTTCTCGCTGTGCCTGAGCAGTTTTTTCCAGGTGCTTGTAACACATGCCAATCATGTAGTGCAATTTCACATTACTGGGAAACGCCTTGTCCAGCGCCAGCAATGCGGGAAGCGCGCGATTGAAATCTCCGCCTTGAAACAATTGCTGCGCCCGCGACCATTCACTGTTCGCATCAGCACAAAACGCCGGAGAAAAACTAGCGAGAAAGAAGAGCAGTAAATACAACAGGTAAATGATAGGGCTCCTGACACTCAACGCGTATAAGTATATAGAGCCATCCTTTGAAGCCTTCTAAACACTTGAAAGCCTTGCAAAATGCTTGTTTTCTCCAAAGTCCCCAGCCTGTCCCAGAGATTAATTGACGCGCAAAACTTCGTTAAGTTGAACGCTATTTCGCCGGTTGGCAACTCCGATGCAATTAAAATTACAACTGACACCAGCAGGGAAATGGCTGAAAATCAGTGTTTACCGCGGTAGAAAAACATGCGATTCTCAGCGCTTACTAAAGTGAGGTATTTGAAATGACAACGAAAGAAGCTGAAAAAGAGCAACCACCCTGCGAAAAAGCAGAACCGCAAGAAGAGCACAAGTGGCTCGCCAAGCTGGTCGGCAAATGGACAATTGAATCAGAGTGCCAGATGGGGCCGGACGACAAACCGATGAAAACAAAGGGACATGAAACCGTCCGTATGCTCGGCGATCTCTGGATCGTTTGCGAAGGCGAAATGGAAGGGCCCGGCGGCGAAGTCGGAAAAACCATGATGACACTCGGATACGACCCGAAGAAAAAACATTTCGTCGGCACCTGGGTCGGCTCAATGATGCACAACATGTGGGTCTACGAAGGCGATCTCGACGCAGCCAAGAAAGTCTTGCCGCTCAACACTGTTGGACCGGATTTCCTCTCCGGTGAAAAAGACAGCAACAAAGAAGCTAAATATCAGGACATCATCGAAATTGTCGACAACGACAATCGCCTCCTCCGCTCGCAAGTCCAGGGACCGGACGGCAAGTGGGTGCAAATCATGAGCGGTCACTACAAGAGGGCGAAATAAAAGGCTGATCCTGCGCGGCTGTGCCATCTCCTCTTGCTGTCTAACTGTAAGAGTTACTTCACCAATTTGCCGAAGCTCTCCCAGAGCTTTTTTACGCTCCACGGCAAAAACATCTGTACCAAGATACAGATAGCCAAGAGAATTATTGTGACACGCAGATGAAACTGCGTGGTCATGGTCCTATAGAAAGAACCTTCTTGCAGTGCACCTACTAACGATGTGACTATTAGAGCTTCGAATATCGCAAAGAACCAGCCTTGCAAGCACAGTTGAGGCTCTGCTTTGCATACAAATCTTAGAACGAGCACAGGAAAAACCGCTGAAACTAAAATGCTAACTGCAGCGCACTGAACGGGATCATAGCCGAAGTCTACAAGCGTGGACGGGCCCAAAGCGCATAGCAAAGCAGTATTGAAAAATGCAGTGTAGGAAACTTCTCTTTTCGAATCGCTAGTGGTAGTTGTTTCAGACAAGTTGCCGGCTTCGCTGTGCGCACCAGGTTCCAATCCTTGCAATGTAGACTCTGATACCCCCTGAGGGTCAGGCACGATATCTTTTGACTCGCTCAATTTCAATTTTTTCTTGGTTCGATCAAGCATGTCTGCTAATCCAGAAAAGATTTCAGAAAGGCGCGAACAGAAGATTCGAAAATGTTATTTCATCTTCGTTCCGCTCTTCACCAGTCTTACCCTGCGGCAAGCGAAATCACTTACTAACATTCAAGAGGGCGAAATAAAAGAATTTGCCGTCTTCGTAGATTCCCCACTGTAATTTTGCAAGCCTCGCTGCATACTGTAGTTCCCCTTGCAGATAATAGAGGACAAGACATGGTTGAACGCTATGCTGAGCAGCCGCACACGGCCGAAGCTTCGCCAAGCCGGCTGACTGACTATGTGGCCGACTTATGGAATAAGCCGGAAGATCATTTAGTCGAAATTGGTATTGCTGGAGTAGCAGTTGCCACTGCCTTAACGCCTGTTGCGCGCATTGGACTTAAGGCACTCTTACAAAAGGAAGGCGGGGTAGCGGGAGAAGCGGCAATGAGCTCTGCCGCAATCAAAAAGACACTGGAAAATGTGCGAAGTCTTTCATTCGAG
>JADYYD010000287.1 GCA_020853845.1 Candidatus Melainabacteria bacterium
GGACGCGCGCGAAGTGTCCAGCCAAGCTGCTGAAGGGCCTCATCAAATGTGATTCGATTTTTTTGACTGTGATTCAAGGCAACAACGGCTTGCTCCATTTTGAGAAAACCTTCCCTCAAGAGAAATTGACATCGCAGGGCGGAATGAAGCATTCCTTCATCAATCATTCCAGACACGAGCAACATTTTTCCGACAAGAGCAGAGTTTTTCGTGCTCAATTCAATTGCTTTTTTGATGTCTTCATCGGTCAGTACGCCGGCGGCTTGAAGAATCTCTCCTAATCGAATCGTTTCGGACGGATCAGATTTCAACAAACCAAGCTCGGCGACGGCTTGAGCAATTGAGATGTTCTTCAACACAACCTGGCGCAACGCCTCAGCAGCTTGAAGTGCGTGCAAAGTCCCATCAGACACCATATCTTGGACCTTCAGCGCAGCATCAAGCCCGGCCCTGGTCATCTGCCCTGTTTGCACGAGGACTTGTCCGACAGGGATTTGTTTTGACAATCCCAATTCTAGAGCCGTCATCAGATCACTTTCATTTAGTATGCCGGCTAATACCAGCAATTCTCCCAATTTGATCGATTGGCGAATGGGCGGTTTGTAGAAACCGTGATCGCTCAAAGAAACTTCGATGCTGACACGTCTTCTGCGTGCCGATGCCAACGCCTGAATGGCTTCTTCTTTGGTTATCTTATTGTCTCGAACTAAAACCTGCGCGGTCAAAGCGGAGGTGAGCAGATCGTCCGTGACAGCTTGTATAAGCACAAGCACCCGCCCGAGAGGAAGTCCTGTCTCCTGACTGGTGCGCAACGCCTCATCGAGTTGCTCTTGTGTGCAAAGCTCGGCCGTGATCAAAAACTCACCGAGAGTGGCAGTCGTCGAAGACCTTTTGTTGACCCAACCCAGCGCTTTCAACGCCTGCTCGAGGGTCAAACCTTCTAGAGACACTGATTGCAAAGCCTTCAAAGCAAGGTCGAGATCGAGGACTCGATCTTTCACCATCGATTGTGCTTGAACAGCCCCTTGCAATTCCTGGTCAGTCAGATAACCAGACATGATGAGCACGCGTCCAATCGGCAAACCGGTTTCGCTTGAAGTCTGTACAGCCTCACTCAATTCATTCGCCTGAACAATTCCCGCACGTGTCAGCAGTTCTCCAAGGCGGATAGTTTTTTGCTCGTTGTCGGTTGCTTCAGTCATAGCCGGGACTCTTATCACTTTATTATTTATTGTACGACGAATAGTAGAAGGCGTAAGTGTCTGCGGATTCAGCCGGTGAGTGACAAATCCCCAATATTGTCCACAAAAGAAATACCGGTCGCACGTTGTGCAACCGGTATGAAGATTTACCCCCAAGGGGATTCGAACCCCTGTCGCCTCCGTGAAAGGGAGGTGTCCTGGGCCTCTAGACGATGGGGGCTTAAATAACTGAACAGCGTAAACTGCCCGGACTGCAAAGCCAGAGTTCCAGTAAAAAGCCAGAATAACAAACCGGATTGAAGAGTGTCAACTTTGCTCCATGCAAGTATTAACGCGGCTCAATTCCAGCAACGTGCAGGCGCCTACTTGAGAACGCCCATCCTTAGGCTGAAGGAGATGCAAATCCCGGCTAGCGCACGTTTACATCAAGGAGTCTTTCCTGTTGTAAACCACCCAGATGTAGTAAAGTCATCTCAACCTCTTTAAAGTCCGGCAAATTAGAGGGCGGCTAAAGCATAGGTTGGACGGGCATGCAGGCATTCGACGTGGAAAATCTAAAGACGATTCAGCCAAGATATACGAGTTTTAACGGATATCTAAAGGAGAAGTTCTCGGCACGCACCTATCGAGTACCGATTGACGCCGGCTTCACATGTCCCAATCGAGACGGTACAAGAGCCCTCGGGGGTTGCACCTTTTGCGATGATCGCGGTTCGGGCGCACCGACTATCAACCAGGTATTGAGCGTCAAAGAGCAGCTTGAAACAGGCATCACAAGAATTCGACGCCGCTTCAAAGCTGAAAAGTTTCTCGCCTACTTTCAGGCATTTACCAATACTTATGCTCCTGAGGCGGTGTTGCGGTCGCTGTATGACGTTGCACTCGATCACGAAGACGTAGTCGGCATCTGCATAGGGACAAGACCTGATTGCCTTGACGATAACATTCTCGATTTACTTCAAGAATACGCCCAAAAGACTTTTCTCTTCCTTGAGGTTGGACTGCAAACAGCGCACAACAAGACACTGGACCTGATCAATCGTGCGCACACAGCCGAAGAATTTTTCAGCGCAGTAGAAAGGGCTCGCAAGAGAAATTTGACGCTAGCCACTCACCTCATCTTCGGATTGCCGGGCGAAACACGAGAAGACATGATGGAAACCGTTCGCCGAGTGGCCGACATCGGGCTGACGGCGATAAAAATTCACCAGCTTTGCGTCTACAAGCACACTCCCATGGCCGCCGACTACGAGCAGGGTAGATTGCCGCTGCTGGAGGAAGATCAATACGTCAGTCTGGTTTGCGACGCTCTCGAGATGTTGCCACCAGATATGGTGGTAATGCGTCTGGTTGCCGAAGGTACGCGCGAGGAAGTTATTGCGCCAGAATGGTCTTTTGAGAAAAGCCGCATTATGGACAAAATCGACAGCGAGCTGACCAGGCGTGGAACCGGCCAGGGTGCCCGCTTCACACCGGCAAGTCAACGGTAAAGGGCGGCTTGCCGCGCGGAAAGTTTAACCTGCAAATCAGGGAAACCCCTAGATAACAGCTCAGCCTTTTGTGGCAAGAAATAAGTAGCCTGGAGGTTCGGTTATGAGCGACGAGATGAGGATTGTTCCAATGGACGAGTCAACCATAGATGTAGACGTAGAAGGCGTGGAGGAAGTTTGCTCTCCGACCGATTGCGCAGGCGCATTCGTTCACTCCTTCAGCCATTCATTCGTGCAGGGACCGATCGACGGAGTTACCGAAGTCGTAAACACCATCGCGGGAAAACATGTAATTCCCAAAGTGGAAGTGGTAAAGACGCCTGAACGAGCTGAAATCGGCACTAATCGCTGGCAGGCGCAGAAAGCCGGCAGTGGCGCCGGGATCATAGCCTGCCTGTTCGTCATCGGCAGCCTGCTTACCCGCAGACGCGGTTAGTCAAAGGGTTTTCAGCTCTTAGACCCGTTTCTTGCCAGCATGGCCGCTCCGACTATGCCTGCGTAATCGCCCAACTCGGCTCGCACAATCTCAATTTTGCGCCCCGGAATCTTCAAGCACCGGCGTCGGGCGTAGAGCTCGACAGTATCGAAATAGAGGCTGACCGCCTCGACCAGCCCTCCTCCCAAGATAATTCTCTGCGGGTTGAGGAAATTTATTACCGTTACCAATCCTGTAGCCATGCAACGAGCAGCTTGTTCTACTGCGCTGGTTACCATCTCGTCTCCGGAAGCGACGGCTTGCGAGATCGCCTTTGAGCGCAGAATCCCCTTTGTCATATCGACCTTTTCGCGAATCACTGAATCGTGCCCGCGTTGCAAGTCGGCAAGAATATCTTTGGCAATAGCCGTGCGCGAGGCATAAGCTTCGAGGCACCCGTAAGCCCCACAGCCACAGAGCTTTCCATCCGGGAAAAGGGGAATGTGACCGACTTCACCCGCGGTGCCGGTCGCTCCGCGAACCAGCGCACCGTTCTGCACTATGCCGCTGCCAATGCCTGTCCCCACAAATATACAAACAAAATTCCTGCACTCCCGACCGGCGCCGAACGACAACTCGCCGATTGTGGCAACTTCGACGTCATTGCCTAATTTGCAAGGCAAGCCGTAGTGCTTCGAAAGCGGCTCTGCCAAGGGCACGTCGTTGGCCCCGATATTGACTGCAGCAAGCAAGATGCCTTTCTCTCGATTGACCATCCCGGCAGCACCAATGCCGATACCGGCTATCTTCTTCATTTCCACGCCGGATTCGGCAATGGCATCGTCGACAACCGTGATAATGCGTTTGATTACGTCATCCTGTTCCTGAACCTGCCGCGTCTTCTTCTTGGCGGCTCCGACAAGACGTCCGGATTCCAGGTTGACCACACCGGCTGATATTTTGGTGCCGCCGAAGTCGACACCCACAGCAAATTTTTCCATATCATCGGATCCTCTGATTCGTGTCTATTTTGAATTGACGATACGTTTATTTCCAGTAGATCAGAACCATATCCAAAGGTTATGCGCTTGCGCATAAATAGCCCTCAACCGATTTAACTGAGCCTATTGGCGCGCTAGAGAAGATTTGCCGGCCGCGGCGGCGTACCGCCAGCCCTGCCGTTGTTTATGCCGGGCGCAAAGGTAATTTTAGTTAATCAAAATACCTAACCGCGCTTGCGTCCCAGGAAGTTGAGATTGAAAGGATTTTTAAAAGGCATTTTGAACATACCCTTGCCCGCCGGCTTACTGCCGGGATCAGCTTTGGCAGCGGCGAAAGTGTGGCTGGACACGCTGCTTGTCGATTTGAGCTCGCCTTTCTCGAGCTGGCTGTCGAGCGACTTGAATTGTGCAGCGCCGGCATCGTGTTCCAGTTGCGGCTGAAGCAATTTGTCCGAAAGCAACGCTTCGGAAAAATCCTCCTGGAAGCCGAAGTCGCTATAGTCGCGGCCCAGAGTGCTCATAGACTCGGAGCTGACCGATAGGCTGGACATGACGTCCTTAGCCGGCATCAGGAAGTCAGAAATATCGCTTTGCGGCTTGTAAGCACCGTTATACGGGCGGTAGTTCTGCGATGCAATGCGCTCGTCCACAAGAACGATTGAGCTGGCAACGCGCCTTTGCGAATTTTTTGCTCCGCGTGTCACCGCCTTGCCATCCACGACCATCGTAGTGGAGCCGCCGCCGTCCAGGTTTAGCGCTTCCACAGCACCCATGTCGCGCAAGAACTTGGCTAGATCCCACATAGTGTGAGGTCCTTCGATGGTGACGAGAAGCAAATGATTGTCGGCAGTGACACCAGCGGCGGTGCGAGCATGTATCTGAGAGCCGGTCCAGCGCTTGGTGAAGTGCTGCTGTTGCAAATCGAGCTGCACCTTGCCGTTTTTGACAAGAGTTGGTCCGCCGCTCACGGCGTTGACCACATCAGCCCACGCTGATGGCCTTGTATTCCAGGAAATGCTGACCGTGTCGCCGCGCTTAAGTTTTGAAATGGCCCCGTTTTTGGAATCGGAAAGCACATAACCGCCCCACGGAATGCCCATGTTGCGCGGGTTGCTGTCGACAACATTGCCTTGCGCATCGATTGCCACAAGCACGCCGTCATAAGGCAATTGCACATGGCTGCCCCAGCGACGCGTATACGCAACAAAACGGCTGCCGGTGCGCCGAGGCTGATTGATGTTGTTTATCCAGGCGGTGGGAACATCCGGGTTGGACGACTTCAGAATCCCAAACAAATTCACCCGGTCGATTCGCACATAGCCGTCACGTGTGAAGCCCATGGAGACTCGATCGAAGAGAGGACCGGCCACCCATTCACCGTCGATGATAAGAGTGCCCAGAGGGGTCCCGTTCGACTTGAAATAATTGGCATTGACTGCCGCAACGGCGCGGCTTTCGCGAGCATGGTCGGTGACATCCTTGAGCTGGTGGAAGTCGTTGCCGGCCAGCATCGGTCTGACTTTTACGTCGGAATTGACCATATCCACATCAAGCAAATTGATGGTCAGCGCGCCTCGGTAATA
>JADYYD010000288.1 GCA_020853845.1 Candidatus Melainabacteria bacterium
AGCATAAAGACTGGATTCCCGACTCTCTCGTAATCACCAGTCTCTATCACGTTTTTGCTTTCGAAAATTTGATTTCGGATCGCACGCGTTTGATCGTCTGCGATATAGAACCGGCGCGCCAGGAACTTGATCATGTGCAAGCTTTGAAGGACGGCAGCCTTGTTCTGCTCGTTTCATACAGTCAGACATTGTTGAATATGGCAACGAAACTTCTGGCGGCGCAACGTGGAGAACAAATCGCGGTGCGCTCTGTTCTCACTACTGATACCACCGAACTAACTTACATGATGAAGTACGCGACGTTGGTGATTAGCGATTTGGCCAGCCAGCCTGTCGTTGCCAATGTGGCGGGCAAAACGCCATTTATGGTTTTCCGCCTTTATTCCAAGCACACTATCGAGCGCATTAAAGTACGCCTCAAAAATTGGGGCTGATGCGAAATTTTCCCTATCTGGGAACCACGCCGAGACCGGGCATATCTGTCAGTTTCATATAACCGTCATTGTAAGCGGCGCCTACATATGGGTCATCGGACAGCAATAGCGCACCATCCAGATCGAGATGATCTACGAGCGACGCCAGGTGCACTGCAGCGGTGACGCCAAGCGACGATTCGATCATGCAGCCGAACATGATCTGCATCGAATGCGCTCTGGCAGTGTGAATGACTTTCAACGCCTCCAACAATCCGCCCGTTTTCGCCAGCTTGACGACGACACCATCTATGGCGCCAGCCAGACGTGCGACATCGTTGGAGCGGCAAATGCTCTCGTCCGCATAAATCGGGATGGGCGAGCCTTCTTTGACCATTTTCCAATCATCATATAGGGCATATTTCGGCAAAGGTTGTTCGATAAATTGCACTCCGTTTTCGTGGAGGAATTTGGACATTTCAATAGCACGCTTAGGTGTCCAGCCGCCGTTGGCATCTACGCGCAGCGGCAGATCCGGCGCCGCTTTTCGCACTCTTTTTATGATCTCGTGATCGTATGAAGTGCCTTGCTTTACTTTGAGAACTTTATAACCTTGATTGACCGCTTCATGTGTCTTTTTCTCGATCATCTCAGGGTCGGCAATGCCGATGGTGAAATCCGTGATCGGTGCTTGCAAGTGAGAAAGACCCAGCATTTTGTAAGTCGGGCAACTCAAAACTTTGCCGCAGAGATCATGCAATGCCATCTCGACTGCTGCTTTTGCTGCGGCATTGCCGGCAATTGATTTATCCATGCGGCGAGCGATTTCCGCTATAGCAAATGGATCGTCGCCCAGAATGTCTTCTTTTGCGAAAGTGCCGAGAACCGCTTGCACTGTCGCCTGGCTTTCATTGTGATACTCCGCCGGTGCCGCTTCGCCCAGACCGGTCAGTCCTTGATATTCGAGCTTGACCAGAACATTGTGCGTTTTTACCGAAGTGCCGTATGAAATCCCGAAGGGATGCGTTGTCGTCATTTCGAGAGGTTCGAAACTGAGATTGATAGCGCGTGTTGTTGTCTTCACTTTGTATTCTCCTCATTGGCGATGATCGCATCGAAAAGTTCTTTGACACCGTCACGAACCGGATCCTGGCATGGCAGCCCGGTTTCCTCGCGTGCTTTTGCTATGGCTCGGTCGGCATCTTCTTTGCTCATACCCCATGTGTTCATGGCGATGCCAACCACTTTGGACGGTCTGAGAAGTGATGCCATGTGCTCATTGGCTTTGATCGTGGTGGTCAAAGACGGCAGAGGCAGGGGCAATTCGCAAATATTTGTTTTAGTCGCCTTGGTGACAAGGATCATTGTCTTCGGCGCCGAGCCGTGAATCAAAGCCAGGCTTACACCCGAAAATCCCGGGTGCGAGAGCGAGCCCTGCCCTTCGACAAAAACGTAATCGTGCTCCTTTGCCGCTTCCAAAACCATTTGCTCTGTGGCACCAGCCATGAAATCGCCTATGACACGGTCGATGGCGATGCCTTGCCCGCAAATCATGATGCCTGTTTGTCCGGTGGCAACAAAGCGGCTTTTCTTGCCTCTTTGCCGGGCTTCGGCGTCCAACTCCAGCGATGCCGTCATTTTGCCGACCGAGCAGTCTGTCCCCACCGTCAAGACGACATGCTGCTTTAGATCTTTTGCGAGTCCTGCCCCTACCGGCAAAGGCATTGGCGGTTTGCGAACATCGAAGAGCCGCCTGTTGAGCCGTTTGGCTATCGATGCAATTTCTTCGTCATTTTCCAAAAAGTCATGCAGTCCATTCACTATGTCCATGCCGGATTCCAGTGCATCGATAATGTCCCTGCGCCATTGTGGCGGCAGCTTTCCGCCGGTCCAGGCCGTGCCCAGCAGCAGTGCTGTCGGCTTATGTTGCAGCGAATCTCCCACCGACGAGACAATCGGCGCATCGCAGTTCAAACCAACCGCATCGCGCACGCTTTTACCGGACAATTCTTTGTCAATGACCGCCGCAATTGGGTTTCGTCCATATCTGATTACGCCCTCTGCCGTCTTTGCATGTTTTTTTCCAAACTCGCCCTGAGCGTAAATAGCCAGGCGCGCTTGTGGTTCAAGATAGGTTGCCACGTCCCACTCCAGATTGCCGTTGAGATTTCAAGTTAGTCGCCAAGCATAACGACATATATTGTTAAATGACAAATCTAGCAAGAATAGGTCATCAATACCCTAGAATTATATGAGGAGTCTTCTGAGGGGGGATTCTTCATGTGGCGCCCGGCGGGCACGGCCTGACCTCGCCCACCTGCACGCGAATCAATCAAATTCCGACCGGTGATCCGGTACTTGGAAAGTTGAGAAATTACTTTAGCTTCGGATGAAATATCCGAGCGCATGTCAAGATTAGTCTGGGAGACCGGTTGAATGGCCACGGAAGACGAAGATAAGAACGCCACACCCGAAGCCGATGGGCAAGAGGCAGCAGCGGCACCGACAAACGGCGCCAGCGAGCCGGTTGCGGACGCCCCTCCACCCAAGAAGGAAGAGGAGAAAGGCGGTCGAATGAGCGCCGCCAAGGCGTTCTACCGTGCAATGTACGCTGGCGAGGATGCCGCTCCGGAAGATTTTGGCATGGACATGGGCAGACCGGCAGGCAGTGGACAGTCGTCCGCAGCCGACCAACAGCGTATCCGTGATTTGGAGCAGCAAGTTGCGGAATTGGAAACCAAGGGCGCTGAAACCGAATCGCACATGAAGCGACTGGCTGCCGATTTTGAAAATTATCGCCGCCGCCTTGATAAAGAACGCGAAGAATTCTCCTCCAATGGTGCATTGCGCGCCATCGAAGCAATCTTACCGGCGCTCGACGACCTCGACAGAGCGCAGATGACGCTCAATGCCAACATGGAAGCGAAGGCGATTCTCGAAGCGTTCAAGTTATGCGCCAATTCATTTACTCGTTGTCTCGAACAGGTAGGCGCCAAGCCGCTCACGGTCATCGGTGAGCCTTTCGATCCTCGTTTGCACGAGCCTGTTCAAGAAATCAAAACCAACGAATATCCGGATTCAACCGTTATTCATGAGCTTCGCCGCGGATTTATGTTTAAAGACCGCGTGCTCAGACCGGCTCTGGTCAACGTAACGGCAACACTTTCTGAAGAAGAAGCGGCTGCGCAGGAAGCTGCCAAAGCTGCAACCGCGGCCGCACCACCTCCGGCACCGGCGGCAGAGCCGGAAGCTGAAACTGCCGCTCCCCCGCCGGCACCGGCAGCAGAGCCGGAAGCCGAAGCCACGTCGCCTGCTCCCGACTGGGTGAATGATGTAGCGGCAGCAGAAGGTGTAGCAGCGCCTGCCGAACCAGCAGCTGCCGCCGAACCAGCACCGGCGGAAGCAGCACCGGCTGAAAAGGCTGAAGCACAGTCCACTGGAAAAGCTTTGAAAAACCTCGTCAAGAAAGACGAGAACAAGCGCGCCGGAACTGAAACCGTTGATATCAACATCCCGGCGTCCGATGAGTTGCCGGCAGTCGAGCTCACGGCTCCTGCGGCTGAGACTGAGGCAGAGACAGAGTCAGAGTCAGACAAGGGATCGGAAGATTCGGTGCAGGTTTATGAAATTTCGGAAGAGGACGCGAACGCTCCGACCGAAGACATAACTGAAGCCCAGCCCGCAAAGGTATCTGATGACTAGTGACCGGATCATCGGCATAGATCTCGGCACCACCTTCTCGTGCGTAGCCATAATGGAAGGTGGCAGTCCCGCAATCGTGCAGAATTCCGAAGGCGCGCGCACCACACCGTCGGTGGTGGCGTTTACCAAGGCGGGCGAACGCCTCGTCGGTGAACTCGGCAAGCGCCAGGCGGTTACGAATCATCAGCGCACGGTGCAATCTATAAAACGCGAGATGGGCACTAATTACCGCGTCAACATCGACGGTGTAGACAACAGTCCCGAGCAGATTTCAGCAATGATTTTGCAAAAGCTGAAAGCGGATGCGGAAGCATATCTTGGTGAAACAATCAGCCGCGCAGTAATTACGGTGCCTGCGTATTTTAATGATCTGCAGCGCCAGGCTACTCGTGACGCCGGTCAAATAGCCGGACTTGATGTAATGCGCATTATCAACGAGCCGACTGCCTCTGCGCTTGCGTATGGTTTAAACCGTCTATCCGAGCATGCCACCATTTTGGTTTTCGACCTGGGCGGCGGCACTTTCGACGTTTCAATTCTCGAGATAACCGATGGCGTTTTCGAAGTAAAAGCGACCAGCGGCAACAACAGATTGGGCGGCGACGATTTCGATCAATGCATCATCGATTGGCTAATTGCAGAGTTTCGCACCAACACCGGTATCGACATCTCGAATGACTTGATGGCTAAGCAACGGCTTAAGGAAACCGCAGAGAAAGCGAAGATTGAGCTTTCCTCCGCTATTTCCACCGAGGTGAATCTGCCGTTCTTGACCGCCGATGCTTCAGGACCGCGGCATCTTCAAGCAACACTTGCTCGAACCAAATTCAACGAACTCAGCCACCATCTTGTCGAAGCGACGCTCGGACCGCTCAATCAGGCTCTCGAAGATGCCGGACTGGCCCCGGACAGCATCGATCAAATTATTCTTGTCGGCGGCTCGACACGCATACCCGCGGTTCAAGACAGCATCCGCAGATTTTTCGGCAAAGATCCATCGAAATCAGTCAATCCCGATGAAGCCGTCGCGCTGGGCGCTGCAATTCAAGCATCGATTCTTGCCGGTGACGTGCAGGACGTACTGCTTCTTGATGTCACGCCGCTTTCTCTGGGAATCGAGACGGCGGGAGGCTTGTTCACTCGCATTATCGAGCGCAACACGACCATTCCCACCAGCCGCACCATGACGTTTACCACCACCGAAGACGGGCAGACATCCGTTGAAGTGCATGTTCTTCAGGGCGAAAGAGAAGTCGCAAATGCGAATATGTCGCTTGCTAAATTTCACCTGGCAGGAATTCCACCAGCACCACGTTCGGTGCCCAAGATCGAAGTCACGTTCGACATCGATGCCGACGGAATTTTGCACTGCTCCGCTCGCGACCACGGCTCTGGAATCAAACATTCGATCACCGTTCAGCGCAGCACCGGTCTGACTCCGGATGAAGTGGAGGCTTTGCAAAAAGAAGCGGAGCAGTTCGCCGATCAAGATCGCCTCACGAAAGAAAAGGTTTCCACCACCGTGCAAGCCGAAGCGCTTTACGGAGAGGCTGAGCGCACCATCGAAAAATATGGCGACCGCGTTGAGAAGTCCGTTGTAGAAAAAGTCAGGCGCTCGATGCAGTCGGTCAAGGAAGCGCTCGAACGCGAGAATCTGGAAGACCTGAAGTCTTTCAAAGCCGGACTTGATGTGGCTCTGCTCGAGCTGGGGCGCGCCATTCACACGAGCGGCAGGCAGACCGTGCCGCCCTCGACGAAGAAAAAGAATTCTATGCAAGAGTCGGTGCCTATCGAGTTGGGCGAGCCGGGGCAAATCAAACCGGAACTGCTTATTCAGGCAGAGTCGACAATCAAAGAAGTAGAAACTTTTATTCAGCAGAATTCCAATCTCGATGTCATTTTGATCGATCGGCTCGCAAAAGCCGGCGCGATGATGAAAAAGACAATGGAAGGCGGAAATCCGGAGAGTGTGAAGTCTGAGCTCAACTCGCTCGGCTCGCTTTTACAGGAGTGCAAAAACTCTTTGACAGACGGCGGCAATAAGAAGCCGGTTCAAGGCAGCGATCCTAAAGATGCAAAAGATGCATTGGATGCGGCGCGCCAAACTTAGTGGGGGCGAATAAGGTATCACGATGGCTACTATGACAAACAAAAAGGACTACTACGAAACCTTAGGTGTATCGAAAAGTGCGACCGCAGAAGAGATCAAAAAGTCTTTTCGCAACAAGGCTCGCCACTTGCATCCGGACAATAAGGACAGCGGCGACGAGCAAGCGTTCAAAGAATTGGCCGAGGCGTATGAAGTTCTCTCCGACGCCAATAAGCGCGCCAATTATGATCGCTACGGCCACGAAGGCGTAAAGGGAGCCGGTCAAGGTTTCGACAATTTCGACTTCAGCAATTTCTCCAGCTTCGGCATGGACGACATCGTCGACATGCTCGATTCTTTCTTCGGTGGCGGCGGTGGTTCATTCCGTGGCGGCAGACGAGGAGGGCCTGAGCAAGGCGCGCATCTGAAATTCGATCTCGAAATCGATTTCTTGGATGCGGTTTTCGGAACCGATAAAACAGTCATCGTGCGCCGACTTGAAGATTGCGAAGGCTGCAACGGATCGGGTGCTGCGCCCGGCAGCAATCCAGTGCCGTGCGTGACATGCGCAGGCGTCGGGCAAGTGCAGCAAGTAATCAACACATTTTTCGGTCAGGCTCTGAGAGTAGTTTCCTGCCCAGCTTGCCAGGGTTCCGGCAGCAAAATCGACAAGCCTTGCAAAGACTGCAAAGGTGAAGCTCTCGTGCGCAAGCAGCGCGAGTTTCAAATCAAAATTCCCGCCGGCATCGACGCCGGAACGCGCTTGCGTGTGCAGGCGGGCGGCGATAAAGGGCGCAAAGGCGGGCCTTTCGGGGACCTCTTTGTCGTGCTCCACATCAAGGAGCATGAGACATTCATTCGCGACGGCGAGACCATTCATATTCGCCAACCGATTGGATACGCTCTGGCTGCGCTTGGCGGCGAGATTTTGGTGCCTACAGTGGAAGGCGCCAAACCGCTCAAGATCAACGCAGGCACTCAGACCGGCACCACCATGCAAATGAAGGGGCTGGGCGTGCCGCGTTTCACAGGACAACAGCGCAAAGAAACCAGACGTGGCGATCAAATCGTTCACCTTGTTGTAGAAACACCGACCAGACTTTCGGGCGAAGAGAAAAAATTGCTTGAAAAACTGGCTGAATTGCGTGGTGAGAAACTGTCGCTGACCAAAGGCGACAT
>JADYYD010000289.1 GCA_020853845.1 Candidatus Melainabacteria bacterium
CGCATCTAATTGGAGAGGAAATGGAAAGCAAATTTTTTACGTACTTCCTGGATTTCATGATCCACGACTGGTTCGCATCCATTCCGATTACGGTCTGCTCGGTCTTGACAGTTGCGGTTACAGTTGAGCGATATCTTTACTACCAAAAGAATCGCCGCGATGTAACCTCATTCATTCATCAGTTGCAACGCGAGCTGGAAAGCGGTCAGTTGCAGAAAGCACAAGCTACATGCAGCCGTCTTGGCGGTGTGGTTGGCGAAGTCGCCGAAGAAGGCGTCCGTCTCATGGCGGAACAGAAAGAAGACTTCTCTAAAGCTTTCGATATCACTGTCAGTCTTGTCACACGAAAATTGGAAAAACACCTGGCGATCCTCGGCACCATCGGCGCCACCTGTCCATTCCTTGGACTGTTCGGAACCGTGGTCGGCGTTATCTTCACGCTGGACCAATTGGGCGCTGCAGGCGGCGGTACTCCCGTAGTAGTCGTCGGTGTAGCCAAAGCTCTGATCGCCACCGGATACGGTCTTATCGTTGCAATCATGGCGGTTGTGTTCAACAACACATACACCAACACCGTCAAGAGATTCAACGATGACTTCTCTTTGCTGAAGCTCCTCTTCTTGAGCTTCGTTGCCACTGAGGAATCTGGTCATCAGGCACAAGCGCGCTAAGTCTCCCTTTTAGTTGACTCCAAAGGGGTGATGCACTTATGTCGATGGGAGATGTAGGCTCGAATTTCGAAGAGATCAACGTTACACCGTTGACCGACGTGTTTCTCGTGCTGCTCGTTATCATGATCTTGATTGCTCCACTTATCGATAAGTCGGAGCTCAAAATCAAGCCGCCTGAGACTCAGAACGCCAAGAAAGACGACGAGAGCAAAGGCATATTCATTGACGTGGACGAGACAGGTCAGATTGCCATCAATGGTCGCTTCGTGCCTAGTAATGACCCGGCCGCGATCAAAGAAAAGATAGAAGAGCAGCTCAAAAAGCTGGGCAAGAAAGACGTCGCCTGCACGGTCAATGCCGATGCCGAGTCTAAACAAAAGGATATTGTCGCAATCATGCAAGCCGCAGCCGAAGCCGGTATCAAGCGGATGCGGGTAGCCACCCAGCAGGCCGGTTCTTATTAACGAACCGCCGGAGGAAAGAAGCCAGGCATGAATTTGTCGGGCAAAAACTCACAGGGTGAAGGGCAAGCCTTTCTTTTGCTTGGCTTGATCGGGCATCCTGTCTCGCACTCGCTTTCACCGGCGATGCATCTTGCTGCCATGAAATATATCGGCAGAAATGGCGATTATCGCCTCATAGATGTGGTGGAAGAAGATCTCGATGAGAAGCTATCCTCAATGCACAAGGATGGATATGCCGGCTTCAATGTGACCATTCCGCACAAAGGAGCAATTTATGCGCGTTGCATTGGAAAGAGCGAAGATGCGGTAAGAACGCGAGCAGTCAATGCAGTAAAAATCCATGCTGATGGAAAAATGATCGGGCACAACACAGACCTGCCCGCCTTCAAACAAGCGCTCGAGAAGAATTTCGGTAATCGAAATCGGTTGAGAGCGCTGATTCTTGGAGCCGGGGGCGCTTCCAGATCAGCGATCGCCGCACTTGTCGATTTTGGTTTTTCTGATGTAAAACTTCTCGTGCGCAATCCGGAAAAACACACACTGTCTGACTTTTTCTGTGGTGACAAACTGATTGCCGGTGAAACGTTCAACATGATCCGCAGCGAAGATTTCATTCAAGAAGAACATGATGTGCCGCAGTTGATCGTCAATTGCACACCGATGGGGCAAGCTTCAAGCGAGCTTCCCGCCTGGGTCGACGCCATGTTCAAACGAGCCGGAGAGCGGGCGTTTTTCTTTGATATGGTTTATTCGAAAAATAATCAGCCGACTCCAATGATCGCCGCTGCGCAAAAGCATGGTATTGCTGCTGTTGACGGCCTTGAAATGCTGGCGCGGCAAGCCGCTCTCGCATTTGAATATTGGACGGATAAGTCTGTGCCACCAGATGTGATGCTGAGTGCTATTGCGGAAAACTCGCTGGCGAAATAGCTGTTTCCAAAAGCCGGAATTACATCAACGATTGTCCATCGAAGAAGATGGGAACGAGTTGCATCGCCAGTCCCAACTCGCCTTCAATTGCCAGGACACCGGACAAAGCCGCAGTCATCGCCGACATATTGCCATCGAGAATCTGCTTCAAATCATCCGAATTGACTGAGATTACACAATCGGCTTTGCCATTGGCATTTGTGTCGTTGCTCACATCCTCGAATTCGACAGCCCCGTCATTGATTTTTGTCAGCACCATGGACCCGTCCTGCCCGCGAATGGCGAAAAGATAAGTAGCGGTGACGTTGCGCGCAGCCTCTGGCTTGAAGCGTCTCTTCAACTCTTGAATGGTGTTAATGCCTGGCACTGACTGAAATCCTATGACGAAGTAAATAATCGAGGTGAACGATTGCCGCCGCGAAAGGCAGCTAAAACCGGCGAAAACCGCTGTTCCGGCTGATTATAGCGCACAGGCAATTTGATATCCCGGGCCACGCCTTTCTTTGATTTAGTTTATGGAGCAGATGACACACGAAGACTGTGACCTGGACCATACTTATAAATTGTCGATTGAGGAGTAACGCATGGGTAATTCCAGGTACGGCGGCAAAAAACGCTCCATGTCGAGTGTCAACTCCGTATTGAACTCACTGGTCTCGTCGCTGAATCTCGATAAACGACTGAAAGAGCACACTCTGATGGGGCTCTGGCCAACAGTCGTGGGAGAGCCGTTCGCTTCCAAATCCAGACCTCTTTTCATCGATCACGAAGGCAGCATGGTCATTTCAGTAAGCGATGCCTCAGTTGGTCAGGAGCTCAGCCTGATGCGCAGCCAGCTAGTCAAGAGATTGCGAATTGCAGGAAATGGGCTTGGCATTGAAATACGCGGAATGCGTTTTGACATGAAGCATTTCCATAAAAAAGAAGAGACTCAAAACTATGGAGCAGCCGTCGAGGCAATCAGACAAAAGCGACACGACAACACACCCGGCGCGGCGGAATTGTCTTCAGTCGTCCTTTGCGAAGAAGAACTGGCGGAAATACAGGCGCTTAAGACGCGGTTAACAGCAGCCGACGGTGAAAATTCACAAATTCACGATCGTATTGTCGGTTTATATGAAAAGGAACTAAGGGCCCGCAAATGGATGGAGGCCAATGTCACCACCCGTTGCCAGTTATGCGCGGATCCGAGCCCAATGCTGTACGGCTCTCAGGGTTTATGCTCAACTTGCTTCTTTGCCAGCCAGGTCCGCCCGGCTCAAAGCGAAGATGCGCTTAACCATTAAGACCGTGAAGATTGGAGTCTTCAAAAGTTTCCTTCTGACTACTGTGTTATCATTGCCCGGCACTTCAATACGGGATTTTTCGCCGGAAGTAGCTAACGAATATGCAATTGATGTTCACCAAAAGAACACATGCCCATCCGACGCATAGAGCACGTATTTGCGCTCTGAAGAGAGATTCTGAACAGTGATTCGCCTACAGAACGTCACCAAAGACTATGGCGGCAGACCGGCGCTTATCAATGTGAATTTGCACATTGCCCTGGGCGAATTTGCTTTTCTTGTCGGACCTTCCGGCGCCGGCAAATCGACCCTCATGCGTCTTCTCTACAGGGAAGAAACGCCCACATCAGGCAGCGTCTTCGTCGGCGGCGTCAATCTGAACCGCTTGCACAAACGTCAGGTACCGCTCCTGCGCCGCCGTTTGGGAACTATTTTTCAAGATTACAAACTTTTGCCACGGCAGACTGTTTTCAATAATGTCGCTTACATTTTGAGAGCGCTCGGCGTTGATGAGAAAGAAGTGGCAAAACGCGTGCAAAGCGCGCTTTCAGTAGTAAGCCTCGAGCACAAAGGCGACGCGTATCCGGATGAACTTTCCGGCGGCGAACAACAGCGTGTCGGCATCGCCCGCGCCATCGTCAACGGACCGCCCGTCCTGCTTGCCGACGAACCGACAGGCAACCTCGACCCGGCCACCTCTTTGGAAATCGTGCAGTTGCTCGAGCGTATCGCCGAGCGCGGCACAACAGTGTTTATCTCGACTCACGATACGACAATCGTCAACGCGCTGCGCAGACGCGTAATTTACCTTAAGGGCGGCGAAATCGTGTCGGATGTAGACAGCGGTGTTTACGAACTGGAGCCAAATCTCAACGTATGAGACATTTGCGAATATTCTTCAGAGTTATCATTGAGACCGGCATCGGTGTGAAAAGATCCGGCTGGTCCAATTGGTTGGTAGTCAGCATTCTTGCTATCGCCCTCACCATATTTGGTGGCATACTGCAACTGACGATGACGCTGAAGAACGTCGTCACAGCCTGCGGTTCACAGTTGGAAATTTCTGCTTATCTGAAAGACGGCTTCCAGCCCAAACGAGTGGCACGCGAGATCAGCCAGATTCCTGAAGTGCAACTGGTCGAGATCGTCACCAAAGATGTTGCCTGGGACGAAATGAAATCGACCTTCAAAGTAGCATCTTTAGCCAATCCCCTGCCGAACACTCTGCACATTCGAGCAAGCAACCCTCAATCCGTAGAGGCGGTCGCTGCCAAAGTGAAACTGCTCGGAGCCGTGGAAAATATTCGCTATCCATTGAAAGTGGCACGCAAGATCAATGATTTGCGCCACTTTATAGAACTCGCCGGATTCGCAATAACAGCGGCTTTATCAGCGGCCACGCTGACTGTAATAGGTAATACAATTCACTTGCTAATTGAATCACGGCAAAGAGAAATAGAAATTTTGAGTTTGATGGGTGTCAGCCCGTTCTATATAAAAGGACCGTTTATCTTGCAGGGAGCGACATACGGAGCGGGTTCCGCGCTAGTGGCCATTTTGGTCTTGTCCGGTGTTCACTTGTATCTCGATCCGTACGTTACCGATCAGCTTGTAAGCATCGCTCCTTTCCTTGCCAAAAATTTGGAATACGGACTCTGGCAAACATTCGGAGTCATGCTTGGATTGGGCGTTCTGGTCGGAGCCGGTGGCTCCTGGTGGACGTCGGGACGCTACATCAAGATCTAGTCAC
>JADYYD010000290.1 GCA_020853845.1 Candidatus Melainabacteria bacterium
AACCCAGGAGGAGGAGGCGGAGGCGGAGGCGGAGGCGGAGGCGGAGGCGGAGGCGGAGGCGGAGGCGGAGGCGGAGGCGGAGGCGGAGGCGGAGGCGGAGGCGGAGGCGGAGGCGGAGGCGGAGAAGAAGGAGGAGAAGAAGAAGGAGGCGCGAGACCTGCGGGCGGCGGTCACCGCAGACTTCTGCTCACTTCCAGAATCTTCGACATGTCGAAGAAATAGCCCTGCTTGCGCAGCGTATTCATTGCGCCCGGCTGGAACACCGTTTCCAATCCTTGCCGATCGTCGATTTTGCGCGTCAGCATCCAGCGGTTTCTCTCCAGAACATCCGTAATTCTCTTCGGTATTGCCAGCCCGACAATGCCTGGCTCGCCGCCGGAGCGCAGCGCGGAGCGTGCCGCAAATTCCTCTGCAACATCAACTTTCAAAGCAGCGAAAAACCTGCCGGCGAAATTGCCTCCGTGCTCCGAAAGCCTGGCGCCTTGCGTTTTCACGAGCTCATCCAAACTGCTGCGCGTGGTACCGTGCGCAAAAACCTCCAGCGCCTCTTGCCCGAACCTTTGACGCGCACCCGCTAAATTAGCCATTTGCAGAAGACTCGGAGTTTCACCCAGGGAAGCCATCAAGGCGGAAACATCATCAGCCCCGCTGGCCGCTGTTTTGGCAATGCCGACCAGATTGAGATGCTCGGCAAGCCGCACCGCGCCTCTCGCCAATGGTCTCGCCACTTCCAACACGCTCATAGTGTTCTCACCTCTGCCGGTTCGCAAAGGCATTATCATTGCGCGCTTCTGAACTAGTCCTGAATCGCCAGGTTTAAACTTTGGATTTCTCGTCGACTTCGCTGTTGCCGTCTTGCACGACTGCCGCCGGCGCTGTCGCAGTTGCAGTGGCCGCTGACGCAGCCGTCTCTGACGCTACCGCCTCCGCTGCAGTCGCAGCAACCGCTGCCGGTGGCGCTTTTCCGTCGCCGGCTGCGGCTGGTGCCGGCATGTCATCGTCGTCGTCCTGAAGAATTTCCATGAGTTCCGAAGGCGTGGCAGCCTCGACTGACGGTCTGTTTCCGCGTGGAGAGCGACGGCGGTCGCGGTACATGGCGCCCAGCGTTCCCCAGTCGATAACCAGATTGCCGCCCGAGGCGCGGTGCTGTTTATCCCATGTCATCAGCAAGTCCAGGCAAGCGTGATCGATGTAATCGACGTCTTCCAGATGCACGTGCAATTCGCTGTCGGCGGGCACGTCTTCGATAGCTGCGGCCAATTTCGGCAGCGACAGGAATGTAGCGGCGCCGCTCAGATAAAGGCTGGTCTTGTGGCGCCTATCCTCGCTGTCTATGCGGACATTGAGGTGCGAGAAGTGATAGAGCAACTTGGCGATGCTGAGCAAAACACCGACCAGAACACCAGTCAAAAGGTCGATGAATACAATGGAGAACATGGTGACGAAGAAGATCGACATTTCGCCTTTGCCGAATTTTTTCAGTTCTTTTGCTTCATTGGAAAAAACCAATTTGTAGCCGGTCAAAACCAGCAGGGCGGCCAGGCTGGAGATTGGCACAAGACGAACGATGCCCGGCAAGCAGGTGACGAAAGCCAGGAGCCAGACGCCGTGCAGAAAAGCGGACAGTTTTGTCTTACCTCCCGCTTTTACGTTGACGCCGCTTCTGACGATAACGCCCGTCATCGGCAACACGCCGATCAAGCCGCAGATGATGTTTCCCACACCCTGCGCTTTCATTTCTTTGTCGTATTTGGTTCTGTGCCCAACCGCCAATTTGTCGATGGCGGTGGCGGTGAGCATGGTTTCGGCGGTGGCGATGAAGGCAACGGCGACTGCATCGACGAGCAAGTCGACATTGGTCATGCGCGCGAAGCCTGCCAGAGAGGGTAAACGCAGATCGGACAGAAGATTGCCGGGCAACTCGACGTGTTTGATCGGCAGGTTGAAAATGCCGTCGATTGCTGTGGCCGCGACGATCGCCACAAGCGCGCCGGGGATGTGCGAGATCCATTTAACGGGCAATTTGTGCAGCGGCAGTTTGTCCCAGATAATTACAGCCATGATGGTGCAAACACCGATCATCGCTGCCAGGTGATGGCTTGTGCCCTCGCCGACAACGACACCTTTGTACACGGCTTCCGGAATCGAGATCAGGTTCTTCCAAGCTTCACCTTTGGGCGAATCGTCGACCATCACGTGAAACTGGCTGAGCATGAGCAAAACGCCTATGCCGGAGAGCATGCCGTGGATGACCGACGGCGGTACGGCTCTGAACCATTGCCCCAGTCCGGCAAATCCGGCCACCACTTGAATGGTGCCGGCCAGCATGATGATCAAACCCAAACTCTCGATGCCATGCTGCTGAATGAGTTCGATGACGACTACTACAAGTCCGGCGGCGGGACCGCTCACTTGCAGCGCGCAGCCGGAGAGCAGCGAAACGACTATGCCGCCGACGACGCCGGTAATAATCCCGGCGGAAACCGGCAATCCTGCAGCGATGGAGATACCCATGCAGAGCGGCAGAGCGACGAGGAAAACGACTATGGAAGCGAGGAAGTCGTTGAAAAGATACTTCTTCAGGCTGCGCTTGGTGATTTCGTATCTGTCAGTCAAAAAACAGCTCCGTTGCAGAAACTTCTATTTCAGTTCGAGACAACCTGTATTAACCACTGCCAACCACATCTAATACTTACCAGGATTGGTCTTGCCGTCATTCTGTTTCAACCTGACGCTATTTTAACCCATTTGAATCCAGTGAAAACCATCGAAAGCCTGTTGAAAGGATGCCGTTCGTTATATGCCTCCAGGTGCTTGATTGCGATGATGGACGAGGGCAAAAATTAGCAGGCTTCTGCACCGGATGCGATACCACATTCACACCAACGGCAGTGCCGCGCAACTTTCGGAATCGCTGTACGGAATGTCACAACAGCGCCCGCCGGCGGGAATGCCGGCGGGAATGCCGATGGGAATGCCGGTGGAATGCCGGCGCGAATGTCGGCGGGAAATTGCAAAGCAAGCAGCGGTAATGTGCGACGGATGATGTCGATGCAGTGCCGCTGCCTTTCTTCGAGCGCCTCCAATATTCTTCGACCACGCTAATGCTACATTGCATAGTACAACATGATTGAACGATTGATGGTAATTCGCTGTTTACCACTGTGGCCCGTAAAAATTCGAATTTATACTGGCCATAGTGGTAAAACGCGCTTGACTACGCCCGTTTGAGCGAGCGCCAACCAGATACTACTACTTCATTTAGTTGCAACGGCGCCAAAAGTCAAACGGAGAGGAAGCAAACCCGAGAGCCTCGCGGCATCTCGAATCTGCACTCTCCATTTGACCGGCTGCCTGCGCGCGACTGCCGACCAGTCAGCCTACCAGTCGATGTCGACCGTCGGCGTACCTTCGGGCAGCACGACATTGACGAGCTCGATGTACTCGCCCCTGTCGAGCCTGCGGTTCGTGTACTCGAATTCGCGGACCTTCACGTCCTTCTGCGCAACACGCTTGGCGCCCACGAAGTCGAGCTTGATGCCCGCCTTCTCAGCCGCATCGAGCAGATGCGCATCGAAGGATTTGTGCACGTGCAGCGGGACCTCCAAAGCGGCGGCGACGACGAGCGCGTGCTTGAGCACCTTGTCGAAGTCGTGCGACCAATACTCCCAGCCCGACGTTCCTTCCCAGGCGAACTGGTTGAAGATGGTCGAGATGAGCTTGTGCTGGTCGCCGGCGAGCGCGCGGTTGGCAGCGTTGACTGCCATGCCGACGCGACTGCGGTCCGCGTACCAGGCAGTGACGGATGGACGGCACTGGTCAAAACCCTCATCGCCCTCGAGATTGAGAGCGAAGAGAGTGACGTGCTTGTCACCGCCGGGCAGTTCCAGAGAGATGAACATGCATGCCTCCCTTTCGCAATGAACGAGTTGAGCTACGCCGCCTTGGGCACCGAGGTCGCCTCCACCATTTCGGCGAAGGACGAACCCGGGCACTCCTGCATGAGCTGATAGACAGCCACCAGGTCGTTGATCCCCAGCGCCATGCCGGCATCGATGTCGGACTCGGCGGTGATGCCGAGCGCCATCATCGTTGCCAGCGCCAACCGGTTGCGGCCGATGAGCATCGGCGCCGCCATGTTGATGATGAGCGGAACGCCGCCCTTGCCGTCGGGAATCCGAGCCAGGTCGGCGAGAACGCCGTCGATGACGGTCTCCTCTTGCTGGCAGGCTTTGAGGTAGTAATACGCAGCCTCGTTGAGGATGCGCATCTCCTCCTGGCTGCCCTCGAACACCGTGGTGTCGATGCAGGCGAGCACGCGCGTCACGACGGTGAGCTTCGTGCCCGTGGCTTCGGTGATGTTGCCGCCGAAACCAAGCTCCGACCACATCAGGGTCGACAGCGCCGCGGTGGGTGTCACGTCACGCGCGCCGAAGTCGAACTCCTCGCGGTCGCGCTTGCGGGTCATGAGAATGCGAATCATAGACTTTCTCCATATTAGGCTGAGACGGTCAAATCATCGAGCCACGCCCGACACCGCATGCGGTATCAGACTCGGGCTCGTCCTTCACTTCCAGACCCGAGGACTTGGCAGTACTCGGGCGACATTTTCTGGACGCGAGGCGAGCCCGCATCCGTTCTTACTTTGAAGACGAAGCCTTCGCCTTCTGCGCGGCCAGATGGTCGCGCAGGGCTTCGTCGGCGACATCGATGACCTTCTGCGGGCCGCCGATGCCTTCCACCATGTCCGACGAAGCGAGAAGCACGCGCTGCTGCCACTCCGCCGTGTTGGCGAAAGGCATGCGGCCGGCCATCACTTCGCTGGTCGTGTAGCGCCGGTCGAAGGCGCCCAGCCGATCATGCTCACGAACGACGAAATCACGCTGCGGGTCGAAGCCGGGCTGGAGAGCCACGACGACTTCCTGAAAGCGATCGTTGTCGCTGGAGCCGACGACGTCGTGCACCGTCACCTTCTTCACGCTCACAGCTTGACGCCGCGAGATGAAGACGCGCGACGCCCCGTAGAGAGGCAGAACGGCACCCAAGGCGAGTCCGGAGGCGAAGCCGCCCAGATGCGCCCAGTAGGCGACATTGGGAATGACGTGGTCGAGCACGACCTGCACGGCGAAGTAGGTGACGAGCGTTCCCAGGCTGAGCTGCTCGGTCAGCTTCCGGAACGTCTTGGGCACTTCGCGAAGGCGAATCGCCGCCGCCACTTGTGCACCCCAGAAGCCCATCAGTCCGCCCGAGGCGCCCACCATCTGCACTTCCGGACGGAAGAGCAGCTCCGGCACGACGGCGAAGACCGACGTGACGAAGAACAGCGCCACCATGCCGGTGCGTCCGTAGTGCATCTGGACCACGCGGGCGAACACGAAAAGCGCCAGCATGTTCATCGCCAGATGCACCCAGCCGCCGTGCAGGAAGGCGTAGGTGATGACGCGCCAAACCTCGCCGTCCAGGACGGTCTTGTTGAAAACGCCCTGCAAGAGGATGGTGGGAATCAAGAGCGAGGCGATGAAGATGGCGGTGAAGCCGAGGACGCAGAGCCAGCGGAAACGCTGACCTTGTCCGAGCGGCTCCAGTTCGACCGGCACCTCGATGCCCTTCACGTTGCCGACACTGCTGCTCACCTTGCGTGCGACGATTTTCGACATAGTTGATTTCTCCAATTTCCGCTTGGCTGATAGTTCAACTTTGTGCGGCATCCAGGTCACCGGGGGTGATACCGGCGAAGAATGCCCTGGCACGTTCCATCGCCGCCGGCGCGCCGGGCTGGCGATCTTCTTCGTGCCAGTCGGGCACTCCGTATGCAACCACCTGCCATCCGGAGCCGAGCACCTGACTGAAGATGTACAGGGCGCGCGGCATATGGAAGTCGTTGGTGATCACATAGAGAATACCCCCTTCGTGCTGCGCGAGAAAACGTCGTGCGGTGAACACGGCGTTGCCCAGCGAGTCGAAGGACTGGTCTTCGAGCAGCAACCGCGAACGGTCGATGCCTTCTTCTTTGATGATGTCGGCCATCACCTGAGCCTCGGTCGAGCCGTGCTTTCCGTCGTCGTCCGGAGGACGGCTGCCGGAGCAGATGAGCTTGACCGATTTGTTTTCGCGCATGAACTGCGCGGCGGATAGGGCACGCTGCTTCGTAACGGGGTGAGCGCTACCGTCAGCCGCCAAACCGCTGCCGAGAACGACAGCGATGGTTTCTTTATTTGGCATAGTTATCTCCCTCGCTTTGCGAATGTGTAGTCCGCATTGCGCTCAAGGCTTCACGCTGCTTGCGAATGGCCTGCGTGGATACGCTCCACACCTGCCATCCCGAGCGGCGTCGCCTCTGTTGTTATTTGGGCCGGCCAGGCACGGACGCCGAGTCGAAACCCGGCGTCCACGTCTTGCCAACTTGCTTTCGGCAGTGCCACGCCGGCACCGCAGGTGCTACCACTCACGCAGCAGCCATCGAGGCATCAGGAGGGGCGCGTAGCCGCCTCCAGCACCTCGATCAGCGCGAACGCCTCCGCGCGCGACTGCCCGCACGTGTCAGCCATGGGCTGAAACGAGGAGCAGACGGCGGGACGCTCGGGCTTGCCGAACAACCCGCAGAGGTTGTCCGGCTGAAGATGCAGACACCTCTCTCCAGCCCGTTTGCCTTGCGGCATCCCGGGAATCGGCGAGCTGATGCTGATGGCGATGCAGCAAGCACCGCAGTTCATCCTGCACTTCATTTGTCGAACCTCCGCTTGTTGAACGGATTGAAGAGAACACACGCGATCAAACGACGGTCCATCCGTCGGCGATCAACTCATCCAGACCAATCAATGCACCGTAGGAGGCGAGCTTGCGGCGCGCCTTCTCGACAGCCTTAGCCGCGTGCCGGTTTTTCCAGACACGCCTGATGGCATAGTCGGAGTTCAGGTCCGAGTGGACATACACTCCGCCACGATGCACTGAATAGGTGAAACCGACCCGGTCCGATTTGATGCACTGCAGCTCGCCGTCCGAGACGTTCGGCAATTGCCACAGCGCAATGTCGCCATATTGAGGGCGATTGCCGAGGATGGCTGGTCCGGGAAGGGTACCTGTGGTATGGAAGTTCTTGCGACCGCTTCTGGTCATTGTCTTCGCTTTCGTTGGGTTGGTTCTAAATCTCTCCATCAAATTGCAGGCTCTCGCCTGCGGTCACGAGTTTCGTTTCATTGCGTCTAAAATCTCCGCCTCCACAGGCAGTGGCGCACTTTGCCACGCCACCACCTGCGGTAAACGGATGTACCTGCTTGGGACAGGCTTGAGCGCCGACGCGCGCTCGGGTCAGGCCGCCTTGCGGGTCGGGCGCAGGATGCCGAACAGCGGGGTCTGGCGACCGCACGCTTGCTCTTCCATCCAGAGTTCCAGCGCCGCCACCAGCTCGTCCAGGTTGGCGACCAGGAAGGGCAGGTGCTCGTAGTCGTCGGCGTTGGCGTTGCCCGACATCAGCATCAGCGAGAGATGGCGCGTGCCGACGCCATTGGGCATGCGGGGGCTGATGCGCATCTCCAGCAAGCGCGACAGGGTCTTGAGCCGCTCGACGAGCGCCTCGCGCAGATAGTCGCGCTCGAGGTTGAGCTTCAGCATCTTGTAGATGCCGGCCATCTCCTCCTCGCTGCCCCGGAAGATGACGAACTCGTCGTACATCGGACCCATGCCCCAGAGCTCGAGCTCGGTGGGCTTCTCGGTGAGCGGGTGGCAGACGGTGTCCGTCACCGCGAGGAATTTCGCCAGCGCACCGCAAGCGGCGAACAGCGAAAGCTCCTGCGTGCGGTCGTTGAAGCGGGCGCCATTCTGCATGGCGTAGCGGGTCACTTCGATCATTTGGATTTCTCCATCAGATTTGTTGAGACAATTCCGCCTTACCGCCGGCAGGAAAGCGCATGGTTAGCGCCTCCCCACCGGCAGCTCGACGGTGCAGCGAAGGATTTGCCTTCCAGGCTGAACTTTTCAGAACAGCCTAGTCGAACAGGCGACCCTGGTTGGGGTCTTCCTTCTTGCCGCGGCGCCGACGCTTCGTGGAAGCGCCGTTGCCGCTTGCGGCAGCACATGCCGTCCGCGCCGGAGTGCCAGTCTCGGCAGTCTTGGCGACCACCTGAACTGTCACAGCGACATTGACGACCGTGGTACCATCCGCGGCGGCATTCACCGTCACGGTCTTGTCGACAACGGCAGGTGCCGGTGCCGGCGGATCCGCTTTGACGATGGCGGGCGCCACCGCTTGCGGCTTGCCCTGGGCAGGCGGGTTGTACGTCGGGACGACGCGGCTCGAGTCGTAGCGGACGAAGTAGTACCGCTGTTTCTCGCGCTTGGTCGCCGTGATTCCGGCGAGGGCGGCCATGTGGTTCATCACCTCACGCGCCTTCTCCTTCATCAGTACATCGCCGTGATAGATGGCTTCGGTGCCGGCTTTCTCGCGAATGGCGAGATTGCGCCAGCTGCCACCTTTGCCTGACGACTGCCAGATCCAGGCTCGGATGAAGCCCTGATAGCCGTGGTCCTTTTGGGACGGCACGGCAATGAGCTTGATGTCTCCTTCACGGAGTTCCGAGACTCTTTCCAGCGAGTAGTACGGCAGCTTCACAGCGAGCACCTTGTCGACGAACACCCGACCGCTGAGGCGGATCGGATTGTTGTTCGCTTTCATAATGCTCCTTTCCATTTGAGTTAACGCACTACACAGTGCTACTGGGGTATGGTTGAAAACGCACCCAGCCCCAGCGCCAGGAACGTTTTTTGTTGGAACACGGCACCCGAGGCTTGCGCATCGAGCACCGTATTCGGTGTCACAGCCGAACCGAGCGGTTACTCGGTCTGACCGTCCTTCCTGCCTTCCTCTTCCGGCTCGAGGACCACCAGACCGCGCCGCGTGCACAGCTCCTTGAGCCCGCCCTCGATGGTTTCGCCATCGGCAACGAACTGCCAGTTGCCGTCCACGCGCGTGAACCCGCCCAGAAGAACCGAACCGTGCTTGCGCGGGAAGTCGCGGTAGAGCAGCATGCCGTGCGGCTCCATCGTCGGCTTCAAGATGTAGAGCGACATCACGCCGAACACGCCGAGGTGATGGTGCTCGATGTCGTGCACGCTGGAGACGAGCTCGATGCGCTCGACCTCCTTGGGAACGGCGCCGAAACGCAGCTTCACCGTCGAGTGGAACCGCGTCAGCGGACCCACCGGCACGAGCTGCGCGACGCCGCCGGCGTAGTGCGGCTGGTTCCAGTAGATGAACCCGGACTCGGAAAGCACCTTGCCGTCGGCGCCCAGCATGTAGAGCTGGAGCGACGCGTCGAGCGGGTGCTTCTTGTTGCGCGCGGCGATCGCATCCTTGTGCATGCGGTCCATCTTGCGCAGCCCGAAGTCCAGCCCGATGACGGTGGCGTCGGTGGCCGGCGCATCGACGGGGCAGAGCACCAGCGGTGCTGCGCCTGCGGCGAGCTTCTCACCGGCGAGCCGGTCGATTTTGACTTTCGACATGGAGTGTTCTCCTTGATTGAATCAGTTCGACATTTCGGAAACCAGGCGAACGAACTGCCGCCTGCCGTGCGAGAGCACGGTACCGATTGACGTCCCCGGCACCGCGACTTGCGTCTCGATGTCGGTCACCTTCTCGCCATCCAGCTTGACGCCGCCGCCCTCGATGAACTTGCGAGCCTGACCCTTGCTGGGAGCCAGTCCGCAAGCCACCATGACGTCGACCAGCCGGGCCGGCGCTGCCACCACATGCGACGGCATGACGGCGGGGACTTCCCGCTGTCGATGCACGCGGTCCCAGTTCTCGAGCGCTGCTTGAGCCGCATCGTCGCCGTGGATGAAACGGACGACTTGCGCGGCGCATTCGCGCTTGAGCACCATCGGGTTCTCGCCGTCGTCGAGACGCTTGCGCGCAGCTTCGACTTGCGACGGTTTGAGCACCGTGACCAGCTCGGTGTACTGCATGATGAGCCGGTCGGGAATGCGCATCACCTTGCCGAAGACATCGTCGGCAGCATCATCGAGAGCGATGAAGTTGCCGAACGATTTGGACATCTTGCGCTCGCCGTCGGTGCCGGTGAGGATGGGCGTCAGCATGGCGACCTGCGGTTCTTGACCGAAGCCGTTCTGCATCTGCCTTCCCATCAGCACGTTGAAGCGCTGGTCGCTGCCGCCCAACTCGATGTCCGCTGCAACAGAGATGCTGTCGTGCGCTTGCAACAGTGGATACAGCATCTCCAGAATGGCCAGCGTGCCGCCAAGCTCCATGCGCTTGCCGAAGACGTCCTTGGCGAGCAACTGGTTGACGCTCGAAACGGCGAACACGGAAGCCAGCTCCTCGAGCGTCATCTTGCCCAGGGGCACGTTGTTGAACACCTCGAGCGTGCCGGCGTCGAGAATCTTTGAAGCCTGACTTACGAACAGCCGGGCATTCTCCTCGACTTGGGCGGCGCTCAGGGGCGGGCGCGTTTTGTCCCTCCCGGTGGGGTCACCGATGGTGGCAGTGAACCCGCCGATGACCAGCACCGCCTGGTGACCGAGGTCCTGGAAGCGGCGCAGCAAGCGCAGCACCACTGCGTGTCCGAGATGGAGCATCGACCCGGTCGGGTCGACGCCCAGCTTGACGCGCAGTTTGCGTTTTGCCAGATGCGCCGCGTGGAGCTTGGCCGCCAGCGCCTCGACGTTGGGGACAACGTCGACGAAGGCGGACAGCTCACGGGCTTGCTGCAGGAATCGCAGCGGGGTAGCGGAGTCTTCCGCCGGTTTGTCATTCGCCATCGGAACCCTCCTTTTCCCTGTTGAGGAAAGCGAACAAGCCGCCCTCCTTCTGTTTGGCCGCCTTCACCCGAGCCGCGAACTCGTCCACGTCGTCCGCGTGAATCTCGAGTCCGTGGTAGTCGCCCGGGTCGCCGCGGAAACGCAGCACGCGCCCCAGCTCGGGGTCGCTGCCGCAATTGGCATAGCCGTCGCCGCCCGCCACGTAGCGCGAGGCGTACTGCGACTGGATGCCGATCTTGCAGGCCGCGTCGCCGAAGCGGACGAAGCCCTGAGACTCACTGGTCATGCGTTTCTCCTTGGGCTTGTGCTGCGGTTGAGCGTAAGCGGCAGCGAAGCCGCCGACGCTGTAGTTGTCCGGCTTCGGTCCGGGACGCACGATGGTCATGCGACCCTCCTTGCCGGTCGGCCACTCGCTGTTGCTCAGCTTCCAGTACATGTGCCTGACCGTGCGCGTGGGGACGACGCGGTCGCGAGCACGGTTGCGCTGCAGGCAGACAGGCAGAGGAACGCGCATCACCACCAGGTGCACATCGGTGACACCGCACTCGCGCGCGATATCGATCACCTGCGTCCTCATGTCGATGAGGAAGTTGGTGTTGTCGACGACGACGCTCTTGCCGCCGGTGAAAGCCGCCCGCAACTGCGCGCGGAACTCCTTGCCGACCTGCCCTTCTTCGCCGTGGTCTTCGGCATTGCCGAAGAGCTGGGCGCGCACGTCATCGAAGCTGAGGCGCACGTAGCCGCCCTGCTTTTCGATGACACCGGCGATGGTGCTCTTTCCCGACCCGGGAATGCCGACCATGACCACCAGACGCTGCCGCCCGGCAGAGGGAACGAGCAGTCGCGCGATCTCGTCGGCGCTGAGAATCACCGGCTGATGCGGACTGGGCTTACGGTCGCCGCGGCTGCTGCTGTTGCTGCGGCTGCTGCGGTCGCTGCGGTTGCTGTGACCATTGGACTGAGACATGGACATCTCCTTTGCTGTAGCCCACCGTTGCATCACTGCAGCGGCGGCTGGGTTTCAGTCAGGCAGCCCGGTCGAGCTGCAGGTTATTTGCCTTGGGAAAACGGCTCCACTCGAAACCAGGGTCGTGCGGCAAGCAGGCTTGCGTCGCCACCCGAACCAGCGAGCGCGGCTGGCTTTTGGCCAGGCTGACGACGGTCTGTTCCACGCACTGTTCCGAGTAACAGCCGCAGACCAGGTACTCCGAAGAGCCGCCGCACCTGTCGTTGAGACCGACCACTTCCATCGACCCGTCCCACCTGCTTTTCGTCAGGCGGCAGGCAAGCGGGTAGTTCTCCAGGTGGCGAGTGATCTGCCAGAACGTAGTGCCGTAGCCGGCATATTCCAGCAAGTACACCTTCCACCCTCTGGCGACGGCATCGACGACCAGCGCCTCCACCTCATCCAGAACGGCTTGCCAAGCCGGGTCGATCAACTCGTCCACGCTGCCGTCCTGGCAGAGGAAGCCAGTCTGCATGTCGACGACCACCAGCGACGGACGCCCCATGCCGTCCGAGTAGAACAGCGGGTTGACGTAACGAGCGCCGATTTCGCTCTCGAAGAACGGCTGGACGCGCGGCTTATCGCTATCCACCGGTTTGCTCCCGAGCCAGCGGCTCAGGGCTGTGAACAGTTCCAGAAGCATGTTAACCTCCTGCAGTCTAAGTGAGAACCGGAGCTGCAACGCGCAGCCCCGGCTGTTTCACCGCCATGGCGGCAGTCTCGCCACGGCACCGCTAATGGTGCTGGCGGTTAGTTGAGACGCTCCGAAGCGGGGCGTTCGTTGCGGATGAGCAGCCCGAGCGGATGCAGCGAGATGGTCACCTGCGCCACCCGGTTGATGGTCAACGCCGCAGCATTGTCCAGCCGCCAGGTCTCCTTGCCGAACTGGTCGACGCCGTTGCGCGCCATGTGACCCTTGAAGACGAGCTGCTGCTGCAGCGAGTCCGGGATCTCGATGTGCACGACGGCGGCCAGCGGCTCCTTCACTTCGAGGCTCTCGCAGATCTCGACCGAGGCGGCGATGCAGTCCTCGAAGTTGAAGTGGGCGGCATCCTCGGGAACCCCGTCCGCGAACACGGGATATCCGTTCTCCGGATGCCGGTGCTTGAACAGGCTGACGGCTGCCACCTGGGTAAGTGCTTTGTACATACGCATATATAAGGATCCTTCTCAGTTGATTGAATCTTAGGCATGTCGATGAGCAGCGAGATGCCCGCACGCGCACCCGTAACCGTTTCCAGTTATGAGCACTCCAGCCGTACGGGCAATTCAATGCCCAACGACCTGCGACAAGTGTTGTTTGCGTCAAGCGACGCCACTTGCCGCATGCCGGTTGCATTAAGCCGGCGACAAGCGCCGAGACAGACTACGGGAGCCCGCCTCGGACACTTGCCGCCGACACCTGTGCTCCGAGCGATGCTGAGCACCGCCCCAACGAGCTATCGCCTTTCCGCTCAGGAAGCGGGGTTGGAGGCGAAGAGCCCGTTCAAGTGAGCCCACAAGGGTGCGGACTCCTTGTCGCAGATCCGGTAGCACTCGTGCTTGAAGTGCGCTTGTTCGGCGCGGTACTTCTCGAGTTGCTTGCCGTTCTGGGAGCGGATGCACTCCTCCACGTTCGCGATGCGATCGCAGAGCTTCAGCGTCGTGGCCCGCGGCGTCGACCGAATCTTGGGATAGGTCAACGCTTTGCGCTCATGACGCGTCGGTGCGTCTTCGTCGGTGACCGCGAAGATGAGAGTGCGCGCCCGCCGGCACATGCCGATCGCCGCCAGAAGCCAGTCAGGGGTCTTCTGATCTTCGGGAAGATCGTGACCCAGACAGGCTTTCAGAAACGGCAGATCGGTGATGCGAAAGCGGACGGCAACCCCAACCACACGGTCGAGGTGGTACTGGTAATGATTTGTGCCGTAACGCTGCCTCCAGTGAAGGAGGATAGCGCACAGCCGCGTCAACCAGTACGACAGCCGCTGCTGCCAGTTCGGCAGCGCGCGGTAGACTCCATTGTCGTACAACATGGCATACACATCCTCTCGTTTAGAAGCGCTCTTCAATGTGCGTCAAGAGCGCTTCCGACAAAAACCTAGACGCAGTAGGGGATGAGGTGGAAGGGCGGCGGCAGATTGCGCACCCAGGAAGCGGACTCCCTGATGCGCGCGTATGCAGCCGAGCGCTCCACCCTCCGGCAAATGCGGTCATTGGCGCGACTGCCCGTGACCACCGTTGTCGGAGTGAAGAAACTGCCGCGCATCACCTCGCCGTAGAGCAGCTTGGTGTAAGTCGCAACAGTCTGGTCGCCGGCGAAGCCATCGCCTTCCTGAAGCGCGCTTGTCACCAGGCTTTTGACCTGACTGTAGAGCGCGTACGAGAAGGCGTTGACCGCGATGACGGCAAGTCCCAGCAGGATGATGATTCCTCCCGGAGACGCCAGCACAGATTCGAGATTCATCTTCGACTCCTCTCATCATGCAAGCGGCTGAGGCTGCAGATGTCGGCTCGCGCCTTCACCTGCAGCCCCTGGCCGCCTGACTCACGCGTTTACGCCACGCCCTTGCGGGTCAGGGTGATGCCGTTCTCGGAGACGTCCTTGAACTTCACCTTCACCGTGACCCCCTTGCGGAGAGAGTCTGCGCTGATGCCGCACAGATCTTCCCGGGAGAGGATCGCAGTGAATTTCCCGATGTCCACCCGCTTGCCACCGCCCGTAGCATCGCCGACCACCACACCGCGGACGGTGTGATTGAGGGACTTGCGCTGACGAGCGTTTTCGAGCACGTGCGCCGGCACCTTGTTGGAAGGCAGGGCGTCGGACTCGATGACGTTGCGGTCCACATACTTGTGGAACAGCCTTTCCTCGACATGGATTTCGCTGACGCAGATGCTCCAGCGACCCATGCCGTTGTCGTAGGCGTCCAGGACACGCACGGTGAACGTGCTGCCAGGCTCGTCGGCGACGGGACCGTGCAGTCCGGCGAGGCGTTCTTGCTCGACCAGACTGAACGGCAGGAAGGCGGTCTGTCCTGTCGGCAGCGAGACAAGAGCGTAGCCCTTGCCCCTCGTGTTGATAGATTCCACTTCACATTCGTGCAGCTCGCCGGGTTCGACGGTGGTCTGCAGTCCATTTGTTTTCGTATTCATGGTTCTAACTCTCTTTCTTGATGACCGCGACTTCTGAAAGCGAGAAGAAGCGGCGCGTTTAATCGAAGCGAGTTGTCGCTCGCCTGCTTTCGATGTTTCTCCCAACGTTCGAGGCGTTGTCGCCGCCTGGCCGTAATCTCCGACGGCTCAAGGGGTTTTGCACCCCAAGCGGAATTTCTCTTACTTCAACGCTTGCGTTCGAGCGCCTGAAAGTGGCTGCGGCAGCGCATCAGGCGTGAGCAGAACTCACGCTCGGTCAGCACCGTGTCAGACTCTTTCTTCTTCCCGATTGCATGCGTCAGAGTCGCTGTGCCCGTGGCAAGAAGCGCACGGCGAGCCCCCTCGTTCTGAGTGAACATCGCCATGTATGCTTCATCGAGCAATTGCTGGTATTCCGGGCCATGCCGGTCCAGCTCCTCGCCCTGCCAGTAGAGCGTCTGGTCGCGACGCCAGTTGCGCTTTGCACCCCGCTTCTTTGCTGCCATTCCGACAAGCGTGCAGACGTGAACCTGCATGTGTGCCTTGTCGAACTTCAACGCTTGCAACAGACCCTCCATCGACGCGCAGTTGATGCCGCGGAAGACGAAGGCGCTGGGCGCGAAGTTGGTCAGCTTGGAAGCCGGGTAAGCGCCGCCCGAGTGGACGTCCATATTCGGCCTCCTTTCTCGAGTCCGGGTTGCCTTGC
>JADYYD010000291.1 GCA_020853845.1 Candidatus Melainabacteria bacterium
AAACGCTCCAGACCGAGTTTTTCATAGTGCCGTCACTGCATATGATTACGTTTTCCAGCTTTCCTTCCTGGCTGTGCTCGCGAATGCCGGAGAACGACTCACTGGTACTATTGGTGGTGCCCGTCGAGAGTATATTCAGCACCGATTGCCCCAGCAATTCGTCCGAAGAAAAACCCCATTCTTTGCCGCAAGCAGCTCCCACTGCGACAAATTTCAAGCGGGCGTCCAGCGAGCAGATTACGTCGGCTGAATTGTCGAGCACCACTGCCTGTCTCTGCCTCGCTTCGTTGAGCTTTTTAGCGGCAAGAACGAGCGCGGCATCGAGTTCTGCAATCTCGTCCGTTCCTTCATCACGAGCCACGTCGCCACTGTCGGATCTCTCGATGGCAAGCATCTGAGCTTTCTGTTCTATCGATTCCATCCGCCTCAGCAATTCGCGCGTAAAAAGAAAGACCAACCCCGCGCTGACTGTCGCGCTGACAAAAAGTCCAACCCAGAGAATAAACAGCAATGTGCCTTTGAAGGCGGCCAGCTCTTCCGGCTGCTGTGCAACCGTGCGCCGCTCCACATCGAGAATGGCGCGAGTCAAGTCTTTCTGGTCCTGAATAGAAGTCAGGAAAGAGCGAACTCCCGGTCCATTGCGCCAGGCGACATATGCTCTCCATCCTTTTGCCCAGGACGCCGACCCATCGCGCTGAAACTTCTGAAAATTGAATTCCAGTTTCTCGCCCAGCTCAACAGCTCGAGCGAGTTCGGGATTGGCATTGCGGTCGAAACTCTTCCACAAATTATCCGCAACGATGCCGCGGCGAAGTTTGCCCAACATCACAGTCGCTTGCTCTGGAGAGAAATTGCCGCCGCTTGCAATCGCGTTTGTCAGCACGCGTGTCAATTCAGTTTCGTTTGCCTGCAAGACGAACAAAATTTCCTTGCCGTCGCGCATTGTTCTTAAGGTCCGCTCGAATTGAAGCAGAGGGAGGTAAATCGCGGCGATAAACAGCAATTGAAACACAACCGGCACAACGACCAGAACCATGCCTTTCTGTGTTGCATTCAGCTTGGAAAACATAAGGTATTTGTGCTTGGACTGCCGAGTTGCCTGAGACCTCAGGGGTCTTCAATAGGTGGTTGGAACACTTGCGGGGGACAGCAAAATAATACTCTGCTGCCTTGATTTAGGTATTAACTGTTCTGGCGAGAAGAAAAGTGAGCCGCTTTATGCACGTAAAGCTAGACCAATTGAGCTTATGCCTCTTGCGAGGTCTTGGCATGCAGCGGTAATTCGACGACAAAACGGCCGCCGGTCACCCCTGTTTCAGACCGGTTCGCATCGACGTAGATTTTGCCGCCATGCGCTTCCACAATCAGTTTGCAAATAGCCAGACCCAGGCCGGTTCCCTCATTGGCGCGTGAGGACGGCGCTTGTTCGAAGGGCTCGAATATTTTCTCGCGAAATTCCTCAGGCACTCCCGGACCCGAGTCGCTGACGCAAAGACGAGCATTGCCGCCGGTTTCAGCCAGATCGACGACAACCACTTTACCCGGCTCGGAAAATTTTATTGCATTGGAAAGTAAATTGACGACGGTTTGCAAAAGCTTGTTATAGTCGCACGGCAAGCTCGTTTCGCCCTGCGGCAATTGCAACTCGACAGATTTTTGCCGGGCCGATTCGGCAAGCAATTCGGCTGCTTCTCTTACGATGGTCTGCAGCGAGTGCGGTTCCAGATTGAGCTGCATTTTGCCTGCTTTGAGCTTCTGAAAATCGAGCAGATCGTTGACCAGCGCAACAAGCTTCTCCACATTTTTCGCAGAAGCCAGAACGCTCGCCTTCGCCTCGGGTGAAATCTCGCCCTTCACACCAGCCTCGATGAGCGTCAGCGAGTTTCCCATGGCCATGAGCGGGCTGCGCAAATCGTGGCTGATCATGTCGGCGAAATCTTGCTTTAATTGCTCGATCGCTTTTTCTTCAGTGATATCCTGCACCACGCAAAACAGCTTTCTATCATCATCAGACCACATGCACGACCAGCGTGTTTCGGCAAAGTCGCCATTGCGTTTTTGCATGCGCAATTCGAAAAGATTTTCACCATCGCTGATCGCTTTGCGACAATATTCCTCGGCTAGCAGACTTTGCTGCGATACGACAAAGTCAGCGGCGGAACGCTCGACGAGCTCTTCTTGCAGGTAGCCCAACATTCGCTCGACAAAAAAATTGACGCTGACGAATTTGCAATTTTCATCAATGGTGCAAATCATGTCTGCTGCATTATCGATAACGGCACGCTCATGAGTGAGCGCTTCTTCGATTTCCATCGAATTCAGATGCAACAACTGGTCCAGATTTGCAAATTCATCATTGCCTGGAAGCGCCGGCAAAAGCGGCTCTCTATGCGATAGACGCCGACCGTTCTCACTCAAGTGCTTGAGTGGTCTGCGAATCGAAACCGAATAGAGATAGCCAAGAAAAACAGTAACAACGATACTGGAAATTGCTATTAGAAGGAGGGTCAGGTTGATTCTGGCTATGGAACCGGCACCGAATGCGTTGGTGTCCTTCATGCTCTCTTCTTCGCTGGTCACAAGCTCGTTTATTGCGCTGTAAAACTGAGGACCATGCTGTTTCAGCATCAGTTTGTAATGATCGACTGCCGGAGCCCCGAGCATCACTCCGCGCGACGCAGGCGGATCTTGCAGATGTTCCGGAATCGGCTTGCCCTCGGCAAGCAACGCCGCTCTTTTTTCAGCCCGTCTTTCCGCTCTCCGCTCAGCTCTCTTTGCTGTCCTCTTTTTCGCCCGCCGCAGCATGCGCGCACGCTTCTCGCTGTGCCCCAACGCCATTTCTCGTTTCACCTGTTCGGCGTTCTCGAGCTCTTTCTGCTGCAAATTGAAAAGCACAAGTCCAATACTTTTCAAACGTTTCAAAGGCTCGATATTCTTCGGATTTTTGCTCGCCACTTCCTCCAGACGGAAATAATCCGTTTGCGGACGCACCAGCCCGGTCTGCGCCATTTCATCCGTGGCAATCAACTCTTTCATTTGCATCGGCATTTGCATGTAGACAATGACGTCGGTCGAATCTCGGCTCAGTTGGCAGGCCAGACGGATCAATTCTTCCGACTGCCATTGAGCTTGCAATTTCTTCTGGGTGTCGGCAAGAACAAAAGCCAGCCAGACGGCGAAGAGAATCTGAAAAACTATAGGCACCGCCACCAGTACCAGACCACGAGTAGAAACACTCAGCGATGAACGCGACATCAGAGCCCTTCCTCGCCAGGTTCGAAAAAGACGGGTATGCGCACAAAAAATGTGCTGCCCTTGCCTATTTCGCTCTCGACGCCTACTTCGCCGCCATGGGACTCGGCAAGCGCCTTCACGATAGCCAGACCCAGCCCCGTGCCTTTTGCGGAAATGCCCTCGGCTGTTCGCGTTTGCTTGAACTTCTCGAATAGCAGCTTTCTGTCTTCCGGCAATATGCCGGGTCCTTGGTCACTGATGCGAATCTCGGCAAACTTGTCGACCTTGACTATGCTGATTGAAACTGTTGATTGAGGAGGAGAAAATTTGATCGCGTTGGACATCAAGTTGGCGATCATCTGCACCATGCGCTTCTCTTCAGCCAGAATCAGAGCGTCTCCGCTCGGACCCTTGAGCGTCACTTGATTCTTTTGAGCCAGCCCGAACAGAAGTTCTTTTGCAGATTCACATACGTCCGAGGCGCTGACCGCCGTCAAATCCAGATTGAGTTTTCCCGCTTCCAATTTTTCCAATTCCAAAAGCTCGCCAACCAGCTCAGTAAGCCTATTAGCACTCGCCTGGACCCGATTGAGTTCCTTGATCGCCCCTTCTGCAAGCTCGCCTTTTCTTCCCGCTATCAACATGGAAACACTGATGGACACTGCACTGAGAGGAGCACGCAAATCATGGCTGGCGACCGACAAAAAATGTTGTTTCAACTTTTCCACCGCGCGCAATTCGCTTACATCGTGCACAACACAGAAGTAAGTGTGCTTTTCCGGCGACCAGCGGACAGTCCATATCGAGTTTTTCCTCTCGCCGTTCTTGCACTTGATGATGTTTTCCACCCGCCCATCTTGAACTTCCCTGCTCTTTGAAATGCGAAGAAAAGCCTCGCGTGTTCGCTCGACACTGTTGTCTGTCAGAAGAGTGAGAAATGAAAGTCCGAGCAAATCGTCAGGCGAGTAGTGCCAGATTTTGCGGCAGGCTTCACCGGCACTGGCAAAACGCATATTCTGGTCGATGGAGCAGATAACGTCGGCAGCTTTGTCCAGAACAATCGCTTCTCTTTCTCGCGTTTGCTTGAGCATGCGCCCTGCATCCGTGATGATTTCATCGAGCTGTGCTATCTCGTCGGAGCCTTCTATCTTTGCCGGCAAAACTTTTCCTGCCGCTAGAAGATGCGCTTTGGCTGCGATGGCATCGAGTCTGCGCGCAATGTCTTTCGTGAACAAAATGACCAGCGCGACTGAAATTCCGATGCTGAGAAACAGCCCGATGCACATGCTGATCATGAGCGCCGTGCGCAAACGATTCAATTCTTCAGGCTGCTTTTCAGTTGCTTTTCTTTCGATGTCGACAATCAAGCGAGCAAGACTTCTCTGCCCGCTGTAGATTTGATAGGCGGTCATAATTCCGGCGCGATTCGCCCAGTCTTCAATGGCTCTGGGACCGCGCTGGAGCATGGCGATGCCTTCTTCATAAACCGCGAGAAAATCTTCTCGCAGCTTCCTTCCTTGCTCGAGAGCCGGCTTCAGCTCCGGGTTCTCAGTCAAGTTGATACCGCGCCAGGAACGGTCGGTTTGCATTGATTCCATGGCACGAGTAAGCGCTGTGACGGCGTCTTTGCTCCAGTCGGTTTCCGAAAAAATGAGAATGAAATTGGCGAAACTCAGTTCGTTCTTGTGCAAAAGCGTCATCGCCTGCCGGCTTCTGTGCATGCGGGTGAAACTTTCGCCGGCGCGGTTGAGAATGCCGTAGATAACAAAAACGAAGACCAGCTCAAAGACTACCGGCACGAGGACCAGTATCATGCCCTTTTGAGTTGCGCTCAGCCTGGAAAACACGCAGCGGCTCACATATTGTGTAGGTCGTGTTTATTTGTCGCTCTTAAGCCGGATCTCCTCTAACAAAATACCCTCTCTCTTACGGTTCCTAAGCTCAAAGCTTCACCCCAGGTCAGTTCCCGCCCAATGCTACGATTGATTATAGTATTAGTCCCGACAAGAAAGAAGTGAATGGAAAGCGCATTTCTGCAGCATTCCATCCACCCGTTCAGTTCAGCAAGGCGGGTTCAGCGAGCAATTACTCTGCTGAACCTCGAAGTGCTGATCTTTGCACTACTGAACCTTGAACTACTGGACCTTGAACCCCTGAACGACGGTGCCGACAGGAACGCGGAATTCCTGGCGAATCGTCCGCGGACTTCCGTGCATCAGGCCCCAATTGTAGAGCGCCGACTGCGTATCGACCTCTCGAACGGTAGTGCGCCAGTAACCGACGCCTTGCAGCGACTCGTCCTCGATGATGCGCACCGTGCTGTCGGAGAAAACCCATGCGGGAGCGAGGCTGCCATCATCCATCTTCATCATGAAGTTGTATTTGGATGAGCTTTCGATGCTGCCGGAACCGAAGATGAAAGCGCCGGTGACGCCGTCGGACG
>JADYYD010000292.1 GCA_020853845.1 Candidatus Melainabacteria bacterium
CTGGAAACCAACTTTAATCTTCGTTTGGCTCAATCTGCCATCGGGCAAGACTCTATAAGCAAGTGTGGCGAAAGCTATAGAACCAGAAAGTGAGGTTGGCTATGTACGGAGAGTACAAACGCAACTGGTCCACAGATGAGGTCTGGATGAATCCGGCCGTTCATGAGAATTATCCGGAATGGAAAAAAGCGCGCGACCGGCGCAAGAAATTCAAACCGAGTGAAGTGACGTTTTTGAACCAGCATGGAGATCGTTTCTCCAAAGACGGTGACGGCAAAGTTACTCTTTTCCGCTATCGCGATATCGAGACTTTGTATTCGATTTCATATGACGAAAGAGGCGATGTAAGCTCGATTAGCAGCTCGGCAGGTTGGACCTGGACTAGACTCGACGCGGGCGCAAGCCGAGGTTGGCTTATCCGTAATTACTTCGATGCCTGGCAGGTGGAAGAAAGAGAGTGCGGCGAGGTTTTGGTCGACGAGGAAGGCATAAAGTGCACCGCCGGCAGTGTCGCTATTCTTGGTTTGCCTGAGAGACCGGGAAGCAACTAGCGAAATCATCAAATCGTTTAGATTGGATTTAGGAGAACCCGCTCTGCCGGGTTTTTCTTTTTTCGCAGAGCCGCAGCGCTCCCGGTTCTTTCCAGCTTCTTCAGGTTTTCGTTTTCAAGCATGAGGATGGAAACGGGTCTTAGTGGTACTCTATATGCTTCGTCAGGCCCGACCTCATGGTCCGAAGTCCTGCGATCTCAAGTGATAGCGCGCCTGGCGGTGCGCTGAAATTTGTCCACAAAAACTCATTCGAGGAAAGAGAGATGGTTGCGACAGCTTTGCAGGAAACGCCACTAGCGGCGGTGCACAAAAGTCTTGGTGCAAGAATGGTGGATTTTGCCGGATGGAACATGCCGGTGCGCTACAAGTCCGACATTCTCGAACATCAGGCTGTTCGCAACAAAGTCGGTTTGTTCGACGTTTCTCACATGGGTGAATTTCTCGCCCTCGGTGAGGACGCTCATGATTTTGTTCAATACATGATCGCCAATGATATCAACCGTCTAAGCCAGCCGAATATGGCTCTATATACTCAATTCGTCAACGAAGACGGCGGCACGGTTGATGATTTGATTGTCTACCGCAGAGAGAATGATTTCCTTCTCGTCGTCAATGCATCCAATATGGAAAAGGATTGGAACTGGCTTCAGAAGCACGCCGGCAAGTACAAGAATTTGAAGTTGAAGAACATTTCCAATGACACCGCATTGTTGGCATTGCAGGGACCGATGGCGGTGAAACTGCTGTCCGACCTGGTCGGCAAAGATCTCAGTGCTCTGCCTTCTTTCTCGTATTCGCAAGAAAATGTCGACGGCATTGAAATCAGTTTTGGCCGAACCGGTTATACCGGTGAAGACGGCTTTGAAATTTTCTGCGCCACGGGCGATGCCGAGAAGCTCTGGAAGAGAATCTTGGAAGGCGGCGAGAAGTACGGCATTGAGCCTTGCGGTTTAGGGGCGCGCGACACTTTGCGTCTGGAAGCTGGCTTGCCGCTCTACGGACATGAGCTGGATGACCAGACAGGTCCACTGGAAGCTGGGCTCGGCTGGAGTGTAAAACTGGAGAAGGGTGATTTTATTGGGCGCGATAAACTAAAAGCGCAGAAAGAAAAAGGTCTGCCGAAGCAATGCGTTTGTTTGCGCAGCGAAGGAAAAGCGCTTCCCCGCCAGGGCTATGAAGTTTTTTCCGAAGGCAAGCAAGTCGGAGTCGTAACCAGCGGTTCCACAGGTATTCATGTCGGCTACCCGATTGCATTTGCATATGTTCCGCCCGATCTGGCCAAGGAAGGCACGAAGCTGGAAATAAAAATACGCGACAACATGGTGGTAGCGCATGTGGTGCGCCGCCCCTGGTACAAACGCGCCAAGTAAGGCGCGTTTTCTCCCTTGCTTAGACAATTATGATGCGCTCGATTGAGTGTTCTTCTTGGGCCGGATCGTCGGGTCCGAAGTACAGCGGGTTGATTTCCAGCGCGTTCATCAATTGAGAGACCAACTGATTGCTCTCAATCAGGTCGGATTTCATGCGCTGAGCATCGTTGCGAAAAGGGTCGTTTTTTCTGCACGTGCAATTACGGCTATGCACATGGCCGGCAGGATTCTGCCATGCATCGCCGAGAGCGAAAGCGAAAAGGTTGTTCACATGGGCCTAATTTCTAGTGCAGTTTTGCAGCGAAGGAAGTTACGAAAAGACCGTAGGACACGCAAAGTGTTGCCAGCGACAAGAGGTCGAGAACTTTTGCTGGAATTGCAATACGCATTGAAAACTCACTTTCTAAAATTGGAACGCCGATTGAACAAGTTGGTTAACCGGGCGTCTGTCGGAATTAGGAGGAAAGAGGCAAAAATTCCAAAATTCGGATGTATACAAGGATTACAGGCGCTTTCTTATGGTGTTAAGATCTTTTCCTCGCATTCCGAGGGTGCCAAGTGCTACTCGGATTTCATCAAGCTTGGAGATTCAGCATGCTTACTTACCCAGCCGAACTGAAGTACGTCAAATCCCACGAATATGTGCGTGTTGAAGGAGACACGGCGACCATAGGCATTACCGCCTTTGCCGCTGACCAGTTGGGCGACGTTACTTTCGTTGAACTTCCCAAAGTCGGACAATCTTTCAAGAACGAAGAGAAATTCGGCGTCATCGAGTCCGTGAAATCGGTCTCCGACCTCTTCATGCCGTGCGGCGGCGAGATTACAGCCGTCAACGATAAGCTGTCCTCCGAGCCCGAGCTCGTCAACAGCGATTGCTACGGCGAAGGCTGGATGATTAAGGTCAAGCTCACCAATAAAGACGAGCTTAATCAAGCCCTGTCAGCCGATGCCTACAAAGATTTCGTCGTTGAATAAGCAGAAATAGTTGAAAGTCGCTATTTGTGCCATTTCCGGGCGCTGATGCGCCTTTGCGGCGCGGATTCAAAGACCCTCTGAACCATTTGTTATCAATGGTTCAGGTATGTTGCAAGTATTTCGAATAGATTATTAAGGCTTGATGAGATCTGCCCTACCAGTACTACAGTGGTTGCAGGGCAACCCAACTCGTAGGCATTCGGGAGGAGAAAACATGCATACCTCTCTATTAAGACGGACAATTGACCCAATCATCGCCGCCACGGCAGCCACTCTGATGTGCGCTGTTGCCGCTAATTCGCAAATCGTGGTTTCGCAGGAAAGCAGCGAAAACCCGAGCTTGTTAAGCAAATTGCGTGCGAATGAGCGTTTCGTGCCGGACGTCGTCATGTACGAAAGCGCACCGGCAGCACGTCCAGCCGTTGATACGACTGTTATCAACAAGCTGATCAAGGCGCGAAAGGCAACATCGACACCGAAAAGTTTCGCACAAGTGCCTGGGCGCGAAGTTCAATAGTTCCGATTGAAGAAAGTAGAGCAATACCGGCTGGCAGTCGGTCAGGGGCTGGCGTCCTTCATGTCGTCATCAGGGACAATCGGCTTTGTCTCTTTTACTTCCGGATCGTTAGGTGCGGCATCATGTGATGCTCCGCCCTCCAATTGCAGCTTTGGCGGCGGAGAATTGTCGCGCAGCAAGTCTTGAGCCAATTCGAAATAGCCGGAGCCCGGTCTTATCTGCTGCAGTTCTTCCAGGGCGCTGGCATCATCTCTGTTCATTTCCAGCTTTGAGATGGCGTCGAGATAAAGCGCTCTGTTCAGCAATTCGACTGAATCTTCAGAGCCGGCGATATTGAAAAAACCTGGCAGCGGCGTGCCTTTCAACAACGCGATCGCAGCTCGGTAATTCTGCTGATTGATGCTTTGTTTGGCGGAATGTGTGATGTAGATTTTGAACATGCCGATGGAAAAGCCGGCCATTGCGACCAGAAGGCCAACTGCAAGAATGACGTCCAGAAAGAGAGGATGTTTAAAACCGTGATGATCTGCGGGGTCCTGCGGTTCATCTAAAACAGCGTCCAGTATTCGCGAAACGTGCTGCTGCTGCATTTTTCCTTCAGCAGGCGCAGGCGGGGGCGCAGCCGCAGTGCTTTCAGAGTCCTGGGAAGCATCAGAAGATATTGCTTCTGCGGCTTCAGCCTTGTCGACTTCTTTATTCGACTGCTCTGAACTTTCTTCCGGCTTTGATTCAGGGGTCTTTTTCTTGGCTGCGGATTGCGAATCAGAATCTTTGCCCTTGGGCTTCTTACCCTTAGCGCCTTTGTCTTTCGAATCGCCACCCTTTTTGGCTTCAGCCACCTCTAAACCCTCAGTGCGCTTGATACACGGGTTACCTGACTTTCTGACACTACCTTATCACGGACTCATAAAGAATGTTTGTGACTCTTTAGAGGCAGTACTGGTAAGGGTTTTGCCGGGTTTTCTGTGTCTGATAAACAGGCGCGGGCTGGGCTAATTTAGTTCATTGGCTAATTTGGTCAACCGTTCGCGTCTGCCTGCATCGCCGGTGGACTCAATGCGTTTTTTCACCGCTGCGCACACCTGTTCTTTGTGACCGTTTTGCGCCATCGATTTAAGTGTGCGGTGCGCCTCTTTCCAGAGCGAAGGCTCCTTCGCCTGCGCCATCGCGGCAACCTCCTCAATAAGCGCGGCATCGTTCAATATTCCTGCCGACTCGATGGCAGTTTGCTTGACGAGATTGGAAGGATCTTTAAAAGCTTCAATCAAAAATTCGTGCATCGCTGCTTTTTTGTCGGCAGCCAAACTCAATTCTTTTCCGACGGAAATTAGCGAGGATAGTGCCTTTTCACGTTTGTCAGGCGCGTGATCGCTAACGGCGCCGAGCAAAAACTCAAATGATGCATCTGTCTTCAAATTGCCCAGAGCACTGAGAATGTGCCAATAAGTCAGGCTCTTTTGCGGCGATTCTTCTACAACTGGTTGAGCGCTCAGCGCCTTTGAGCAGCGTGCCTTCTTGTTCACGAGCCGATTGGCAATTTGTATGAGTTTTTCTCCGCAAGTGGAAACTCCGATTTTACCCAGTGCTTCGATTGCTGCATCCGCATAGAGGAAACTTTCCTGCGCGGCCAATTCCTCTAATTTCGCAATCTGCCCTTGAAGTTTGAACTCCCCAGTCAGCGCTATAAGGCAGATTCCTTCCAGGTCTTTGACAATATCCCTGGGGGATTTTTTCCATTCGTGTTGCGCAAATCTTTCTTCTATAACGCGCCCTGACTCTTCCGAGAGCAAAGAATTTTTTGCATCTTCCAAAGTTTTGATGTCCGGCGTAGATTTATCCAAAGTGTTCATGGACAGCCTGTTTGCCGTAAGCCAGTCGACGAGAAACAAGGCCGTGCGAATTCTTAGTGCGCTGGACTTTTCTTTGTTCAGTTTCAAAACATGCTCAAGACAATTGCCCAGATCAAATGGCAGCAGTTGATCCGGCGAAAAGGCTTTGTGGTCCGGCGAGCAAAGAGCCAGGATCATTGCCATGCCACCGTTTTGAACGGACGGTCTTTTGTCGGTGAGAAACTTTTCGGGCTTGTGGTTTCTTGCCGTGGAAACGGCCGCATAATCGGAAAGATTGTTGATAGAGTTCAAACCATCAGCAAGAATTTCAGCAACTGTGTCAAACGGCCAGTGCGAAATGGCATTAATAGAATCGACGCGGAACCACGGTTCATCGGCGAACATATAAGGCTCGATCGCGCTCAATGCGGCCGGAGTTTTTATTGCAGCCAATGCGAGAACCGTGTGACAGAATGCGCTTCTGGCACTGCCGGCGGTGTCGTTCAATGAATTGGTTAGAACATCAGTGGCGTTCGGCGCTCCGACGTAGGCAATAAGAGTTGCCGCATTGGCTCGCACTCTCCAGTCTTCAGCAAAGGGAGGATTTTGATTGGGCGCCAGCATTCCGTCGCGATTGTCCGGCATCAAGCAAGCGATGATGGAATCTTTTTGCGTATCTTTGACTTCGGCGGCGATCGACTTCAGTTTGTCTTCCCAAAACAGAGGCATCAATTTGAGCGTGATGCCCATCTGCAGGCTGCTCTTGTTTTTCACTGCAGACATAAAATCGGCACGCACATCGCGAAATGCCCTCTGTCCTTCCGGGCTGCTGCCGATCAGTCCGTGATAGAGCAGAAAATGTTCGAGCTCAAAATCTTCAATCTCAACGGCTGTTTTTTCACGAAAGTGAGAAAACACCGATGTAATCCGCTTTACAATGCGCTGGAGTGGAGTAAGTGCCATGTCGCCTGCCTGCTAATCGCACGTGAGCTTATCATGGTTGAGAAATTCGGGCGTGGCTCGGGCCTGCGATAATATTCTTCGTTTCAAAACTGAAGTGTATGGAACTCCAGATTTTAGAGCCAATGATAAAAGAAATTACTCGTCTGGCAACGTCGGACGAGTATTCAGTGCCGTTCTGGGCGGCTCTTCTCTGGCTCGTGCTTTTGCTCAACAGGCGCGCTTCGCTGCGCCTGCTCTGGAGAAAATTGCACATTTTTCAGGACAACAACCTGGAAACCGAAGCTTATTCAAAGATCGATGCACCTTTGCAGGCACTTCTTTTGCTTTTGGCGGGGTTTCCTTTTCTCAAACTCTTGCCGCATGGCTTGGGCACTAAAATCACGCCTCTTGCCGTTTGCATAACCGCCTTTCTGGCCCTGCACGTTTTCGTAAGCGCGTTTGATCTGGCTGTATTCGGATGGTATTTCGCCAAACGCCAGGACGCCAATATCCCATCGGTGTTTCGCTTTGTCGTCCTCACGGCAATCTATGTCGGTGTCGGGCTGCTTTTGCTCAATGTGACCCTTGGCATCAACATCATGCCTTTGTTGGCAACGTCGACCTTGATCACCGCGGTATTCGGTTTCGCCTTGCAAGACACTCTAAAGAATCTTTTTTCCGGTTTGACCATGAGCTTCGAGAAGCGCTTCAAGCAGGGCGATTGGATTATGGTGGGCACGGATCCTAATACGGCAACGCTCGGGCAGGTTGTGGAGATCGGCTGGAGATCGACCAAAGTGCGCTTGCGTGATGACGATTATGCCGTCATCCCCAATCAGCAATGCACTGCCAGCCAGCTTGTCAACTTGACTACGCCCAAGTCGACGCACTTGATCTCCTTTGATTTCCCGGTCAAGCACACGGTCGAGATGGATAAGCTCAGGAAAAGTCTTGTTAAGTTGGCTGCAGGCGCTCCCGGTGTCGTAAATGACCCGCCGGTGGAACTGCTTGCAGTGGCTATCAAAACAGACCATCTGGTATTGCGCTTGAGATTTTGGATTGAAGATCTGCTGAAGAAAGACCAGGCGCAATCCGAAATCATCGAGCGCACATTCAAAAAGCTTGCTGAAGATGGGTTGTTGCCGGAGTCAGATAGCAAGTAAGCAGTGATAAGATCTAGCGTTGGTCAGGTTGTTTGTCGTCTGCGGCTGAAGTCCGCGTAATGAGGTGCCCAGTGAACACCTTCTTAAGTTCGTCTCAAGAAGCGCTTAAAGAGCAGTATGAAAAGTATGCGGCAGAAGAAATTCAGCCGGCGGCGAAAGATTTGGAATCAGGCAAAGCGTCCCTGAAAGAGTTTCTCCAGAAGCTCGGGCAGACGGGCTTTCTTGGCTTGTCGATTGCCAAAGAGTATGGCGGTGCATCGGGCTCTTTCCTCGAACAATCGCTCTTCGTCGAAGCAGCTTGCGAATACGAAGCCGGGCTGGGTCTGGCGATTTCGGCTCATATGCAGGTTATTGAGCTGATCAAGCGTTATGGCGACGATCGCCAGAAATCCAGATACTTGCCGCTACTCGCTCGCGGCGAAGCCATCGGCGCTTTCTGCCTGAATGAAGAGAACGCAGGCTCTGACTATTCTTTGATCGAAGCGGTGGCGACGACAAAGCAAGAAACTCCAAAAGTCAAAGGCAAAAAGATTTGGGTGGTCAACGGCGAAATCGCCTCTTTGCTGGTGGTCGCAGCGAAGGATGAAGAGACTGGAAAGCTTTCGCTCTGGCTCGTTGACGCCGGCGACAGCAAGTCGATAAAGGTCAGCTCCGGTCCCAAAAAGCTTGGACTGCGTTCCGCCAGTGCCGACGAAATTGAATTTGCCGACGCCAAGCTGGCTGAAGGCAGCAAGCTCGAAGGCGATGCCGTCGAGCAGATTGAATTTGCCCTCGACACTGCAAAGACCATTCTTGCCATGGCATCCATCGGCATGACCAACGCCGCCATGAAAATGGCTGTAGATCACGCTCGCACTCGCCAGCAGTTCGGCAAAAACATCGGTGCATTTCAGGGCGTTCAATGGAAGCTTGCCGACATGAGCACAGATATCGCCGCCGCCCGCCTTCTGGCGCTGAGAGCTGCCTGGGCTTTCAATGAGTCTGCTGAAGAATTCAGAAAATGCGCAGCGATGGCGAAGTTGTTATCATCGAAGACAGCGCGTTTTCAAACCGGCGAAGCGATTCAGGTAATGGGCGCCAGCGGAATTGTGGAAGGCTCGCCTGCGGAGCGTTTCTACCGCGACGCGAAGATGATGGAAATTTGCCAGGGAACTTCCGAACTCCAAAAGGTCATCATCGCGGACGAACTGAAAGTCTGAGCTAATGAGGTGCGCATGATTCAGAAGCGCGAAAATGGAACCCTCAGATCGGTGACGAAATTCGGCAAAGCCGCACTCTTCGCGGTAGCTGTTGTTTCGCTTCTATCACCCGCCGCTCAGGCGGACCCGTTTGCCGAGGGCGTCGAGTTCTATCAGAAGCGGAATTTCTCGAGGGCTGCCGGTTGCTTCGAGACTGTTCTTGTGCGCAGTCCTGAGCAAACCAACGCCATGTACTACGCGGGGCTGACCTATCAGCAGATGGGAAACACACCGAAAGCTCTCGAGTTTTACAACAAGCTTGTCACTCGCTATCCCAATTCTCAGGCAGGCAGGCTTGCCCAGCAAGCTTTGCGCGCGCTGGGCGGCGGTGCGCAGCGCAGTGCCGGTGGTGGCAGTAGTGGTGCCGGTTCTTATTCGTCCGCTTCGTCCGTGCGCTCCTATTCCGGATCGAGTTCGGCTTCCAGCGGTGGCGATGATGAAGCGGGACTGCCGCCGCAAGCGAGATTGAATTTCAAAAACGAAGATGGACAGCATATCGTCGTAGCCGGACAGGTGAACGGCCGCGCTCTGGATTTCGTCTTTGACACGGGCTGCGATCAAACCGTTATCGGCATGGACGACCTGGCTCGCTGCGGGCTCAGTAAGCCATCGGGCCCGCCGAGCGGAAAATCCATAGGTATCGGCAATGCCGTTACGGACAATTGGCGGATCAGCGTAACGCTTAGAGTAGGCGGCATCGAGAGGAGAAACTTTCCTCTTTTGGTCAGCGACAGAACAGGCGTTCCGCCGCTTCTGGGCAGAAACTTCTACTCTCCTTATCAATTCACCATCGATAAAACAGGCGGCACGATCAACCTTGTTAAGAACGTCACTGCCACCGCTCAAGCCGGCAGGCACGGCGGATATGTATCGGGCAGCAGCGGCGTGCCGTTCAGAAAGTTGAAGGGCGGCGGTATTCTGGTTACTGCGGAAGTGAACGGACGGCCTATCGAGATGCTCTTCGACACAGGCGCTCAGGGTTGTTTGTTTAGCTCGCATCACATGAAGCAGCTCGGCATCACCATACCGGATGACGCTGTGGACAGCGTGGGCAGGGGCGTTGGCGGTTCCACTCACACGAAGAATTTTCCCATTTCCCGCATCCGGCTTGGTTCCGTCGAAAAGAGCAACTTTGTTATTGGTGTCACTGAAATCCCTTTCGGTGAGCCGCTCTTGGGTCAATCGTTTTTCGGTGACTGCCAGTACACCATCGACGATCAAGCCAGCGTGATCAGAATAAGAAGGTAGTTCGGCTTGTATTGAATTCGATAGAGTTAGAGTAGATTGCCCATGGCGACACTGTCCGTTGTAGTCGTAGCAATGAATGAAGAACGCACCATCGGTCGCGTTCTTGAATCTATACGCCCGATTGCGGATGAGATTCTGCTTGTCGATTCCGGTTCGCAAGACAAAACAATCGAGATTGCTGAACAGCTTGGCGCTCGTGTCGTGCATCAAGATTGGCTTGGTTATGCGGGGCAAAAGAATTTCGCCCTGTCGCTGGCTAAAAGCGATTGGTTGCTCAGTCTGGATGCGGATGAGGTGATGACACCGGAGGCGGTGGCGGAAGTAAAAGAGATAGTCAGTGGGGAAACAGCAGGAAAGTGCGATGGATACAAGATTCCGCGCATTCTCTATATCGGTGAGCATCCGGTGCGTCATGGTGGTTTTTACCCGGATGCTCAATTGAGGCTTATTCAAAACGGCAAAGGGAAATTTCGCGATCGTATGGTCCACGAGCGAATTTTTGTCGATGGTCCCGTGGCTGTTCTGCGGCATCCGATGCTGCATTACAGCTATCGAAACGTCGATGAGTTTACAAAAGCGATGGATAAGTATGCGCGATTGTCCGCTGCGGAATACAAGCATGATGGTTCGCACAAATGGCGTGCCAATAAAATCAATGAGCTGACTCACCCGCTCTGGACGTTCTTCGCTCGCTACGTATTGCGCCTCGGATTTCTCGACGGCAAGCTGGGTTTGGAGCTGAATCTTATTTACAGCAACTATGTGCGCAATAAAATTCGCTATTTGAGAGATTCGTAGAGGGGCGACTTATTTGTCGTCCATAATCTCGCGCATCAGGCTCTCGTAGCGCCTGAGATTCTGCTCGTATACCGAGCGGTCCGTTGCTTTGACCTGCTCTTCATTCAATGATTTGCCGAGCCACGGCGCTTCTTCCACGAGCACTTCCTGCGCCACCCAGCCTCGAACGGTGAGCGATTCCCAGCTTGGCACGCCCATCGAACTGCAATCGTATCTAACCACTTCGGCTTGAGCCGTCGTGATGATGTTCTTCTCTATCAGCGTTGCCAAAAGCGCTTCAGATTGCTTTTCTTGTTCTGAAGTCGGGCTCATGTGCGAGCTACTGAATTTCGATGTCTACCCGTTTGCCGTGCCGGCTGGCTGCTGCTCTGACCAGATTGCGCAAGGCGGTAATTGTCTTACCGTCTTTTCCAATCAACCTGCCGGTGATGGTCGGTTCGCAAGTGACACCCAGACGGCAACGTCTGGAACCCATCATCTTTCGGTCGAATTGGAGCGCGTCCGGATCGCGCGCAAGCACGCGCAAAATATACTCGGCTAAATCTTCAGCCGCTGTTGAATTGCTGGGCGGACCCGAGGATCTGCCTACGCCGTAGCCGCCGGGGCGCCTGCCGCCGCCCTTTTTAAAAGGCTTGCCACCGTATCGCTTGGCTGGGCCCCGTTTTTCATCCATCTGTCTACCGCTTCCTGGTCGAGTTTGAGAACTTTCGAGATCGGATTGTAGTATCCGAGCTCTTCCAACGGTTTGCCGTCACGACGGGTGCGACCATCAACTGCAACGACTCGATAGTGCGGCGCTTTCTTGGAGCCAACTCTCTTAAGTCTGATCTTTACCACTGAAATTTTCCTTTGCGAACTCGTTTTATATATGAAAACTCATATTTCAAAACTAGATAATAATGCGAATGGATATTCTAGCAGGTGCTTTCGCCGCGCAACGATAGCAAGCGCTTATATTTGCGACATTGCAAAGAACCCGGTAACACTTGACCTATTTCTTCTTCTTTTTCTTGTAGTAGCCGCCGCCGATTCCGCCCGGATAGCCCGACGGGGGCTTCTTCTTGGGCATGCTGCCCGGCAGTCCGCCGGGGAATCCAGGAGGCAGACCTCCGGGCATTCCGCCCGGCATCGGAGGAAGATTCGGTTTGCCTGCGCCCATTCCAGGAAGACCGGCAAAAGGATTCGGCATCCCGCCGCCACCGCCCTCCGCGCCGCTTCCCGGCAGGCCCGGAAAGCCGCCGCCAAACCCGCCCATTAGCTTTCTGAAATGCCCCATCATCTGACGCATCTGTTCAAACTCATTTAACATTTGACCCACTTCGGAGTCTTTGAGACCGGCGCCGGCTGCGATTCGGCGCCTTCTGCTCATGTTTATCGTTTCCGGTTTGCGCTGTTCTTCCAGCGTCATCGAGTTAATAGCTGTCTCATAAAGTTTCATCATCTTGTCGCCATGTTCTGCGATTTTCGCTTGGTCGGCGCTGTTGATTCCGAACATGCCGCCTACGCCCATCATCTTCATGAGGTCGCCCATGTTGCCCATCTTCTTCATCATCTTCTGCGATTTGATGAACATCTCGAGGGTAAATTCGCCTTGCAGCATTTGCATGGCCACCTTCTCGGCTTCTTTCTCGTCGATGACTTGTTTGGCTTTTTCCACCAGTGAAAGAACGTCACCCATGTCGAGAATTCGGCTCGCCATGCGGTCCGGATAGAAGGCGTCCAGGTTGTCCAGCTTTTCACCGGTGCTTATGTATTTGATCGGTTTGCCGACTACTTCTCTTACCGATAGCGCCGCACCACCCCTGGCATCACCGTCGACTTTGGTCATGATGATGCCGGAAACATCCAATTGCGTGTTGAAAGTTTCTGCAACGTTGACCGACTCCTGACCGGTCATGGCGTCGATGACCAGAAGCTTCTCGGAAGGCTCGAAAGCGCGGTCGAGAATCATGATTTCGGCCATCAATTCCGTATCGATTTGCAAGCGACCGGCCGTGTCGATAATCACCGGAGAATTTTTATTTTCACGCGCCTGCGCCAGCGCGCGCTCGGCGATCTCGTGAACGTCTTTGCTCTCGAGATCGGCAAAAACAGGCACATCAATCTGTTTGCCCAAGGTCTGCAATTGAAGAATCGCGGCCGGGCGCTGAACGTCGCAAGCCACCATCAGCGGTGACATGCCTTCATCCTTCAATTTCTTGGC
>JADYYD010000293.1 GCA_020853845.1 Candidatus Melainabacteria bacterium
CCGGCTTCCGGCGCGCCTGCAGCAAAAACAGTCAAAGTCTGGCAGGTGAAACAGTCCAGCAATTGGGGCACTTCGATTGTCAAAGCCTGCGCCGATGGCATTCGTATCGAGGCTAATACAGGCTCGATCTTAGTTGCCAAACCGCCAAACTGGGAAGTCGTGATATACCGCAAAGGGCAGAAGAAAGCGAGTAAAAACACTTTTGCAAAATTCATCACCAAGTATCCACACAACGACAGGGCGGAAAGCTTTCGCGGTGCAAAAAAGAACTTTCAGCTCAACGGCGTTCCGGCTGTCGCATATATAATGCGCCTCAATCGCAGATTGGATGCCAGCGATGGCTTCGGTCACACCTTCCAATCTAAGCTGGAAACACCATTCGTCACCAATGTGTATATGACGATCGCAGCAGATTCTATTCATGTGCCGCCGCAGGCAAAGGAAATCTGGCGAACGTATTTCGAATTTTCACTTATCGAGAAAATTCCGCTCGAGTATTACCTCGAATTGGCGGATGGTTCCAAGCGCTATCAATTCCAAACCTTGTCGCAGAAGTATGCGAACATCCCTGTTTCTGAATTCGATCATCCTAAAGGCCTCGATTATTCCGCCGAATTCATGCAAATGATCTATGGGCAGAAAATGGAAGATGTCGCTGACCTTTTGATGAGTCCTTAAGTTATTTGTGTCCTAAATTAGTGGCCTTTGGTCGGCACTTGCTGATACATGGCTTCGAACTTCGTACCGTTGACTATATATGGCTCGTTGTTCGGACCGATTACCAGATAGTCGCCGGCAACGCCGGAGCTTTTGCCTTCGAGCGAATTGACGCTGTAATCCATTTTCAGTTTCATGGCGCGAGCCAGGGCTGTCTTCGCATAAACTCCCGTGCCGGGCTCGACTTCGCCGTATGTCTTGGCAAAAATATCCGGTTTGACAGTCCATGTGCTGCCGTCCGGTCCGGTTAGTTTCCAGTCGCCGACTTCGCCGGTAAGTGGATCGCCGTTTGTGGATTTCCATTCGGTGCGTTGTGTAAGTTGTTCTGCTTTTACCGTGCCGGCTTTTTTGTACTCGACGAAATTGCCGTCGCCCGCGTGGTCGTGTTGGTGACGCATCGCGTAATCCGCTTGCAATGCGCCGGGAACGGCTGCAAATCCGTAAACGATCGATGTCGCCAGTCCCTTGCCTGCTACACGTGCCCAATTGATTTCTTCGCCGGCGACTCGTGCTGCTGAAATTTCCGAAATCATGCCGCGTGATGCGCCTGCCATTGAGCTGGTCGCAACTCGGCTGGAGAAGGGCGTCATCAGTTTTGGTGCCAGAGCGCCCAGTGCCCAACCGCCGGCAAATGCCGTTCCCATAACGGCAGCATCCACTGCCAGATGTTCCACATTGCCCAGCTCCTTGCCGGTTGCCTTCATGCCTTGCCAGAGACTGTATTGCTGTTCTTTTTGATCGTAATAGTTGCTGCGTGTGAGGGCAGTGTCGATGCCTCTGCCGCCAAGACTCATCGCTCCGCCCTTCAAGGCGAGGTTCATAGAGCTGCCCATTATGCCGGTGAGCATGCCTTTGAATGCGAGACCTTTTGCCGCACCGAGGGTGGCATCAACCACTTGTGTGCCGACGCTGTCTTTAGGCTTGGCTTCGTCAGCCATATAAAGTGCCGCAGTTGCGCCCCAACCGATTGGTCCTCCGAGAAATATGGCGCCGATTTTGAGACCGCTGCTGCCCAGGAAAGAAACGTCGCCCTGGCGTTTCAGTTTGGATTTGTCATGCTCGACAGCTTGTCTTACTTCGTCCTGCATCTTCTCTACTGCTGTCAGGTCGCCGCTGCGGATGCTGTTGGCGGCTCTGGTCTCGAGTTCTTCCATTCTCTTGAAAGACTTTTCGTCCGCACTGTAGAGCCAATCAAAGGCTTTGCCGAGATAGCTGCGATTGTTGTCGGCGGCGCGATGCTCGTCCATCTCCGCCCTGAGCGCGAGAAGCGCTTGTTGAGCCTCGTTGCTCAACTGTGGCTGTGCCTGTGATGTAGTAATTACGTCCGCCATTAATCGGCCCCCCAACTCATCAGTCCGAGTGCGTGCAGCGCCATTATTCCGGCAGCTTGCGCCGCCTGATCAATTGATAAGGATGGAAAAAGAGATCGCTTTCAATTTCGGCGCGCAACAGTTCCGGCAAGTTTTCTTGCTGGTGTTTTTACCTGGTTCGTGCCGATGTAGTGGTGTATACACGTACTTTTCGGTTCCTGGACAGTTTTGCGCAGGATTTCACCTTCTGCTGCCAGGCGGCACGTATACGCGAATATTGCTATAAGATCCGGGGAACTTGCTTCTGATGGGTTCGTTGACTATTCTTCCTGCCCTCGTGTGCAACAGATTTCCGTTTATCACCATGGCGACATGGTTGCTTTCGGCGTCCGGTCCGCCGCCGGAGCCTACAATATAGCTTCCGTTGGGATATGAACGATTGGGGTCGAAGCGCTCTTGCTCGTAGCCTTTGCGTTTTATCAAATTGCCGAATTCAACTGCGCGCACGGTCACTTCGCTCCTGTTAATAAGACCGGCTTTCAGCGCGATATTGCTCTGGAAAATAGCGCAGCGCAAATTTTCAGGCACTTGCATGCCGGCGAACCTTCCTGAATTGACGTCGAAAATTCTGCTGTCCTGGCTGTGGTAATAGCGCATCGCTTCTGACTGGGCCTTCTCTACTTTGCTATCCAAATTGTTGCCGAACAAACCAGCCATGACGAGATAGTCGGACGGAGTTTGCTCGTTCCTTGCTTCTCGTGCGGGCATAGCAGCGCGCGTCAAATTGACTTCCGCCATGAGAGTGTGGGCAGTCGAATCTGATACCACATGCGTGGTATCGCGACTCGAACGATCCCCACCTTCAACCCACGGCTGAGGGGAAATGTTCGTATTCATGGTAAATTCCCGGGCAGCTAAAGCTGCTCTTCGAAAGGTAGATGGGAGAGGCTTGCAGCATAACAGAGTGACACGGGCATGTCAAGCGAAAAGGTTATGTACACTTGCTTTCGAGACTTGCGTGAATGCACATTGACTATTCGTTTTTGAGACTTTCTTATCGGCTTGAAGTCTTTTACGCAGACTATCTTTTTTTCGGCGTGCTGATGAAAAAGTCAGCCAGATCGTTTTCTTTCAAAGTTCCATCGCTGGACAGATAAAGTGATGCCATGTCTTTTGCCGCTCTGTAATTGGTCGGCACTTTCAAAACTCTCTCTTCCACGGACTTCCTCGTTACCTTTTTAACGAGAACGACATTGATCCAGCGGTCTTTTCCCCCGCGAAAAGCTTCATTCAATTGCCAGACTTTTCGCGCGTTTTGAAAAGAGCCGACAGGCAATGCAAAGTCTTTTTGAGGCAGCCCCATGATTGTGCACCACATCTGGTTCACTGCCGGTGTCACTCCGGAGTTCTTTAAGCACGTAACTTCGGCGACCTTCACTTCCTTGCCTTTTTCGATCGTCAAAAATGCAGTTACCATCTCGGCTTTAGTTCCATCCGCCAGCGTTTTCGGTTTTCGCGCCAACCTGTCATATTTGAGAGGGCGATAGTCTTCGCGCAAATCTTGCACATACTGCGCTGTATTCTTCCGAAAGTAAGTTTGATTCTCGGGATTGGCGAGAAAGCATTCGGCTGGTTTTTGTGCGTACCAAAACACATTGCCCAGCCTGTTAGTAATCTTCAATCCCTTGCTGCTCAAAACCACTTCAGCAGAATCGAGCAAGTCGCCATCGATCGTGAAAGAGAGCACCTTTTCACCGGCGGCGTGCGCACTGGCAGAAAAGAAAAGTAATGCGGCACTCGTAGATATCGCAATCGCCAATCGTTTCATGAACTACAGATCTTGCTCCATCGCATACGACTCCCAAGATTTCATTCCCCGCAAAGAGGTTTTTAAGCTTTCATGGACTGTACGCATGATTCATTCGGGGTTTCCCCCTCTTTAGCAACACGGAAACAACTTTCTCATACCGTAGCCGTGTGCCGATGAGGAATGCCGATGCATCACTTTGAAAATTTCAACAAGACCTTAAACATCTCCGCCCCTTCGACCGGCTTAGAAGACAATCTCTATCAAGCTTCTTACTCGAATCTAAAAGGAAGCGGTGATTCTCTCTCTCAAGGCAATGTCCTCGTCGGGCAATCGCAGTTCATCGATTGTTCGCCGCTCGAGGAATTCGACAGGGCGACTAATCAATCCAGTTTCGACTTGGAGTCTGTCCTGAAGGATGGCTGTCAAAGCGTGACGGTGACGAGAGACTCGAAGGGAGAGTTGAAGAGCGTCGAGTTCAATATTGAAAAAGAATCTTGCTCCATTCGCAGGAGTGACGATGGAAAATCTTGGATCAGTGAGCCACCGCTCGGCAAAGGCAAGAAAATCGAGGACGTGAAAGTAGAAAAGAACGGCACAGTAATTGTCGAAATGTCTGAGGGAAAGATAAAAGGCAAAATGATTCGTCACTGCGACGGAACGTTTGAAGCCAAGTTTGAATCTGCATAGGGTAGTTTGATGTGAGCTCGCCCGCCACAAAATTGCAAGAACTGTAATATAGATTCAAAATTGACCACGAATTTGAACTGGGGCTTCGCCCTGTTTCATTGCGCTCAATGGAACATTCGGATTCTGCATGCGCAGATGTTTTAGAAATGATTCCGCCTATGAGCCGAAACTTTCGCTGGGCAAAACGACCGCTGACCCTTATCAAAGAATACTCGACCACTAAAAACTAGTTTCACCACCCCGTTAGACCGCATGCAGAGTGCTGTTCCGCCTTGGCGCGTGCTCTTGCAAAACGGTCTGATTCTAGTTGCGCGTGTCGCTGCTTTCGAGCGACCTGACGCGAAGAAGGAAGTTGATGCCACAGACTGCTGCTGCAAACCCCAGATATGTTGAAGCCGACGATACTCCAAAGCGCTCCACCACGGGTGGTGGCGCCGAAGATAACGCGGATAATTCGTCAAATGATCCGATAGAGTCCTCTGACGAAAAGCGAGAAAAAGAAGCGCCGCAACAAGGTGGGCTGGGCGCCATAGGCGTCGACCTCATGAAGGATTGGAGTAAAGCTTTCGGCAAGGCCGGCGAGTGGACTCTCGAGTCGATTAATTTCAAGAACGGCGATTTGCAAGTCGGACTGAAATCGAAAAGCGGCACGGAGGTAGCTCGCTATTCTATTAAATCCGTAGTTATGACCAGAGACGCCGATGGCAAGCCTCATGCAGAGCTGGAATTCTACGGGCGTTCGGAACGCTCAAAACTCTGGTGATCTCGCTTAAACATCGAACTGCGGACCATGCACTGTCGGGATCTCCCAAGCAGAACCGGCCCAGGCTGTTAACCCGGACCGGTGGCTGATTTCGCGTTTTCTTTTGAAACTTTATGGGGTGGCGACAGGCGTCGCCGTCGCAGCTTATGCTGCCTGAAGTTCTTCCGCCGGGGCGATGGGACCGTGCAGGCGCATATATTCGATCAATTCGAGCGCCATCTTGCGTGTCCAGCAGGAAGGGCAATGATCCGGAGAGAGGCTGGCCGGATGGTCATGCAACGATTCTTCGAGCAACTGCGTGGAAAGGAAAACCAGCGAACCGCTAGAGGTGGTTGTTGTATTCATTTTTGACTTCCGAAGGGGGATGGGGCTTGAAGTCGGGTGCCGTAAAAGACGGCAGTTTCTGGGGTGACTACATAATGCAACGAACCAGAGGCAAAGTAAATTCGCAAAAGTGCGGGGAAATTTTCGCGTACACGAAAACGTGTATAAATCCCCCAAAAGGTGCATGGCCAATGTCACTTAGCCAAGCCATGATTGGTTTTCCGCGTTTTGTGGCATGCATAACACATGCGGCTGCCTGAGGATTTAATGAAGGAACCTTCTTCCGAATCCACGATGATTCCAGATGACGTCACCTCCGAACTGGTGAGATTGTTGACCAGTGAGCATTTTGAGCAGTTTGCGCGCCTTTTCCGCGAGACTGCGCTCAACATGCAGCAAGAAGGCGCCGTAGCCCTTGCCGAAATGGTTAATCAAGGCATTAAAGCGGCTGTGCCCGACTGCGAAGTCAAATTGGTCGTCTCTCAAAAGACCAACGACAAGCACATAATTATGATTCAGGACGGCTCCAGGTTCTTTGGACCGAGCTGGACTGTGTCGCGCCAAATGTTCACTGTCTAATTTCGCCTGGATGAAAAACAGGCAGAGCGCTTGCCCTGCCTGTGAAACTCATATAGGTATGTGACTTAAGTTCGATTTACTACTCCCGCGTCTGCGGCTATTTATCTAATTTGCACAATCCCGAGTTTTATATCCTTTACGAGTACTTAGACATTCACTGATCCGATTAGTTCCCACCTTTCCTGGAAATTTTTTTGGGTTTTTCACCCGACGTTTGGGATAACCCCCTGGCGAAAACAATTAGGCGGATTGGGAAAAAATTCTAGAGAGAATTTTTCAGGGGGTGCAAATCACCAAAAGCTGGGTTTCTCTTCTCTTTTTTCGCGCGCATGCACTCAGCCAGGTCGGCGATTGAGAAGATGGAAGCCTGGAGATTGGCGCAGTGCAGAAGTGCATCATTTATATGATGGTCGCGCGCATAGTTAATGGCTTCTTTTGAGGCTGAAACAGCCAGAGGGGCGCGCGAGGCGATTTGCTGCGCGACTTGCAAGGCTCTCTCGATCAATTCTTCGTGACCGGGGAGAATTTCATTTATAAGACCCAACGAAAGGGCTCTTTCTGCTGACAGTGCCTCTCCGGTGAATGCCAGCTCGCGCACAATCGCATCAGGAAGAAGGTACGGCAGCCGCTGCAAACCGCCCAGATCCGCCATCATCGCCAGATTAATCTCTTGAATCTTGAATGTAGCGTCCTTGGTGGCGTATCTCAGGTCGCAGGCGGCAACCATGTCGAAAGCACCGCCGATGCAGGCGCCCTGCACAGCGGCAATGACCGGGACACGGCATTGCTGAAGCGCGTTGAAGCCGGACTGCAACCAGAGAATTAGTTGTTTCAGCTTTTCGCGATCGGTTGGTGTTTCTGTTTTCAAATTGTCGCCTGACTCGAAAACGCTCAAGTCCATTCCCGCACTGAAATGTTTTCCCTGGGACGAAATCACTATCGCGCGTGTCTTGCCGCTCGTCTCGATTTCCCGTATCACCTGCGGCAATTCGCTCCAGAATTCTTTGATCATCGAATTCATATGCTGCGGTCGATTCATGACCAGATGCGAGACACCGTCCGTGGTGTCTAAGGCGAAACATTTGTACACGTCAGTATTCCCCGGTTCTTTAATTGAAGTTTGCATGGTTTAAAACGTTTGATCTGTAGGGCGTATCGTTATTTCGTTGACATTGACGCTGGGCGGCTGGCTGACCGCGTAGACGATGGCGTTGGCGATATCCTCGCTGGTCAGGGCTTGCATTCCGGCGACCCAGTCCTTAACTGATTTTTTTGTGGCACTGTCGCTGATGTGATCGGTAAGTTCGGTTGCCACCGCCCCTGGTTGGATGACCGTGACACGCAGACCTTGCTTTGCCACTTCCTGACGCAATCCTTCGCTGAAGGCGCCGACAGCGAATTTGGTGGCGCTGTAGGCTGCGCTTCTTGCCGAAACTACTTTGCCGGATACGGACGAAATGTTGACGATGTGCCCGTAACCGTTTTTGATCATCAGTGGCAAAACTGCATGAGTGCAGTGCATTAGCCCCAATACGTTGATATCGAACATTCGCTTCCAGTCGTCGATATTGGCACCTTCAATCGGCCCCAGATACATAACGCCTGCGTTGTTGATCAAGATGTCGACGCGCCCGAATTTCTCGACTGTTCCATTTACAGATTTTTCAATGTCACCGGACTTCTGGACATCAGAGCAGAAATAGATCGGTTTTTCCAAACCTTCAGCCGCTATCTTGTCGCAGAGCGATATGAGCCGGTCTTCGCGGCGGGCCATGAGACTGACTTTTGCTCCGTTGCGCGCCAGCGCGATTGCTGTCGCTTCGCCGATTCCTGACGATGCACCGGTGACAAGAGCAACTTTGTTTTTGACCTGCGTCATGAGACTCTCTGCCAATCGCCGGGTTAGTGAAGGCGACAATTATAGCGGCAAAAAGAGAGACGACGCGGGGCGTCGTCTCCTTAAGCACTTTACGCGTGGCGTCGCCCTACCGCTCAAGCGTGGCGTCGCCCTACCACTGCTGTGCTTATGCTTTTCTGCGCATCTGATGAATTTGCGGTTTTACAAAGTCGCCTGAAATAAGATGCTTCATCTTCAGCCTTTCCAGGGTCAATTTGGCGCGATTGGCAATATAAGGGTTGTTGTCTTCCTGCAAGGACTGCAGCACATCCAGCGGCGTTGAGTGGTTTTCCGCCAGCGCAAACCTGATATCCAAATCCTTGTCATGTGCCAGGGCTGCTTTGACATGGCAGGGGGTGTGAACGTTGTCTGCAACAGCCATGCGAATTTCGGTGCGCGACTCATTGGCAAGGTCGGCCAAGATAGACGGCGCATCAGCAGTTTCAGCCACTTTTACGAGAGCATTCTGGATGCCTCTGTTGCGGCCGGCCAGACGTGCGGTGTGCAAAATGTCTTGCTTCACCGCCGCTTTGGTAGCCTGGCGAGGCTCCGGCTGCAGAGCCGCCGTCAAATTCGGTGCGCTCCTCTGCTTTTCTTCGCTTTTAGAATTCGCGATTTGCTTGAGCCGCCCAGTTTGAGCGTCGGCCGAATCAAGATCGACGGGTGTTATTCGATTCGGCGATTTTGATTCGAGCTTCGCAAACTTGTCTTTTAACATCGATTACCTCCCTCACGCGTCAAACCTGAAAAGCTAACGGTGGCGCGTGTTTGCTGGGAGACAACCCTGAGCGTCTCGGAGTTCCCTTCTAATTAGATTCCAGTCATATTTAATATGAACTCAAGCCGACTTTTCCTGGGCCAGCATGCACTCTTCGCATTTCGCGAGCATTTTGGACACCTTGGTTCTCAATCCTTTAGCAATGCTTGCAACGGCACCAATACTGGGATTTCTTCTTCCCTGTTCAATGTTACTGATGAATGCGCGGTTCACTCCTGATTCGGCTGCAAGGTCATCCTGTGTGAGTTTCAGCCGTTTGCGGCGCTGATTAATGACTTCGCCCAGGCAACGATATAAATGATTATGGTTCGGTCTTTTGTTTGCCATGTTACTTACCTCCGGGAGCTAGACGCGCCAAGGTCTGAAAGGTTTCAACATAGTTGGGGTATCCAGATGAATACTTGCGAGCTTTGTCTAAAATTGACCATCCCGTGAGCCATACCGGGTTTTAGCAAAGATTGTCAACATTAAATGTCTTTCGATGCGGGAACTGGAAAACCCTTCAGCAGTCTTGTTTTGCCGAAGGCGATATTAGCCGGTCTTGTTTGAGAGGAGCCATAAAATGTCAGACCCTGCATACGAACCATCTGGAGGTCCATTCGAAGAGTTAGATGAAGCACTCGAGCGCAGCGCTAAGGAGTTGGAGTTTTTGTCATCCATCTATAAACAGCGCGGGCATTCGCAAGAAGCTTCGGATATCGACAACACTCTTGCGAGTATCAATCGGACTCAGGATTCTGAAGAATTTTAGTAAGCGGCAAAATCAATACACGCGGGGAAGACCAGGCGCTTCCCATTTTGCATTGCCCGCGACTTTTGCTAAGTGCAGGCATGTGGTCTAGAATCATGGGCGTTAAAGCGGGCTATGAAATGAGGCTGTTATGTCCGAGCAAGTAATCAAGGATGCGATCGCAAATTCGAAGATGCGATGCCCGAAGTGTAAGAACGCTGTCCAGAAGTATGAAAAGTATTCGGAAACCATCGATGCGGTGCGCGATGGATTCAACGTCGTTGAAGTAGATTCCCGCTCCTCGCGCGTTACGCTGACCTGCGGAAACGGTGATTGTGACTGGCGCGAACGCACAGAATATTGGTCGGAATACATAGATTGATCTTGGACAGATCGTGCGTCTTAAGTCCGTAGAAACCACGCCCAATCCGAACAGCATGAAGCTCAACTTTCATGAATCGTTTGGAAAGGCGGTCACATACACTGCGCAAAACGCTGATAACGGCAGCGATTTCGTGCGCTCATTGCTGCAAATAGAAGGCGTGATGAGCGTTTTTGTTTGCCATGATTTCATCACAATCAATAGAACGCCGGGCGCCGATTGGCATGCAATTTTGAGCGCGACTGGTCGATTGGTCGAAAGCGAAGGGGCTCAGTTGGCTGATTTTGCGCCGCCTGCCGCGAATTCCGTTTCGTCGGACATGAGCGCCGCATCTGCCGATGCGAACACCGGTCACTCCGGACAGGTATCGGTGGTGGTGCAAACGTTCAAGGGGATCCCTGTTCAGGTAAAGGTGCTGGCACCCGGTTGTGAGAAGCGCGTTGCGCTCTCACAGCGGTTTTCGCTCGCAGCTCAAACTATCCTGGAAAAGACCGGCGCTGATTTTTTGAAAGAGCGATATTGGGCCGATCATGGTGTTCGCTACGGTGAACCCGAGGAAATTGCCGCCCAGGTTGCCGATGAGATTGAAGGAACGATCGACGATCGGGCGCTTCAACATTTGTGCGATCTGGCAACGGGAGCGGCGCAGGGTTTTGAACAGTCGATGTCTGCACGGGAAAAGGAAGACGGTTTAAACCATTCGGATTGGCATGTGCGATTGAAAGTCGTACAGGAACTGGGTCAGCAAGAAGAAGACATAGTTCTCTTGGAGCGCGCGCTTGCCGATGAGCAGATGCAAGTGCGGCGATTCGCTGCCGCAGGTTTGGGCGCAACCGGCAGCAGCAGAGCTGTTCCTGCGCTCTGCCGCGCGCTTTTGAACGATGAGACCGTGGCCGTCCGGCGCACCGCCGGTGATGCTCTTAGCGACATAGGCGATGCCGGCGCCGAGCCCTCAATCTGCAAGGCGCTGTCCGATGAGAACAAACTGGTGCGTTGGCGCGCCTGTCGCTTTCTTTCTGAGGTGGGGACGAGCGAATCGCTGCCTTTTCTCGAGCCGGTGATGAACGACGAGGAATATGAGGTCCGCCTGGAGGCTCAAGCGGCAATCGAGCGCATTGCCGGGGGCAACAAAGGGCTGGCTCCGGTTTGGAAAAGGATGCACGATAAGGATGCTTGATAAGTCTTTTATCAAACTCTTGATAAGATCTTGCGAAGCTTTTGCAAGAAAGTTCTTTGAAAGATTGTTGTTTGGCGGGAACCGGTGCCTCTTAAGCCCGTCACCGCAATAATTGACCCGGATTGTCAAGAGGCTTCTGGGTTGCAAGGAATGTGAGAGAATTACATACCCCCTACGTGTCCGGGATCTAAGCATCTATAGAGTATGCAAACTGTCAAGAGCCGTGAGCCGGAAACTGCTCCACTGCCGGAACCACCAGAAGACAAAACAGCAGCTAAGCCTGAGACTGCCATGCGCTATCAACCGGGCAAAGCCGCATTACTCTCGCTCATTCCTGGTTTGGGACACTTCTATGTCGGACAGCCGGTGGTCGGCTCTCTGGTTCTGGTCAGCAGCTTTTTAGGGCTGACCTTCCTCACGACGATAATTGCAGGCAAGAATCTCTTTCCTGTAGTCGCGCCTCTCGCCGAGTCGATCGGAATTCACCTGGACAAAGCAGCCGGTGCTCCGCAAGTTGTCGTCAGTCCGATTGCGCTGACTCTGTATATTCTCACCATCCTGTACCTGGGCGCTTATTTTGCCGCCGACGCCTATCAACAAGCGCTGCGCAAGTCGCGTTATCCTGATGGTTTCAAATCCGAGGGCGTAACTTTTACGGGCTCGACCAGTTTTTCCTATTTGATGCATTGCGCTCTGCTTGTGATTTGCGCAGTCACCTGTTTGTTCATTGTCAAAGTGCCCGTCAAAACTGACACTGTTATCGAGATCGAACTTGAGCCACCACCGGTGGTGATACCTCCACCGCCGCCTCCGGCACCTCGGCCAAAACCGAAAGCCGAGGCACCTAAGGTTGAGAAGCCTGAGCCGGTCAAACCTGTTCAGCCACCCAAGCCGGTTCCGATTGCTGTAAAACCAGTTGATACTCCGGTTTCGGACAACCCATCTCCTGTGCCGGTTACCCAGCCTGAGCAAGGTTCCGCAACCGGCACCGGCTCGCAAGGCACGGCAGGCTCGGGAACAGGAACCGGTTCCGGTGACGGAACCGGCACCAGCGATGAGGTCGATCTTTCCGATTACATCTCTGCGATGGAAAAGAAAATTCGCAAGTCGTGGTTCCCACCGAAGGGCGAAGAGACCAAGAAAATCATTCTCAAATTCAAAATCAACGGGCAAGGCGCGGCATCATCAATTCGGTTGAAAGCCTCTTCCGGAATCATGATGGCGGACGAAGCCGCGATGACAGCGGTGAAGACTGCCTCGCCGTTTGCGCCGCTTCC
>JADYYD010000294.1 GCA_020853845.1 Candidatus Melainabacteria bacterium
AAAACTGTCGTTTTGGAACCGAGCGAATGGTGAGATTTTAGTTCGTGACCAAAGAGACGCTCTAACCGCCAAACAAATGTTTAGCCAGTTGCTCTGCTGCAGAGTGAGGATCAACTTCATGATCGACAACTTGCCCGAGCATCTTCTGATTATCATTTGATGTTTCAAGAGCCGCTTTCAAATTGTCGCGTGCCATGCCCGCAACAAGCTCGGCCAGTTCCGCCTGCACTTTCAATTTGCGGCGCTCTTTCAATTCACCGGACGATTGCAAAAATTCTCTGTGTCTTTGCGCCGCTTCCCAGACTCCGTCTACGCCTTCATTGGTTTCTGCCACACAGCTAATCACGGGTGGACGCCAATCGTTCTTGAATGTGGTCAGTTCCAAACTGGCCATGATATCTGTGGCGGTTTTATTTGCACCAGGCAAATCTGCTTTGTTGACGACAAAAATATCGCCGATTTCCATAATTCCTGATTTGATCGCTTGCACGTCGTCACCGGAGCCGGGCATGAGCACAAGGATTGTCGTGTCCGCTGCTTGGGCGATGGCCAGCTCGCTTTGACCGACACCGACGGTTTCGATTATCACTACGTCGTATCCGGATGCCTCGAGCATGCGCACTGCATCGTATGTGCCCATCGCGATGCCGCCGGAATGTCCGCGATTCGCCATCGATCTGATGAATACAGAACGATCGAGCGTATGAGCCTGCATGCGAATTCGATCGCCGAGAATGGCACCACCGGTGAACGGACTCGAAGGATCAACCGCCAAAACGCCGACTTTCAAATTGTCCTTGCGCATTGAGGTAATCAACGCATCAACCAGCGTAGATTTGCCGACGCCGGGAGAGCCGGTGACTCCGATTAAGTGCGCGCGCCCAGACTGCTTGTAGAGTTGTTTTACAAGCTGGGTTGCTTGAGGTCCGCCATTTTCGACCACGCTGATTGCGCGTGCCAGCGCGCGCCTGTCTCCGGAAAGCAGCTCTTTAGTTAAAGTATCCAAGTCTATCGTCGCCAATTTGTAGAGGTGTGTTAGCAGTGATTTCGAATGAAGTCTTGATATCAGGTGGATTCAAAGACTAGCGACAGATGATTGTAGCTTTAATAGCGCCCCTTCTTCATTTGCGCAGTTTTTCTTCAGGAATGGGGGAACAAAAATTTTCGCCGGGTGTCAGAAGGCTTATGGGTCGCAGCGTCAGCGTTTTACTAGTGTGACCATGGCACAAGTTGTGAGGTAAGTGTGAAACAGTTTTCCAGAACATTGTCTTTCTTAGTTTTGTTGAACCTTGCAACAACTGGGGTGACCGCCGGCGCGGCTTCGGCGGATACCGGAAACATCACGGTCAAGACCGGCAACGGTACTGAAATGATCTTGAAAAAGGGCTATTTCGGTGGTGAGGAGCGGTCTATCAAGGACAAACGAGGCAACAAGATCGGCAGCAAGAGAAGCGGCTTGTTCGGCACAACGAAGGAAACGGAAGTTTCCTTTTTCGGCAACGGCATTAAGAAGAAAAAAGGCTTGTTCGGCGGCACTAAGTACGAGGGAAAAACAATTCTCGGCGATTCTGTTGAATCGAAGCGCGGGTTGTTCGGCTTCGGCAGGCGCAATACAACTGTCGATCTGAGCGGTACGACCAATCTTGTAAAACAGTTCATCGGCTCTAAAAAGCTGCCGCCTATTACAGATCCAGCGCAGGCGAGCCCCACCGGCGCGATTAGCGGCATAAGCCGGAAGGAAGCTGCGGATTTGCTCGACAACACGCAGATGCCCGGGCAGGCGCTTCCACCCGTTACGCACGACCAGTCATCATCGACGTTTTAAAGCTAGTATCTGTTTAAATCCGCTGATTCAAGATGTGTTTTGAACATGCAGTATTGGCTTTCTTACTGCTTCTTGAAGCGCCCGAGCCAGCCTTCTTTTTCTTTGGCGTTCATGTGCGCAGTGATCTCACCGATGACGGCTTCCAGCCTGCGCTGATTGTTTTCCGCTTCGTTGAGCATCACGGCAAGCAGATCTCTTTCTTGCTCGCGCGTCTTTAGTTGATGTTGAAGCTCTTGAACAGCGGCTCTCAATTCTTCCGTCTCGGTCAGCTTGGTGTCCAAGAGGGCAGTAACTTTTGTTAATTCCTGGTGCAACTGCTTGTTTTCTCTTGTCTTGTCAGCCAGCAGAATCCCTTGGGAAGCCAACTCACTTTTTACGTCGTCAATATCTCGGGCGCTTCGGTCCAACTCGCGAGCCTGCGCAGAAAGGACCAGTGCCTTCTCCTGCTGTGCCAAAAGCTGCTCTTGCAACTCGACGACTTTCGCCATCAAGGCGCGTACGTCGGTTGTTTGTCCGGTTTGCGGGTTGACCGCCAGATTTCCGTCGGGAACCATACTTGTTTCCAGGCCTTGTATTACCGCTGTGCCAACCAGTACTATTCCCAGAGTTTTGGGGAGCCAATCAAGGCACGGCGCGAACCGCCACCTTTAGTCTAGCGAGTCCTTTGATAAAAGTATGAAAAAGCTTCGATTGGTCGGCGGGCAAGTCATTACGCCACTGGAGGTGCGCTTTGCCGACATCCTCATTGAAGGTGGTCTGATAACTGCGATTATCCAGAGCGAGCAATCGGCACCCGCCTACGAGCCCGTTGATGTGACCGGAAGGCTGGTCACACCGGGGTTAATCGACTTGCAGCTTAACGGTGGCCCCAACCTCGATTTTTGGGGTAAACCGAACGAGGAAGAACTGCAGAAATTCACCAGGGATCAGGCTATGGCGGGCGTTACGACCTTCCTGCCCACTTTGATAACGGCTGCTGTCGACCATCTGGTTGAAAACATCAAGTGGCTGACCAGCCATGGTGTTGCCGGTGATATGTCACTGTCGAAGGGGCTTTCAGCCCGCATGCCCGGCATACATCTGGAAGGTCCGTGCCTTTCGCCCAAACGCCCAGGAGTCCATCCTCCTGAGCATTTGCAGCCTTTTAGCGTCGAGATTTTAAAGCGGCTGATAATCGACGGAGTGGTGCTAATGACCGTCGCGCCTGAGTTGGACCCCGGGTCGGAAGCTTTGCATTTTCTGCAAAGCCGTGGCGTAAAGGCATCTCTTGGTCACTCGAACGCGAATGGAGCGGAAGCGCGAAAGGCCTTCAGCGAGGGCATCCGCTTAATGACACACACATTCAATGCGATGGCGCCGTTGCATCATCGCGATCCGGGCGCGGTGGGCACTGCGCTTATGGATGATGCAGTCAATTGCTGCCTAATCGCAGACGGCTTGCACCTGGCACCGGAGACGGTATCAATGATTGTGCGTCTCAAGGGTCCGCGCCGGACAATATTGGTGACGGATGCCGCCAAGATAGGCACTACAGGTGGTGGTCTTGTCGGTTCATCGATTGATCTGGCAGATGCCGTGAGAAACTGCGTCAACTGGGGCAGCGCTTCGTTTCAAGCGGCAGTGCGCATGGCCAGCTATAATCCCGCGCGTGTTATGGGTTTTGATGAAAAAGTCGGTCATATCGAGGTTGGCAAATTTGCTGACCTCGTAGTTTGGAATCCGGCCGATCTGGTTATAGAGAAAGTGATCGTCGACGGCCAGATTTTAAAGCAATGATAAAACGCAGCATTTTTACGTGTTTGACACTTTTTTCGCTATTCTGCCTGTGGATGCCTTTTCCGGTTGCCGCAGAGGAAACAAAAACAGTTGATGCGGCAGCAACTCCTTCTTCTCATTCTCAAATAAAAATTGACCCGGTCGATCGCGAATTGGTGTTTCACATGCCTTTGCTGTCGCCCGAGCGAATCTTTAAGGAGAAACCTTCCAGACTCGAAATCTTCCAGCAAAACCAGAGTCCCTTAAAGGATCGCAAAATTCTTCTGCTGATTCATGGTGGAGGCGGCGAATATCAGAGCATGTTTCGCTGGGACGGAGCCCTGGCATTTTTTGACCAGGATCCAGAATTCATAAAGAAGTTCAAAGTCTTCTTACTTAGATATGACACTGCCGATTCTTTGACCGATGAAATCGAGCAGGCGAAAGTTCTCATACCTGAACTGGCTAAGGGTGCCGGAAGACCGATTACCATCCTTGCCTTGAGCATGGGTGGAAATGTGGTGCAAGGGGCGCTGGCAGATCCGTCCGTAGACGCGTTTGTCGAGCGTGCCATCTGCATGGGAACGCCATTTCACGGCTCGCCTCTGTTTTCTTCGGACTGGTATCAATATAGTCTCTTGAAGCATAAATTCGGTCCGATGACGCGAATGTTCGATGCGATCGACTACAGGTTGTATTTCAGCCGGCATAAAAACTATCAGGCCGATCTTAAGTGGGACAACCTCGATGGTGGCATTCCTTCCATCGGTGCGTTCAAAGGCTTGACTCCGCTCGGTCCTAAAGGCAATCTGGAGCCCGCCAATGACAGCAGCAACGTTCTGCGCAAAATCAATGAGAGCGGTCCCAATAAATCAAAAATCGTTGCCTACGCCGGATATCTTCTCAATGCGGAAGTTATCACCATGACGAAGAAGCGCCGGCTGGAAAGTTATCTTCTGGCACCATATCGTTTCTTCACCATCCGCATGCCGGCTCAATTGGGGCGTGAACAGCCGGCACTCAAAGTGCTGAACACCAAAATAGGAAAAGTGAAAGCGGCTGACGAGTCAGGCCTAAGCACGAGAAAGTTTGCTCTTAATGACGGTATCACTCCCGTAGCCAGCGCGCTTTTCTTGCCACCACAGGTAGTGAGAGATTATCCGATATTGAAAGAAGACGATTTGCTGAGCTTGCGGCCGCACCTTGATGTTCGCCTGGGCAGGGTATTCCGAAACATTGACCATGTCACGTTCGTCGACGGTTCGCCTCCGCACCGTGGCTCCCAATTCTTGAAAGATGAATTGCATCCGGAGGACGGATCGCACACAATTTTCGACTGGATGCTGGATGAGATTATGGAACGCGAGCAAGGCTATCGGAAAGACGACGAGCTGACGAAGACCTAGATTTTGGGAATCGCCGCACCCTCGCGTAATTTCCGTGCTTTCTTTTCGTCCTGCATCGCCAGATCGACTTTGCCCAATTTCCTGAGAACCCTGGCGCGTTTCTCATAAATATATGGCGATTCATCGACTTCAGTTTCCATGGCCTGATTGTAATCGTCGAGCGCTTTCTTATTGTCGCCGCGGCTAAAATAGATATCGCCACGCTTTATGCGCGCGTCCGGATCATCAGGATGGATTTTTAACAGATTTGTATAATCGATAAGCGCGAGGTCCGGCTTATTTAGAAACATGTACATTTGCGCGCGCCCATGAATAGCTTCATAACTTGCCGGCTTTACTTTCAAGGCTTGATCAAAATCTTTTATTGCTTTGTCGTACTGCTTAAGCTGCATGTAGCACTTCGCCCTGTGATTGAAGTACCAATCCCGCACGGAGCCAGAGTTTTTAATTGTCTGCGTGTAATCTTCGATCGCTTTCGGATAGTTTTTCATAAGTTCGTATGTGAGGGCCCGATCGCCATAACCGCCCTTGAATTCAGGCCTGATTTCGATCGCTTTGCTGAAATCGGAAATGGCCTTGGTAAACTCCTTCATCGATGCATACAACTTTCCTCGCAGCCTGTATGCATCAAAATTTCTCGGTGAATACTGAATGGCAAGCGTGTAATTCTTTATCGCGTCTTGCGTGTTTCCCAGGTCGTCATGGATCTTTGCCCGAGTCAGATAATTTTCGCCGCGCTGAGGTTCGAGCTTGATCGCTTTGTCGATCATTTGCAAAGCAGCAGGGAAGCGCTCGTAATCTCTCATTTTCTCAGCTTCTTGACGCAACTCCGCGGCATTGGATGCGAAGGCGGCAAGCGAACCGAAAGTGAGACTTATGCAAAAGCAGACAGCGCAAATTTTGTAAAACATCAATTCTGTTTCAATGGAAGTATTCGGCCGGCACAAACCATTACATCATGTTTGCCGGTATACTTTCCCAAAAGGAAAGAATTATATGGGGCATATTCAATGATTTCCAGAATTCTGAATCTCAACATAACAGTCTTTTGCATTGCCACTATTCTGCTCGGTGTCTCGCTTTCCGGCTGCCAGAAAGTTTCCGTGCCGAGAGTGTCTTCCAAATTCGGCAATGTCGAGGAAGTAAGCTCCAAGTTTGTCATGCATTATCTCGACACTGATCCAAAGACTTTCGCTTCTTCTCAAGCGCAGCTCAAGCAAGATGCTTCACCGGGTTTGATTCAAACAATGCAGAAAGCCGGCGTTCTTGCGAAGGACGACAAAGCCATGAAGGCGAAGCAATCCCAGCTTGCGAAGCGCAAAGACAAGGAAAGCGTTGCCGTTCAAAAGGTAGAAGTCGGGGAAGTCGCTCAGAGCGGCTTGATTCCGGTGAGAGTGTCAGGCGAAATCCAGAAGTCGGCGTCCTCGACACCATTCACTTACACGCTGGGTTTGGGCATCAGAAAAGACAACAACAAACTTGCTGTGGTGACAATAACCAAGCAATAAATGTCAGTTCTGCGAACTAGTCGTCTGCTCAGTCTGTGCCGGTTCCTTGTTCTCGGTTTGCTGCGCCGGCGGGACAGCTAGAGCTTCTTTCCCGTCGCCGAGCCTTCGCTGTTTAGGTTGTTTTCTGCTGTTTTCTGACCGGTCAGATCGGTTAGCCAGTTGTTGACCCTGTTGAACACGTCATCTTTGATGTACGGCGTTTCGAAATGGATGTGTCCTCGATCCTTCAAAACAATGAGGCTGGCGCTTGGAGAAGGAATTCTCTTCATCAGGTCGCGCGCGGCGGAGGCTTTGTAGAGTTTATCGTCTTCGCCGACGATGCACAGTATATGCATGTCTTTGGGGATCTGCTCGACATACATCAAACTGGATTTGTTCGCGTGCATACTCTGCATCGATTCCCAGAAAGTCATAGTTTTGCGATTGCCCGGATCGGCGATATAGGCTTGCGTTACTTTGTCGTCTTCGGACAGGAAGCGCTTGGCATAAGGCTTGAGCGGTATGTCCCGCTTCATATTGACCCAGAATTTAGCAAAGTCAGCGGCCAGAGTCGGGCTCAATCCCGACCGTCTCTCGCTGCAAGGACTGGCTATGACTATGCCGTTTATCAAATTGGGGTGAACGCTGCCCACCCACAATGACAGATTGGCACCAAGGCTTTCGCCCATCATATAAATAGGAATATTGGGGCGCTGCTCGCGCAGGGCAAGGAGCAAACCGACGATATCTTCGCGGCTGCGATAGAAGGCAATCTCGCCCTCTGGGACGGTTTTGTGGTTGTCGATACACCATCTGCCGAAGCCCCTGAGGTCAGGAGCATAGGTTTCGTAGCCTTGCTCAGCCAGCTTGCGGGCCATCGGATCGAAGGCACCGCCGTGAAGTGTCGCGCCGTGAATGGCCACGATAATGGCGTGCACAGGCTTATCTTTGTCCACCCAATGGTAGACGGGCTGCTTTACGTCTTTGGCTATTTTGGGTTCGTCTTCCCGAATAACCTCGGCTGAAGCCCCTAACCAGCAGGTAAGTGCCAGTGCTAACGCCTGGCATGCCAGAAGGCAAGCCGTTTTTATAGGTATGTGTTTTATCTGCACAACCGCCATCTCTCGATTACACCAGATTCCATACGTGCATTGTGCCCAAAAGATCTTCCTTTAAGATGAGAATACTTGCTGCCAGCGGAGATGCCGCGGCCTGCCGAAATGTTCCCACTTCTGGCGCGTTACACTATTAGTAGTTGAACACCTTGCAACCTCTTGCGCCGAATAATTCGGACAAAAAATGGTGGTGATTTAGATGCAAAGAGCAAATGTGACTGTGGGACGGAGCGCTTTACTACAAGCAGCTTCTCTATTGACTCTGGTTTCCTTAAGCGTGGCTCCGGCACTAGCGCAGTCGATTGGTGAGTATGGCGGGGTGTTGGGTATGCCCAAACCTATGCCCACAGGGCATGCCGGTGCTCTGCAAAACCTTTACGGTGCCGGCAGCTTAGGCAATGTGACCGGCGGATCCGTCGGTGCCGGCGGCTCGAATTTGCCGTTTGTCGGCGACAGCAGGGTGATTGCGAAAAATGTTGCCGATAAGGCCAATGCAATTTTCAATGAGGCCCAAAAGAATGAAAAGGCAGGCAAGATCGCTGAGGCTGAGAGACTCTATCGATCGTCAGCCGCCTGGCGGGAGCGCGTGTGGGGCACGAAAGATCCTGCTGTTTTTGTCATCTACGGCAAAATCGGCCAGCTTTGTGTCAAGCAAAACAAGATGCCTGACGCTGAAGCTGCCTATCGCCGGCAGATTGCCTGCGCCGTTCGCCTCTATGGAGCCGGCGCCTACGAGATGTGTCCGATTCTCTCGGACCTAGGCGAAGCCTGCATGGCACAAGGAAAGTATCCGGATGCCGTTACGACATACAGGCAATTGCATCAGCTCAAAAAACGCAAACTGGGTGACGGAAATTCAGAGACTCTAGGTGCCATGCTGAAATTGGCGGGAGCCTTGAAGCAGGGCGGCAATATGAAGGAAGCTGAAGCGCTGGCAAAAGAAGGCGCGACGCTGGCCCAGGCATCGCCGGAAAACGCGCTTCTGGTGCAGGCTTTCAATGAGGTCATAAATCCTCCTGCGGCCGCCACGAATGCTCCTGCGGCAGAGACTTCGACAGCCACCACTCCGCCGGCTCAAGCACCAAATGCGGCTGCACAGCCGACTGCAGCAGGAGGACCTCCGGCGCCAGATGCGCAGAAGACTAAAGAGAAGACCGACAAGTCGCTCGAGGCGCAAAAAGACAAGCAAGAAACAAAACCCGCTAAATAAGGTCGTCTCACCACAGAAAAAAATTGCACAGGGATGTCAGGAGCGTTATTGAGCCTATGATTTGGGTAAATAACAGGCAGATAGGCGTTCGTAGTTTCGCACCAGAATTTTGCTGTGGGCGGTTTTTAACATGTTCAAATTTTGCTCCCCGATTTCCCGTTTTAAAGTCTCGCTACTTTCGTTGACGATCGCCGCTCTGGTATCACCGGCGATGGCGGCCGGTAATTCTCACCAGGACAGCGTATTCTCAACCGTGATGGTTAGCGCCTCTCCGCAAACAGTCTATGATGCAATCAAGATGCAACGAATGGTAGATCCGGCTCGTAAATTGGTTTCTTATGCCGGCGCCGAGGCCATGATCGATGAGAATTTCTCCGGCTTGCCTGTGATCGGCAGTGCCAAATGTCTGTATAAAGAAGTCGAAAGCTCACCGGCTCGTGTCGAATATTTCCTGGTAAGCTCGGACAAATTCAAACGCTTCGAAGGTTGCTGGACGCTCACTCCATTGGAAGGCGGCCGCAAGACGGAGCTCAAGTTGTCGTCCTACCTTGAAACGGGCGTGCATGTCCCGTTTGCACGGCAGATTACAAACAACTCCGTGAGAAAGGACGTCCTTCGCCGCCTGGGCCGAGTGAAAGTGCTGGCTGAAGCATCCTGCACGGATATTACTCTCCACCACGTGAAGAGCAACTGAGTAAGACCTGAGCGCTCAGTGCGCAAGTTTTTGCCGCCGAGGTCGCTTTGTCTATCCCCAGGTAAACCAGGAACGGATGGTGCCCCAGACGCTGGGTTTTGCCTGTCGCAAACCATCTACTTTAAGGTTGCCGTCTGATAGTCTGCGTTTGCCGCCAATCACGATCTCGTAATAGAGCGGACGATTGTTTTTCGCCGGGTCGACTTCGGTGCGCAGCAAAATATAGTTGATGATGTTTTCGCGCTTCCAGTAGGAAAGCTTGAGTGTTTTGGATTCGCCGCCGTCTTTCGGGCTGCCCACCGACCACGCCGGAGCGACAGCTTTTGGATTTTCCGGATCGTCGAAGGTGCTGTTGAAGATGGGGTATCCCCATTCTTTGCCAATTTCACTGACCAAGGTCTCGTACTGCTTCTCAAACGTTTGTTTGACGTTGGCGACGTGCGGTGAAGCACTCTCCACTACGTGCTCGCGAACGCTCACGGTCGGATCCTTGAGCAGAGCTTCCATTAAAGTGACCGTCTTAGACATAGATCCTCGCGCCGCAATGGATATGCTGCGGCTGTCAATTGGGTAGTAAGGCGGACCGGGATGCCAGCAAACTATATTCCCATTTTAGCAGCGCATTTCACCCAAAATTGGAGGATGAACGTGCCGTTTTTATCCGTGCGTAGACTTCTTCGGTTTTTCGGTCAGCGCCGTATTCTTTTCTTTGGATCGCGCCACGAGCCATTGCGAAATCGATGACACTACCTGTGGTTTTAAAAAAGATGTTCCGAGCAGTACATGTCCGCACTCGGGCAGATATACAACCGATTTGTTTTTTGAGGGAAGATGTTTGTAAATTGATTTGATAGTGCCGGCAGAGACGATGCGATCTTCCTCACCTTGAATGATGAGGACGGAAATATGCTTAGCAAGTCGTCCTGCAAACTTAGGAGTCGTGCTGATAAAGTAGCCGGTTTGCAAAACTTCCTTGCCGGTCAATTCGGTGCGCGACAGGGGATCGGAAACCATTTCTTTGGTGACGCGATGGTCGTCTGAAGAATAGCGAGTTATGTAGCGAGTCACATCCATCAAACGATCAAGATGTGTAATGCCTTTGACAAAATCTTTTGCCACCATGACCGGATTGAACGTGCAGGGTTTGGTGCCGGGGCTGACCAACACCAGACCGTCGACGATTCCCGGATTGGCACTGCCTGCTCTCACGGCTACAGCACCGCCAATGCTCTCACCGATGCAAAACAACGGCAAGGTAGGATATTTGACGCGCAAGTGTGTCAACAAAACGATTAGATCTTGCGAACTGCGGCTGTAATTGACGTTTTCACCCTCATCGAACGTTTTTTGATTGTGATACCACCGGCCGTGCCCACGCATATCGTAGGCGACTACTTTGAAGCCGAGGCTGGAGAGATGATTGGCGAACAATTCAAAGCTGCCGGAATGTTGAGTGGTGCCATGCACCATCACGACCACTCCTCGAGCCGGCATGAGCGGATTTACCCATTCGCGAACAGGCAATGTCAATGAATCGAACTGCGGTCCGATTTTGCCGAACGAAGTATCGAGAAGACCGGAGACTTTGGTGGTCTTGATGCCCACTGCCGGCCTGACAAAGAGCGATGGCTGCCCAGTCAAAATGCCGTCTTTGCTCGGCTCTTTGGCAAGCACTTCTCCGGTCGACGGTGAAATAGATTCCAGCATTTGCCAGCGCGGAGCATCAGGAGTTTCCGTGTCCGGGCTCGTCATGAAGGGATGCGCACCAGTAATTTTCAGTCGCGCAACAGGCGAATCCGAATCGACCGGCTGCAGGCGCAAAACTGCGGCCGCCAGCTTCACCCCGTCTTTTTCATTGGCTTGATCGGTGGGCGTCAACTTGCCGTCGATGACTGAAATAGGCTCTTTTCTATAGGTGCTCAGCTTCGGATTTATTTCCGCAAGCATCCTGCCGGCGGCTGTTTTTGACTCAGCCTTAGCCGCTTTTCGCGCTGCCTTTTGCGAAGACTTCTGCGAAGACTTCTGCCCCGACTTATTGCTGTTTTTGGCAAAAACCGCAATAGTGCCGAATGATGCACTAAATAGAACGGATAGTCCGAGCGCGATGGAAATTGCTGATTGAACTCTCTTCACCGGTGCCCCAAATGAATTAGTCTGTGCCGTTCATATAGCAGCTCAATATCATTGCATATAAGGGAGGGGTTTCCGGTTGTCATTAAAGATCTTGAAAACTGTTCCGAAGCTGCCACGTCGGCTTTTATCTCAATGGGGTGGTCACCTCGGGCGAAAATCGTATATATAAAATAGATAGATTAAATCTAAGCTTTTATAAGTGCGCCGTTATAGGTTTATAGGCTAACCGTCGCGACTGGCGCCCAGTTCAGAGCCATACTGACCTCAACTCCGGAGGTCTGCTCATGAACGCTACAACGAACCAGTCTCAGTCGCAAA
>JADYYD010000295.1 GCA_020853845.1 Candidatus Melainabacteria bacterium
CCGTCTGGCGTTGCCGTGCAAAATATCCTCGGCGATTTTCACCGCATGGGAGTAATCGAGAAAATCTTTCTCAATTAAACTAGAGAGAACGGAAGACAATCCGCGCTTGAGAGCAAGGGCACCATACCAGTGAGTTTCCGGTGCCGAGTGTCCATCGGTGCCGGTGAGAATTTTAGAAATCGGTGCCAGTGATATGGCCTCGGTCAATATGGTTTCGATGTTGGCCGAAACGAGAAAGCACGCCAGGGAAAGATCCATATAGACATTAGGATAAAGTGCAGCAAGGTGAGCGGCTTCCCGCACAAACGGATAGCAATGCAGCAGGACGAATCTGACGGAAGAAAAATTCTTATTCTCGAACATACTCTTCAGAAGAAGTGGATTGCTCTCTAGCAAATCTTCATCCGAGTCGCCCAGCCCTGTATGAATCTGCACGGGCAGGCTGCTCTCGCGAGCCACTTCGAAAGCGCGCCACAAGAGGTAATGATAGAGATTGCTCCGCTCTATTCTGATTGAACTTCCTGCTTTGCCGGTGGATGTGTTTTTCAAATCTGCAAAGTCCTGCTCGGCCGAGTCGCTTGTGGTGTTTAGAAAACTCAAGCCGCCCCGATAAGCCAAAATCGTTTTGAACGCAACGGTGGGAACATCCGATGGTGCCTTCAACATGGCAACAAACTTGTCTTCTAATTGCGCAAATGTTTTCGACGCAGCGAACGCCTGCTCCAGAACCGATTCGATTCGCAAACAACGGAAAACAGGCCGGCCGGTCAATTGAGAGAGTTTTTGCAAGCCGACGGCTTTGCCTGACGAGTAGCCGTCATCAATGATAAACGCGCCTAATGAAGCATCATCAAAGAGACTGTTGACATAATCATATTCTCTCATCGTCTGGCGCAGAGAAATTATTTGCTCTTCGCCGCTAACATCCAACAGATGGCCAAGTTGGCGGATCATATCAATGTAAGAAAGAGATGTCTGGACGTGATTCTGCAACATTTCCATCGTCCGACTCTCTGTAAAACAGCGTCTCAAGTCGACTGCTTCGAATTGAAGAAAGTCGCTGACAAGTGAATGGGCGTGCTGATCGATAATAATCGCACGACTTAAATCGATGCCCGGATAGTCGCTCACAGTAGATCCTCTGTCAGTAGCGATTGCGGTGATGCGTCATTTCGAATTCAGGATTGGCACCACCGAAAGCGCCACACTCGGATGTTTTGACCGCGCAGTATGTGTCGGCAAGGCGCGAACCCAACATGCTGGACAAAAGCTTGTCCTCTTCCAACTCCATAAGCGCATCCATCAAACTTGACGGCAACCTGTGACAGCGATTCGCTTCCCGTTCATCGTCGCTCAAGGAAGCCGGATCGCAGGTGATAGGCTCCGGCGCAGTGAGATTTCTCTCCACGCCGTCAAGCCCCGCGGCAATCACTCCGGCTAAAGCGAGATACGGATTGGCAGTGGAATCAACACACTTCACTTCAATGTTTGTAGTAGCCATTTCCTGACCCCAATACACAGAAGGTATGCGCACCGCCGCTTCGCGATTTTCAAAGCCCCAGCATGTATAAGCCGATGCCCACGAACTGGGCTGCAAACGGCGATACGAATTGACCGAAGGCGCTGTCAGAGCAACCAGACCGGGCAGGTGTTCGACAATACCGGCAACGAATTTCATGCCGAAAGGAGACAGGCCTGATTCTGCAAACAATAAATTGCGTTCGCCATAAGCGTCCCATGCCGATATATGCAGGTGGCATCCATTGCCCGGTTGTTTCTCGAATGGTTTGGGCGCAAGGAATGCTTCCATGCCCATTTCCAGCGCAATGCCTTTCAATGTTTCACGATAAAAAATCTGTCGATCGCAAGCCTTCAATGCCGGCATATGACTGATGCTGACTTCGTGTTGCCCGTGGCCAAGTTCAGGATAATACTGTTCGACCTCAATTCCCTGCTTTGCCAGCGCATCAATAAAGTTGTTGATAAAACGAGACGCTTTGTTCATTCCCTCAGTGGAAAAGCAAAGGCTGCGATCGAGAGGTTGAAACGTGCCATCAACAGTGGTGCCGATTGTAAACTCCGGCTCAAAAGAGGCTTGAAAACTGAAGCCGAGATCCCTGGCCCTGGCAATCTGTTTTTTGAGTACATTGCGCGGGCACAGCTCCCAGGGAGTGCGGTCCAATTCCATCAAATCGCAGATCACCGCCGCCTGCCTTTCGGCATAAGGCAAGACAGTCCATGTGTCCGGATCCGGTATCAAACGAATTTCGCCGCTTGCACCAAATCCGGTGTCGGTCTGCAGTTGGTCGAGCATATTCATTGCCAGCGTGCCCTTGACCAAGCCGATGCCGCTTTCCAGACGGTCTTTCAATCGCAATGAACGCGTCGCCTTGCCGCGGATGATGCTGCTCAGATCAGCATAGATGAATCTGACAAGATTTATGGACTGCCTTTGAGCTTCCATCACAATATCATCGAGCGTTCTGACCTGAATCATTGTTAGTCCACCGACCCGCGGTCCTGGCGCAAAAATGTGAAATAGACTGCCATCATAAATATGGCAAAAATTAGAGCCATGAGGCCTTTCAAAAGCGTCCACAAAACAACGGTCAACTGCGCCGGCAATAATGTTTGAACGAAAGAAAGCGCGAACGGCATCACGAGGTAAACGACCGGACCACCGACGATCGATGCCATCCAGAGGGCGCGTCGCAATACTTCGTCGTCGTTGTAGTCCGCGATTTCGTCCAGGCGTTGCAGATTGCCGCCTGCCCTTTTAATTTCAAACGCGCGCAACCATTCGGCGGCAAAGTGTTTGCATTCCGGAAGATTTACCTTCAAATTCGTCAGCCTTTCACGTCCGCCCGACCCGTACGACAATTATAGCCGTGACGCAGTTGTCATGAGGGCATTCGGCTGTTTGAGCGGAAGTTATTAGTGGAACAAGACTAACAAGATTACATATTCACTACTGCCGGACTCAGTCTTTCGGCAGCGGCGGGAACAATGGCAAAACCCTTAAAACCATCCACAGTTCTGGGCATCTACTACCTGACCACTTTTCTGGTCGGAGCCGGATTGACCATCCCTGTGGCTCGTTGCGTAGCCATAGGTGAAATCGGCGCGCGCGGTTCAGCCATATTGACCCTTTGCTGGAACGTTCTTTTCGTAATGCTACTGCCCATGGTGCTGGATTGGGCGGAGAGGCGTTATTTCAAAGCACGTTTTGTCGCACTGGAAGAAATTGCCAAGACCAATCCGGAACTGGCTCTTGTAATTGGCGAGCATTGCAAAAAACTTTCTTTGCCCGGTCTAAAACTGGCGGTCGTCGATACGACATCCGATGAGCTCTTTAGTTATGGGCTCTGGCGGACCAATCCACGGCTTATTATTCCGGATGCGTTTTTGACCCAGCCGGACAAGGCGCAAGCCCTTCCTTCCATCGAAGCTGAGCTTTCCCGCTTCGCCAATCAAGATCACACACTGGTGTTTTTGATCTTCACTGCCATTCAGTGCATCATTCAGCAGCTTCTTCTGGCGGCAAAATGCTTCGGTTAATCAAACAATTCCTTGCCGCATAGCTTTGATTGCGGCTTGAGTTCTGTCCGAAACCGATAGCTTGCGCATGATATGACGCATATGCGTTTTGATAGTCTCGGTCCCCAGGCACAGTTTATCGGCGATTTCCTGATTGCTGAGTCCGTCGACGAGCAAATGCAAAACCTCCATTTCTCTTTGAGAAAGAGCGAATGGGTTGCCTGCTCCACTCGAAGCGGCGCCTTCCTTTGCGTTACTTTCGTCCTTATCCTGCTCTTTGGAATCCTTGGAAGAAACACCGTGAGAAGCTGCTTTCAACACTTTTCTGGCGATGCCGGGGTCAAGCCACGCGGCGCCATCCATAACGCTGGACACCGCCTTTAGAAGCTGCTCGGCTGTAAGTGTTTTCAAACAATATCCGTCGGCGCCTGCCGAGAGCGCGGCAAAAACAGAATCGTCAGTGTCGTGCGAAGTGAACATGATCACTTTGGTGTCGGGCAGCGATTCTTTGACGAGCCGCGCCGCCTCAACGCCATCCATGATCGGCATGCCGATATCCATCAAGACCAGATCCGGCTTATTTTGCGCAGTCAGATCGACAGCCGTGCGCCCGTCACCAGCTTGGCCTACGACATCAAACAATTGCGATTGCTGCAATGTCAGCTTCAACCAAAATCTTGTCGGCTCGTCATCTTCGGCCAAAACCACTCTCAATTTCGACCCGACCGGCAATTCGTATGACACATGTCCCCCTTTTGGTGGATGTCCTCTCAATTATGAGAAGCATTCCCCTCGTTTTCCTTACTATCCTCTTGGCCGAACTCTTCAAAAGACTCAGCTTGAAAGATGTCGAATTTCGCTCCTTGCTTCCACGCCGATTCGCCCAGTCCAGCCTTCAAAGAAAGCTGCGTCAGCATTTGCTCAAGGGTCCAGCCGAATTGCTCGGCCACATGAGGCAGAAAAACTGCCTGACTTCCACTTCCATAAAGTACGACCCCGTCTCTACCTATTACTATCTCATCATAGGAGTCAATTCTCTTCAATGGACTGAGGACACTAATTTCTATTTGCAGGTCGCCCAATTCATCTGAAGTGACCGGCAAAAACCGATAATCACGCATCGCGGCACCGGTTGCATTTTCAACGACCGCATCAACCAATGAGCGTACAGGCCATATATGTCCGATACATCCGCGCAATTCTCGCCCTTCCTCAGCAAGAGCATTCTTTTTGAAGAGTGTCACAAAGACACCGCGAGGCTGAGTTAAGCGAGGATAAACCTTTTTCAATTCGGCAGTTTTCGGTTTGGCGGTTTTCGAGGCAGCCGCTTCAATCATCTGCCGCGCCACCGCCAGCAGTGCTTTTTTTTCTTCCGGGCTGAGCGCAGTATTTTCGCCGCCGGTCATATCGTCACTCTGCCAGCGATTCTCGGCAGCCTGCGGCACACCGATTCCGATCGCCATATAGCTGACGGAATTGTCGTCATCTTCGGCAAGCGAGTCTTGCGAAGTCGCATATTGCAAAACGGAGCTTGCGGCATTTTCCGGCAACAACGATAGCAGGATGCACAATGGATAAAAACCGCATATAGTGGCACCGGTGCGATCGCGAAAAGCGAAGAAACCTTCGAGATCGAGCGCGTTTATGTACGTGTATGCTTCCCTGTCCAGCCGGTAGACGTTCTCTTTTATATCTTTGGTAAAAGGCTGGTACTGATATCGCGGGCCGACGTGACAAAAGTCGCTGCTCACCACAATGATGTCACCATCTTGCAAAAATCGTTTCAAAGCACCGGCGATGAGGCGCGCTTCCATCTCATCTTCCAACTGCCCTATGATGACGGGCACAATTTCAACCGGACCGAAAGCCTTATAAATAAAGGGCAATTGCAGCTCGAGCGAATGTTCTTTTCTATGCACCTCAGGCATGTATCGAAACAGCGGAAAATCCAGAAGCGCCTCGACCGTTTTTTTGTCGACAGGAAGATCACCAAGAGGTGTTTCGAAGGATGTGGCATCACTCAGTGCGGCACCTTCAAAACCAGCATAGTGACTTGGTCCCAATAAAAATACCCGTTTTGCGATGTTGGGCTTTTTGCTCTCCTTGTTTCTTGCACGCGCAAATGCATAAGCTGCAGTTTGACCGGAAAACATATAACCGGCATGAGGACTGACAATTGCCAGCACGTCTTTATCTGCGCTCAATCCGTTAATTTCGGGTGGTTCGAGAAACTGAGCATGAGCGGAGCGACGACTGAGTGCACCGTCTGCGGACTGGATAAATTCTTCCAGTTGCTCATTCAACTTGAGCTTATCCGACTCATACCAGGTCCCGGCATAGCGAGCTTCTCGAAGCTTATTGCCCGCTGCTTTTTTCTTCGAGAAAAACCGAAAACCTGACATAGCTTTTCCATGATCGACGAAGGGCTGTAAGTCCGCCGGCTAGAACTTGCTCCCTTCCGAAGGAGTGGCGCCGGTAGGCTGGCTTGCCGCCGGAGCGGCGGTTTGGGAAATTTGCCCGGAGACTTTTGAATAGCCGTCACCATGAGGATCGTACTGGTACTCGAAATTGACGGTCAATTTCGCAGCGCCCACGCCCGAAGGCAGAGCCTCGAGCGGCAGCGTTTTATTAAATGCTTCAGTGGCGCTGACTTCCGCCTGGGAATCTTTGGGGTGACCTTCTACCGAGACATCCGTGGACGAGCCGTCTGAGGCGATATTGGCAGTCAAGACTACTGTGTTTTTGCCGTCGGGCACTTGCCAGTTATTTTGAAGACGTACTCGCAGTCGATTCCAATAACCTGTTAGTGCGGCCGAATTATTGACAGGGGGAGCCTTTCTCTGCACAGTATTTTTCGTCGCCGGAGCTTTGTTTTGAGGTGCCGCCATAGCAGAGTTGGAAAAGGAAAACAAAGACAGCAAGGCGACCGGCAATGCCAAACGGGCAACCACATTTTGAAAAGCGACCAAACGTTCAGACATATTTTTCCTCCTCACTATCGCTTTTGATTATAAAGAACCGCCGCTGTCTTTCGCTCGGAACAAGCCGAATGATGATGTGTACCCATGCAAGAATGTTGTTCCGCCAACCGGTCCTATCTCACCATTGCAGAAAAAACCGGTAAGAGGCACATCTGCCACCATCTCACGAAAAGTGTCGCTGTCGTGATTTCTGACGCCGTACAAATATTTGCCTCGTCCCAAGCAGGAGAAAAGCAACGCACCCTGAGCCTGCGCTTCAGCACCGGATAACTTAATGCGATCGCGATAGTTATTCAACATCAATTTCAAATCTTCAGACGATGTCGCGGCATCGCGCAAATGAAATTGAACTGTTCTTCCTTGCCTGAGCAATTCACCAACCACGATGGCACCAGCTTCCGGCACCAGTCCGACCAGATTGCGAATGAGAAAATCTCCGCATTTGAAATCGGTTTTGAACTCGTCCATTACGACGCCGAGGAAAAGTGAGTTGCGCGCCAATTCTTGATCCTGAGGCGCAAGATCTTCGAGCACCGCTTTCAAAACACCAATTGCAGGCTCGCCGTCCAACTCCAAAAGAATGTTTCCCTGGCAAGCGGTCACACTGAGAGGTTTGCCGATTGGCCGGCAACCTTGTGCCACCACCGTGTCTACCACGACATTTCCGGAGATCGACAAACCGACCATGCCTTCCGAATAGACATCGTCGTTCAAAAAAAGCGCGTTGCGCCCGGGCTCGTTGGTCCCGCTTGCCAGTCCGCCTACTTTGACGCTGCCGGCAAATGCATAATCAAGCCCCTGCACGAGCGTTTCTATCCTGAACGAAAACGGATCAGGCAAAAGAATGAACGATGGATTGAGACTGCTTTCGACGCCGACAATTTTTTCCCACTCCGACGGCGGTGCATCACCATCAGGAAGCTGCTCGTTGAATATATGAAATCCGGACAGTTTGACACCAGGCAAAACCGCACCGGCAAGGGCAATGCCCCGGTCGTGTTCGACCTCTTCGCCGCCGCCGATCAAGCCGCCGGCAGAACAGCCGACAAACGCTTTCGGCTTCAATGCGTCTTTGATATATCCGGGAATTTTTTCGTAGCTGCGCGCGAAATGATGCGAGACAAAAGCAATTACAAGGTCGGGAGACTGACCGAGTTCCTTAATCAGCCGCTGCGACATCTGATCGATTATCTGCCTGGCAGTCTGCTTTGCGGAAGACTTTTCATCATCTTCCTTCCCGCCAATCAGCGAGGACCATTTCATCGCTTTTTCGGTCTTACTTACCACTTTGCTCCTGCCCGGGCTGCCGGCCAGCCCCTGCTTGGATAATCCGAGAATTCCGAGAACTCCAAGAACTCCAAGAATATGAATAGTAACGCGTTTGCCCACACGGAAATACCCTGACAACACCCTCATCGGTCAATAAAAACAGCATTAGATTGGCGCCGATAAAAACGGCAAAAGAGTTGTTGTTGCAAGCATTGGGTAGATAAAGAAACTTAGGAAGGGAAATTCGACGCTATGGACGACAGCCGGCAAGAAGCTCTGAATTCAGCGCGCAAGTGGCTATTCAAGGGACTTTCGAAAAAGGACGAAGGAGAAGGGACCAAGGCTCCCTGGTGGAGCGTCATGTGTCTGACCGGCGTGGACTACTTCTCCACCCTCGGTTATCAGCCCGGTATTGCCTTCCTTGCCGCATCCTATCTGTCTCCCATGGCGACAGTGGTTCTAGTCTTCTTCACGCTCTTTGCGGCGTTGCCCATCTACAGGCGCGTTGCCCAAGTTTCACCACGCGGACAGGGGTCGGTGGCGATGCTCGAGCACTTGCTGGGAGGATGGCGAGGAAAGGCGGCCGTGCTTGTGCTCATTGGTTTTGCCGCCACAGACTTTATCATCACAATCACATTGTCTGCAGCGGATGCCGCCAAACACGTAGTGGAAAACCCGTTCATGAGAGGCTTTTCGCTCAGCCCCTTGATCGTGACCGACGTTCTGCTCTTAATCCTGGCCGCCATATTCTTGCTTGGCTTCAAAGAAGCAATCGGTGTAGCCATCGTCCTTGTCGGAACCTATCTGCTGCTCAATCTGGTGGTTGTTTGTGTATGCGCCCAAGATATTCTCCATAACCAACAACCAATCACCGACTGGTTCGGCCGCCTCAGCCGCCAATATCCTTCGATGCCGCAAATGGTTTTTGTATCCTTGCTCTTGTTTCCGAAACTGGCTTTGGGATTATCAGGATTTGAAACAGGGGTGGCTGTAATGCCGCTCGTTCAGGGCGATCCGACAGACACGCAAAAAGAGCCGACCGGCAGAATTAGAAACACGAAAACATTGCTTACGACCGCGGCGATTATTATGAGCTGTTTTCTCATCGCTACTTCGCTCATTACCACTCTTTTGATTCCCGAAAAAGAGTTTCAAGACGGCGGTCAAGCCAATGGGCGTGCGCTGGCCTATCTGGCGCATCACTACCTCGGCGACATCTTCGGCACTTTTTACGACGTCAGCACCATTGCAATTCTCTGGTTTGCCGGGGCATCCGCCATGGCCGGTTTGATTAACCTCGTGCCTCGCTATCTGCCGCGCTACGGCATGGCGCCGGATTGGGCTAGAGCCATGCGCCCGCTTGTACTCGTCCTTTTCATCGTCAGTATCGCTGTTACTCAATACTTCAAAGCCGATGTAGACGCCCAGGGAGCGGCATACGCGACCGGAGTCTTGGTTTTGATGACATCAGCCGCCATAGCAGTCACATTGCACGACTGGAAATCGAGCGTCGGCAAACGCGTTGTGTTATGCCTGATTTCAGTACTGTTCGTCTACACTACATTGGCAAACATCATCGAAAGGCCCGAAGGTTTGCACATCGCCAGCTTCTTCATCTGGGCAATCATCATCGTCTCCTTCATTTCGCGATTGCGCCGTTCAACCGAATTGCGAATCAAGAACGTCGTCGTCGATGAAGAGGCGGAAGAGATTATCAGAGAAGCGATGGGCGTGGGCGCAGAGTCATTGAGCACTGCCAACCTGGGGCAAAAAATGCCGGGCACCATTCGTTTGGTGGCGCACCACCCCGGCAATCTCAAGTATGCCGAAAAACTGGCCGAGATAACGCACAAGCACAATATCAGCAAAGAAGGGATCATTTTTATCGAAGTCATCCTCGATGACGCTTCAGAATTCGTTGATGACGTTCTCGAGGTGAAAGGCGAGCGCAGAGGCGAGTATTGCGTGCTCACCTGCACGACGGTTGCCGTGCCCAATGCGCTTTCCGCCATCCTTCTCTACTTGCGCGACCTGACCGGCAAAAGACCGCACATTTATCTGGGTTGGACAGAGGGCGCCCCGCTGCTTTATGTCTTGAAGTTCGTGTTTTTAGGCGAAGGGGAAACAGCCTCAATCACCCGAGAAATTTTGAGAATGGCGGAGAAGGACGAAAACGTTCGCCCTTGCGTTCATGTTGCCTGATATGGACGGAAGCCAAGTATGAAAAGAGCGGCAGCAACTGAATCAAATAGCTGAAGACACCAGCCAGGCTCAAAATTAGCCATTAGGAAAGACAACTTTACCAAGCGAAAAAGCTCTGAATTTATGCTTAATGACCGCAGCTTCCTTATAATCCTTATAATTTACAAGAGGGCTTTTGTTCCTCAGAGACTCTGGTAACAGCTTTGCAAGAACCGTCAACCGCCTCGACCACCCAGCCTGCATCCCAACAGGTGACTCGCCATAAGGACGAACTGCTGAGCTGGTGGCTCGCCGCAGCCATTGTCGGAGCGGACATCGGCACGTCGGTTTTCTATTCGCCTGGAATAGTCGGCGGCATTGTCGGCAACGCCGCGCCGCTCATGATCCTGGTTGTCTGCTTGCTGATGTGGCTTTTCAAGTTCACCTACGAAGAGGGCTGCGCAGCCAGCCCCTTCAACGGCGGCGCCTACATGATGGTCCTGCAGACCGTGGGACGGCGAATGGCTATGGTCGTGGGCGCGCTCACCATTCTTTCCTACCTGGCTACCGCCGCCGTCAGTGCCATTTCGGGCGCACATTATCTGGACTCGTTTGATGCACTCAATAAATGGCCCATTGAGAATCTGGTTGCAGTATCGCTCATACCGGTCGTCTTCTTCGGTTTCTTGAACATTGTCGGCATTAAAGAACCGGCAAAAATTGTGCTTGCCGTGGCCGCGTTCCACTTCACGCTGCTCCTTGTTCTCGACGCCTACGGGCTGGCAATCGCTATTTCCACCGGTGCAAACTTCGGCAAAATTTTCGACGGCATCTTCACCATTTCCCCGCAAAACCTGATTCACGGATTCGCCGCGGCATTTCTCGGGATCACCGGTTTCGAAGCCGCCGCCCAAATTGTCGAACAGCTCAAGCCCCCAACCTGGTTGACACTTAGAAAGGTGTATCTGGTCGTCGTTTCGTTGGTCGCTATAACAGCACCGCTTACTGCATATCTTTGCGTCATTCTTCTCACGCCTGCCGAGATGCAGATGTATTCCGACAACGTGCTCAGCGGGCTGGCATTGAAAGAATTCGGGCACACCGGTCTGGTCGTGCTGATTCTCGATGCATGCCTGGTACTGTTTGCTGCAGTCAATACGGCCTATGCGGGTTGCATCGGTCTGTGCACGACGATGGCAAAACAAGGAAATCTGCCTGGATTTTTTCTGCGCCGCTGGGCTGATGATGCCCCCTGGCCGTTCAAAACATACAGAGAGCGAATGCCATTCTTCCAGGGCTATCCGAACTGCGCTCTTACATTCATGTTCGTAACCATCGTGATGATCTGCCTTTTGAAGGGTGAAGTGAAGGCTTTGGCGGAAGTCTATGGTATGGCTTTCCTGGCCGTGATGATGTCTTTCTGCTTCGGCGTCATTCTTTTGCGTGCAAGAATGCCGCTCAAAGTCGCCCGCTCGCCGTATCGCACTCGCTGGATATGGCACATCGGTGAATTGAGCATGCCCGTGCCGGCGGTGCTCGGTCTCATCGCTCTGACGATTGCCGAGGTCGGTCTCTTTATCTATGCCGACGACGCGCGCATTCTCGGATTATCTATTTTCTTGTTGGTCTTGATGGTAACCGCTTTTTACAGGCTGGGGGTCCTGGAAGGTCGCTTGCAGCACCTGCCCGACCTTCGCCTGGGTCTTGGCAAATTCCAGCAGTTCGACGTTTTGCCCGAAGATTTACCTACTTATGTACTTTGCACGGCAGGAGCGAAAGCTCGCAATTTGACTGTTTTGCTGCTTGACCTCCTGGAGCATGAGGAACCTGGAGAAAAAGAAGTAGTCATATTCCATGCCGAAGAAGAAGCCGCTCGCCGTGGTATCGTCTTCGAACTGTTGCAAAGAGTGGTATCGCAACAGGTGGCGCCCAAGTTCAAAGATCGAGACTTGATATTGACCGTGAAAGTATTGCCGGAGACTCTCATCGACGGAATGATTCAATTGAAGCGTTACAGAAAATTCCGAAAGATATTCCTCGGCACAGGGCAAGATCCGACGCAGGCCAGAGAATTTGCCCGCGAGTTGGAAACAAACACCGGCGTGCATGCATGCGTCATTAATTCAACACCTCAAACTTGATTTGAAAGGCTATGCTTGAAACGTCCCGCGGCTGGAAGTAAAGTATGTTCTGGATTTGTCCTGGCTTATCCCCGTGACTAAAAAACAAACAACTGAATTTTCTAAGTGGTTGATGCAGGGCGCCAAGGCGAATACGGCCGAACCTGCGCATCAAGACAGTTGGTGGAAGGTCATGTGCTTGACCGGGGTGGACTACTTCTCCACCTTGGGATATCAGCCCGGTATTGCATTTCTTGCCGCCGGATTACTGTCACCACTGGCGACACTAGTCCTTGTCTTAATGACATTGCTGGCGGCATTGCCGACCTACTTCGTCGTGGCGACGGAAAGTCCGCACGGGCAGGGCTCAGTCTCCATGCTCGAACGCCTTTTGGGAGGCTGGAAAGGCAAAGCAGTTGTACTGGTTTTGCTGGGTTTCGCCGCTACGGCATTTATTATCACGATTACTCTTTCAGCGGCTGACGCTACTGCGCACATCATCGAAAGTCCTGTGATTCCGGTATGGATGCACAACAAGGATCGCGTCATAGTTACCCTTCTTTTGTTGAGCCTTTTGTCGGGAGTTTTCCTGAAGGGCTTCAGAGAAGCCATCGGTGTTGCTGCTGTCATTGTGGCTATATATCTTGGTCTTAACGCATATGTGTTGTTCGTTTCCAGCCAGCACTTGATGGACAATCCTCATGTGTTTGAAAACGCCTGGGCAACTCTGACGAACAGATATGATTCGCCCGCCAAGATGCTGCTCGTTTCACTCATGTTGTTTCCCAAACTTGCACTCGGTCTTTCAGGATTCGAAACCGGTGTCGCCGTCATGCCTCTGGTCAAAGGAGACGCAGAGGACGAGCCGAAATTACCCAGAGGAAGAATTAGAAACTCGAAAAAATTGCTGGCCACTGCCGCGATTATCATGTGTTTCTACCTGACATTCAGCAGCATCACGACATCACTTTTGATACCACCCGAGCATTTCGCGGAAGGCGGCGAAGCAAACGGCAGAGCACTTTCGTATCTCTGTCATAAATATTGCGGTCATTTGGTCGGCACGATATATGACATCTCGACCATTTCAATTCTATGGTTTGCCGGAGCTTCGGCTATTGCCGGTCTGCTGACGCTGGTGCCGAAGTACTTGCCGCGTTACGGAATGGCACCGGATTGGGCGCTGGCTACACGCCCGCTGGTCATCTTCTTCTTTATTGTTGAAGCAGCCGTGACGATCATGTTCAAAGCCAATGTAGACGCGCAAGCCGGAGCATACGCAACAGGGGTATTGGTGCTGATGACGTCAGCGGCGATCGCAGCCACGATTGCCCGGTGGAAACGCAGTTGGCTCCATCGAATTGCCTTTATTCTAATCAGCGGCATCTTCGCATACACGCTCATCGCCAATACTTTGCAAAATACTGAAGGTCTGCAGATTGCATCCTTCTTCATCGTCGCTATCCTGGCAAGCTCGCTTGTTTCACGGGCGATTCGTTCGACAGAATTGCGCATTCAGTCTGTAAAACTGGACGAGACCGCCGAGCGATTTATCAAGGAAGCGATGGAGAAACACTGGGGTGAAGTGCGCATTCTTGCTCACCGACCGGATGATATCAATTATGGTGTCAAGGAAGAATGGGCACGGCACGTGCACAGCATTCAGCACCCGGAAGGAGATTTCATATTTTTCGAAGTCACCACAGATGATGCCTCCGAATTTATAGACGATTGCCTGGAGGTGAAAGGTCAGGTGATAAACGGATATCAGGTCATGAGATGCACTTCACAGGCTGTTCCCAATGCCCTGGCTGCGCTTCTCTTGTACATCCGCGATCGCACGCACAAAGCTCCGCATTGCTATTTGGGCTGGACCGAAGGACATCCGATTTCCTATATCGTCAAATATATCTTCCTTGGTGAGGGCGAAACGGCGCCCCTGACGCGCGAGATTTTGCGATCGACGGAACCGGACTCAAAACGCCGCCCGCTCATTCACGTTGGCTAACTGAGCGATATTCATCGCAGCAACAGCATTATTGCTCACCTTCAAGGGCTCGCGTTTTGTAATGTCCTGGAATCGCTTTCCGACAAGGGAAGAAAGTTTCACTTTATCAGGATCGCTAATGAACTGATCCAGCAATCTCGGCTGGCTGAGATTGACGAGTTTGGAGCCGACATATTCATGCGCAGCGGCCATCCTGGTTGCTTTGGAATCGGCGCCACAAATCAACTGCATGAATTCCGGAACGCCTTCGAAAACCAGTTTGTCTTTCCTGGACCATTTATCAATCGGGTGCGCAAGAGTGCCTACTCGATAGATCCTGTCCGCTTGAATCGGCGCATATTTGTCGGTTCCCGGAATGCGAACTTGAATATCCGAGACTCGTTGTCTTTCAGGAAGATCGAGATCGAATTTGTATTTAAAGCCGCTGCCCTGAAGGAAATTGCCCGAAGGGTCAACGCTTTCGACAGTGGTGTCTTTCAAGTCCGCAACGCCGAATTCCAGGGCACGCTTGATATCAGAACCCTTCATCTGAGCGACGCACAATTCTTTGGCATTGTCACCATTGCAAAAGACATCACTCAATTCGTGACCGGTCAATTGCTTGTTGGCTGGGAGACCTTTGCGAATGTCACCGGTATGTTTGATAAACAATTCAATCTGTTCTTCCTCAGGCAGGACTTTGTTGATCCCCTCAAATTGTGCATCGGAAACAAGATTGGACAGCGCGGTCTCTTCGGTACGAGTCTTACCGAATGGAAATCCGATGTTGAGCTTGTGTCCTGAGAATGCAGTTGAATCTCTCAACTCAGAAACTTTTTTGAACATCTCAGACCTTTCGATCATGTCTTTCAGACCCTGATGTTCGGGAATGGAAGCGGAGATCGGATGCAGCTTTCCAGTAGTGTGAAAACGGTTGGCAGAACCATCGTGATTGAACGTCAGATTAAAGTCGCCCAGCCATCTGGCTTCGCTTCCCGCTTGCACGATCGGTACTGCCTTGCCGGTCTTTTGATTCAACACCCATTGAGGAACCGGTGTCGCATCATGTGAGTGTGCTCCCACGATCGCTCCCAGCCCGTCAACGCTCGCTGCCAGTTTGCTGTCTTCAGCAAATCCGAGGTGAGACAATGCAACGATTTTGTTGACGCCCTTATTCTGCAATTCGGCGATGTATTTTCGTGCCGCTTCAATAGGATCGTGCACTTCGACATTGGAATCCTCGAGTTCGTGCGTAACCAATCCAATCAGCCCGACTTTGTCTTTTGTTCCATTGGCATTTGCGACTTCTAAAATACGATACGGCTTCACCACCCCATCCGGACCGACGAAACCTTCGTATCCAGGCAATTTGATTTCCAGGTTGCCGGCGATTGTACGCGAGACACCGTCCTCGGCATTCTTCAAGTCATTCGTGATGTTCAACCACGGTCTGATGTCGGTTTTTCCACCCCCCATATCGACGGCATGATTGCCTGGAATTGTCGCTGTAGGTTTGAGCGCCGCAATCGCTTCATTCTCCAGACGACCGTGGCCAGTGTAATTCGATATGACATTTCCCGAATACTCGTCGCCCAGGCTAAACAGATGAACAGGACGACCATTGGCGGAGTTTCGAGATTTATCAACAACCGTTGCGATCCTGCTCAAACTATTATCGCCAAGCAAATTGCTGTGCAAATCATTGAAGTGCAGAATCTGCATTGATGTCAGATAGGATTTCGGCTTCAGCGAATCCGTGAATTTGGAAACGATCTCTGCTCGGCTTCTAAAACCAGTGAACAGGCCAGACGCGGCACCACAAAACAGACTGCCGGCCGCTGTTTCCATCGCGATTTGTCCGCCTGCGTTTTTCAAGCCATTCAAAGGATCTCTGCCAATTTCTTCGCGATGATTATATAAGTTGTGCGGCACACTGAAAGCAAGACTGCCGGCGGCACCACCAGCGATGGCACGGCCGGAATCGTACAAGAATCTGGTTTGCAGCGAATTGCGAACAACGCGCATGCCGGCCTCTTCCGCTACAGCGGCGGCAACAGGTCTTCCCAGGGCTTTCTGCCCTAAATTGCGGGCAAAAATTGCCCCGGCTTTCGCCTCGGTTGCCGCGCCCAAAATTCCCGACAGACCGTCGATTGCTCCCCATGCACAATCCATAATGCCTGCGGAATGTTTTTCTTTCGACAAAAACGCAATTTCATAACCGGCTTTAGCGGTCGGGCGTAAAACCATTCCAGCGCAAGCGACCGAAGCTATTCTGGTTAAACCGGGCAAATGATACTTCGAACCCAAAGCGAAGGCGACAGCGCCACCTACGCTTGCTGAGAGAGAACCGACGAAGTCCGCCCAGACATCCGGTCTATTCTCTGACTTTTCCGGCGCCTGAGCCGATTCGGCAGGCTTTACAGGTTTTACAGGTTCTATATAATCGGATTTATCACTGGAAAAATTGATGCTGTCAAAAGGCATGAGAATCACCATAGGCAGGTAAAAACGCAAACAAAAGCCAAGCACAAGCGCGGCGGCGCTCATTCACTCTTTTCGGCTCGCGGGTACTGCGATATTACGGCGATTCGAACTTTCGATATATGTGCAATTGTGCAGTCTTTGCTTAAGGCTGCCCGGTTTCTTTCTTAAGCCGTTGCAGCTCAGCCTCGATTTTGGCGACGCGGTCGGCACTCATAGGGTGCGTCGAGAGGACGGCGAACAAGCGAGCCGAGCCCGGTCCCAGTGAATTTTCCTCTCTCTCCAGGCGCTTGAAGAAATTAATAATGCCCTGTCCGGAATAGCCGGCTTTCACTTCCAGTTTCAGCCCGGTCAAATCCGCATCCGTTTCCTGTCCGCGACTGAAATTCAACGACTCCAACTTTTGTGCAAGCGCAAAAACTGTTTCCAACTTTTCCGCCTCGCCTGGTCCGCTGACGCCACCGGAGACAAGTGACAAGCATGTGATCAAACCGCAATTATGCAGCGCTTGCTTCAATGTATGCCTGTGAATAACATGACCGATCTCATGAGCCATCACGCCGGCTATTTCATCATCGTCCTTTGCTTTTTCAATGAGCGCAGAGTTGATGATAATAATTCCACCGGGATATGCGCACGCATTGATCTCCTTATCCTTCTTCACAAAAAATTGAAATTTATACGGGCTCTTTTCCAGTTGCTGAGTGAGTTTTTGGCCGATGCCCGCAACGCGGTGGAAATTCTCGGATTTCTTGTCCAGCTTGTCGGTTCGCGCAAGCATATCGCCTAATTTGATCTCGAACTTTGGATCGATCATAGTGGCAATTGCAGCGGACATAGGATCAAGAAGCAGGTAACCGGTAATTGCCAGCGCGCAGATCACGGCGACAACGATGGACCAATATCTGGCATTGTGAGTGCCGCGTTTCACTATTTTGTGATCTGCATGCGCGGCTTGTTTGCCCAGTTCAGTACCTCGCGCAGCCTCAGCCAAGGCGTGCAAAAGACTTCTATCTTCAGAAAGTATCGCTACATTTTGCTTCTGGCAAATCAGTTTGAACCGGTCGCCGCCGTGCCCTCCCACTTGCAATTGCAGATCTTCGAAGGGAATGGCGAATGAGCTGCCGCAAATAGAAATCTTTCCACTTTCGACCTGCACCTCAACTTGATCCGGCGCATTTCCAGACGAGTCGTAAAAGCGTGCCTGGTATTTTTCCACAGATATTATCCGATAAGAGAGGCGAGTCCGCCGCGGCGTGTGGCAAATTGCCCAACCCATGCACCAAACGCCCTGGGATTGCGAGTTTGAATCCAGACTTTTCCAGGTCCTTGAAACTTGCACGCCAATCCTTCGCCGCTGGTCATGCTGCTCCACCAGGTCTTTCCGGCCTTCACCATGTGATACTCAGTGTCACCAGACCAGGCAACGACGTGCCCGTTATCGACAATGTATTCCTGTCCGGCAGGAATCGGAATCTCCATGATGGCGCCGAAGGCGCTGATCACGAAATGACCGCTTCCCTTCAGATGCAGCACAAAGAATCCCGCCCCTGAAAACAAACCGGCGGTGAGCTTTTGCGCCTTCGTGCCCATTTCCACGTGATCGAGTGCAGCGAGCAAACAGCCGCTTTGAACATAATAATCCTGGCCGTCGGCCAGCGAAATTACCTTAACGTCACCGATTAAACTGGGCGCCAGAAGAACATCTCCGTTGCCATCCTCTGCGGAAATCTCCTGAAAAAAGAATGTTTCCCCAGCCAGCATAGAGCGTTGCATTGCACCAAAGAAGCCACCCCACATCTTGCCGCGAATTTGCAGCTTAGGAGACTTTGCCACCATCGCGCCAGCCTCGGCTCTCATCGTCTCCCCTCTTTTCAGGGAAACGAGCAACACAGCATTGGAACCTTCGTGGAGAATGTCGAATTGCATATTTTATTTAGCCCCCAGGTATCTTGGTCCACTTACCCGTGCAAACTGGAAGTCAAACTAAAATGTATCAAGTGAAAAAGATGAGCTATTTTGTTTATTGGGAATATTTGAAAAGATACGCTCGGACAAAGTTTTATGGGCAGCAGGCAACTAGGCGACAGACAAATGAATTTCCTGGCCCGTTTGTATGAACGCGGCACAGGCGATTCAATCCCTGTAACCGTGTCATTTCAAGACGACATGCTGCTGCTTTATTTGGAAGAAAATGGCAACCAGCCCATTGCTATCGCTCTTGACGAATGGGAAGTGCGTGTCGGCGGATCGGCTGAGGACAAGATAGTGCTGCGAGCCCATCAAACTGGTGACACGCTCGTATGCGGCGACGAACATTTTTTGACCTGCATCGCTGAGGCGACGAACCATCCCGAGATCTTGAGTCAAATAGCAAAGGCAAAGAAGAAAAACTCCACAAGATTCGTCCGCCAGTCCAGTGGAATCGTCGCTGTGATAATTGTTTTGACCATGTTCGGCGGCTGCGTTGCCCTGGCGGTATTGGATGCGACAAAACTGGGCCACGGCCGTCACCGAAGAGCCCCTCAAACTGAACAGGCAGAAGAGTCTGCCGAAACGTCATCAACAGAAACCGGAGATGCGGAAGATGAAGAATTTGACGGCGCAGCCTACATGCAAAAAATCACTCCCATAATCAAGAAAGCCTGGCGGCATCCAGCAACCTCGAATCCGATCAATGTCTCCGTTGTGTTTACAGTGCACCAATCGGGTGCTACCTCCGGAATCCGAATACACAAACCATCAGGTGATCCGGCCTGCGACGTCTCCGCCATAAAAGCAATCGCCAATGCCAGCCCATTGCCAAAACCCGGCAAAGGTGCGCCCGAAAGCTTCGAAATCGAATTCACGTTCGATCTCAAATCCAAAAACAAGAAATCGGAAAAATCATCTCTAATGAATAATTAGGTGCAAGATATGACCAAATTGAGTCCTGCGCAGCAAGTATCTTATGACGCCCTCGAGAAATCGTTGACTGTCGGCAACTTTGTGGTTGTTCGCGGGAAGTCCGGCAGAGGCAAGACGACGATCTTGAGAAAACTGCATGCGGAGCACGATTCGAAATTTCTCGACACTCGTGAGTATCTTGACGAAATCAGTCTGAAAGACCCGTTTCAAATGGAAGAAGTGCTCGAGGAAATGCTGCGCAAAGCCATGGATGAGTCGGATTTGATTATAATGGACGACGTCGATTTGATTTACGATGTCATCTGCGGTTGTGGATACAGCGACCCGTATCAAAGGCAAAAATTTGTCGAAGCTGTCTTCGCAAACCTCTGCAACTATTACCTGGAGAGCAATAAGAAGCTAGTACTTGGAACGCGCGGTTCTACCCCTGACGCCATTGCGGCTCGCACATACTGGTCATACATCGAAAAATTCACTGTAGACGACTACGAGCATTTGTGCTCGATATTTCTTGGCGCAAAGGCCAAAAAACTGGACATGCCCAAGGTGTTCAGATTTGCGCCCAAGTTGAACTCGCATCAATTGAAGTCTGCGTGTGTCTGGATAAATGATCACAAATCACTCGATACGGACACCTTCATAGACTACTTGCGCAGCCAACGCATGGTCAGCAACGTTGAACTTGACGAAGTAGAAGAAGTCGATCTTCGCTCGCTTCGAGGTTTCGATGATGTGATAGAAGCTCTGGAAGCAAACATCATCATTCCGCTGGAGCAAGACGAGCTAGCCAATGAATACGGCATAAAACCCAAGCGAGGAGTGCTTTTAGCCGGTCCTCCCGGTACTGGCAAAACGACTGTCGGGCGCGCCCTTGCTCATAGATTGCGCAGCAAGTTTTTTCTCATCGACGGAACATACATATCGGGAAGCAGCGACTTCTACA
>JADYYD010000296.1 GCA_020853845.1 Candidatus Melainabacteria bacterium
AATGCCGCCATTTGAATTCCCAGAGAAATCAGCCAGGCAAGAATGAAATTTGCCGGGCTGGCAAGAATTTTCTCAACGACGATATTGACCGCGAATGCTCCGGAAAGACGCTCTTCTTGAGCAAGATTGATCATCAAATAAGCGGAATTGAGCGCCATCATCATTGCCAATCCGGAAAGACCAAACAATGTGCCGAAAGACCATTGCAAATTATGCGGGTTGAGAGCGCTGACCAGCTTTGTCTCGAGACCGACGAGCATCAGCACTGAAAAGACGGAAAAGAAAAAGAGCAATTGCCCTGTGTAAATTGCCATCCAGGTCAAACCTGAAATCAGAAGATCCATCCACTCATTCCACTCCGGCAATTTGCTCTGAGGATCAGCCATATGAGCGCGTGCCGCTCTCAAAACATAACCGGTAACCACACCCCACATCAAAAATGCTACCGGTATGAGCATGTAATTCAAGGCGCAGAGAATGAACGACAGGACATTCAAAAATCCTCCAACACCGGTTTTGAAAAGCCACTGGGGATCACGGAAAAATGCTTTGGCCGCCACATTTGGATCCAGCCCTGCGTATTCCGCTTGTTCCCGAGCTTCTTTCTTCATTTGCTGGTTACCTTGGGAGATTCTTTAATCGCGGTGCGCGCAGTATCGAGAGCATCACCGATTTGAGAAAGCGCGCTCAATCGCGTGATGGCTTGATGGTCAGTCATATTGAAGACGACAGGTGTGATGGAAATTCGTTTATTCAAAACAGCATGAACATCGCTCGTATCAGCTTCATGCGTATCGACTGCATGTCCTGTCAGCCAGTAATAAGATTTGCCGCGCGGATCTTCGCGTTTTTCAAAACGATCGTCATACAACCTGATACCAGCCTCGGTGACCGATACTCCCTCGATCTCTTCAAATGGAAGATTGGGAACGTTGATATTGAGCAAGCTTCGCTCTCGCATTTTCATATCCGGAACAGTGTGAACCAAACGCGAAATAAACTCGGCTGCCACCTCGAAGCGGCGGTTTTCTCCCCAGAAAAGACTTACTGCAATTGACGGAAGCCCCATGAAAGCAGCTTCCATTGCTGCAGCTACAGTGCCTGAGTAAAGAATTTCACTGCCCAGGTTGGGACCGTTATTGATACCGGAAATCACCAGGTCAGGCTTGTCGGGCAATAGTTGAGAAACTGCCAGCTTCACGGAATCACTGGGTGTGCCTGTGGTTGACCATGCTTTCTTCACTTTTCCGGGCAAATCTTCAACCTGCACTCTCAGCGGTTTATGGAGAGTAAGACAATGACCTGTCGCGCTGCGTTCGCGGTCCGGTGCGACTACATATACTTCATTATCACTGTCTCTTGAAAGCCTCTCGGCAAGAGCGCGAATTCCAGGAGCATTAATGCCGTCATCATTGGAGATAAGTATTCTCAAGATTAGACTCCGTGTGGTGGGTGCCGGTTTTATACTTTTAAGACGAAAGGACATTTGAGGCAGAAAGCTCTGGCAAATTCTTGCACTCTGCCGTCCAGATCGAGCCCGTGTTCCACGGAAGATTTCAAAATCCCGCCGCAATTGGGGCAGGTATGTTCCTTCTGACCCTGCAATATTTTCTGCGCCAATTCTTCCTGAATCTTCAGTTTTTCATCTTCGCTGACTGACGTCAGTCTCTTTCCTTCCACTTCCTGCAATAGAATCGGCTCGATGTTCAGCGCTCGCGCAAGCAATTGTCTGTCAGTTGCAGACAACCATGTCTCGATGCCTGATTCGATATCTTCGATCCGACTTTGAGAAAAGCGCGACATCATCGCCAGATCTCTTGTAGTGAGATTGCGCATCTGCCGAATTTGAAACACACGCTGCGCTAAAGTGGGCGCCAGGTCGGCTGTTAAATGAAGAGGCTTCAGCTCTTTTTTAGACATATCCAGTTATCCCGATCTGATAGGATCACTCAAGTATATTACCAGCCCGGCTCCCAGGAGAAGCCATTTTGCCTTCCCGTGAAAAACCGGAAAAGCATAAGCCGCAAAAGGCTCAGCCTGACAGCGCGCAGCCTGAGCCGTTGCGACCCGGGCTGGAAAGACGGCTTCACACTGCTAAATCAACTAAATCTTCCCAAAGCAAAAAGTCAGTAGCCGCTAATGCTTTGCTGGAGAAAACCAAAACCGACAGCGGAATATTCACTCTGGTCTGGCTGGCGGTAATTGAATTCGAACATGTCGAAAAAACACTGGGCAAGGATGAAGCCGCTCGATTGCAACAAGCCATAGAAAGCGAGATTGCAGCACAGTTGAGAGAGGATGATCTGGTCGCCTCTGCAGGCGACGGAATCTATTTCATCTATCTAACCGAAACTGCAAAGCTGGAATCGAAAATGGTGTTGGACAGGCTGTCTCAGCAAATCTGCAAAAAGAATTCCCAGCGTCCCGTGTTGCCGCAGGTCAGTATCAAATACAAGTTTGTCACTGCTGAAACAATGAAAGCGAAGCTGCAAAATCTCATCAGCCAGGAGGAGTTTCAAGACGAAAGGTTGCATTCCTGGCTCGACCGCTATCGCTTTTCCTCACCTGCTTCGATTGAAAAGGATGCCGTCTTAAGAGCCAAAGATGCCTGGAGCAACACCGAAGTAGTGGTGCGTCGTTTCAATATCGCTCCACCGGTGCCAGGGAAAACCGTGGATTCTGCAATGGCGATTCTGTCTTCGATTCAACAAGATGGACTTGCTCTGCTCCCCAAACTGGTCGACTTTTTTCATCATGGTCGTTATGTCTATCTCGTTCTAGAGCCAACTTTCGACTGTTCTGAGGATTATTTAGAAACTAATAAAGGTATTCACTCGTTGGCTATTTCAATATGTGATTTGCTATTGAAATTCGATTCGTTTTCACCTCCTGTGGTGCCTCCCGATTTAAGTGCATTGAACTTCGGA
>JADYYD010000297.1 GCA_020853845.1 Candidatus Melainabacteria bacterium
CAAAGGGTCTGTCCCTGGCGCTCACGCATCCGGGACCAGTGCTCATAGTCGCCCATGGCGGCGTTTGGCACCGGGTCGCCCGCCATTTAATGCTTCCCTACGGCGAAATCGACAATTGCCAGCTCAAGCATCTGCACCGCACCCACAAAGACGACGTTTGGAACCTGCTTTAAGGGACAGATGCTCTGTGGCGACCGGCAAAACCCGGTAAGGTGCAGCCTATGGTATTTCTACCATGGACGATCGGTGTGGCCGATCATATACTTCAACAAAATAGCCCCTTAGCTACCTATATATAAATTACGCGGTTCGCGTCCGTAGAGGCACGTCTAGTGGTTGCCAATTCGAATTTCGATGCATCAGTCAGTTCCGTCAGCGCCGCGGAAAATTTGGCTGCAGCCTCGGCCACGGCTGCGTTTCAGGGAGACTTCCAGTCCACGCCCCTTGCCCGTGCCACGTCCTCGGACAGCATGCCGGCTTCGCTCTTTATCCGTCCGATCGACGCTCCACCGCCGCCGGCTGGCATTGACGCAGCTTCCTGGGCTCAGGTCAGCGAAATAGTTGCAGGCAACAAAGACGTCAAATTTGTGACTGCGGCGAGCGGGCAGGTCCCAGATTACATCCTCGGCAACGACGGCAAATTGGTGAAAAACCCTGCAAAGACAACTCCTTCGCCGGACGGCTCAGTGACAATTCAGGTTGAAAACCCCCAGGGTGCCGAAGCAGCCAAGAAAGTAGCTCAGCAGTTGCAGGTAGCAGCCGTTCAAGAAAAGATTTTCTACTGGCAGAAGGCTAATCCAGGCGCCACCGGCATTCCCGAGTTTCTCAAAGGAATGCTTCATCACGCACAAACAGCCGATGTCGATGTGCCCGCGCCGGCAGCTCAAAACCGCGTTCAAATGCCGCAAATACAGGCTGAGCAACCCGTTTCGCAACCTGCGAATCAAGAGATGCCCCGTCAAATCGCTAGCCCGGGAGGCGGCGGCGGCGGCGGTGGTGGCGGCGGCGGTGGTGGTGGCGGCGGCGGCGAGCGCCTCGGCAACAGCAATATCGGTTCTGCTCCTTCCGGCGGATATCGCAGCGGCAGTTTCGACAATACAAGCGGTCCCATCGATCGCACTTCGATTCCCCCGCCCGTTGAAGGGGACCTGGCGATCAAAGGACCGCCATCATGCACGGCAGATCAAATCCAGGAATTTCTTGCCAGCAGAGGCTCTCCAGCCGCCAAGGAGCCGGGTTTCTCCCAGGCGCTTTATGATGCCTGCACCGACCGCGGCATAGATCCGGCAGTAGCGGTAGGCTTCTTCCTTCAAGAATCAACTTTGGGTAAACACGGACGCGCCACCAATAACCACAGTTTGGGCAACATCAAAGGCACAGCGCCGGAATCAGGCGGTACAGACGGAACATTCCGCAAATACGAAACCTGGGCCGAAGGTGCCAGAGACTGGGCACGCCTGATCGACGAGGCCTACGTTCAAAAACGCGGACTTTCTACTCTCTCGCAGGTCATCAGTGTTTACGCGCCGAGCAGCGACAACAACAATGAATCTCGCTATGTAGCAACGGTCAAAGGCGTGGTGGAAAACTTCAAGCAGCAGAACGGCGGTACGGCTGTAGCTTAGGCGCTGTGCGAATCTGGATCGATAATTAGCAGGTTGTTAAGAACTGCTAATTTGCGACCGCGTCGTGATATGTTGTAAAGACTATCTCTTTGCTCTTCCAATAACCTTTTTCCGGTGGTTTCACTAGCCATCGGCGATGGATCTCACGCCAATGAATCAATCTCAAACAAATCAAGGGCAAGCATCTTCGCAAGACAAAGAAAAGCAGGACAAAGACAAGAATGAACTGGCTTCCGGTGAATTTGTCTATGAGTTTTTTCAGCCGGTGTTCGAGTCATCCTCTTTCGACTATCAATTCACATCCGAATTGAGCGTAGCTGCCCCTGCGCCGGCGCCCCCCGTTTCACAAATACAATTACCAATTCAACCGGTTTTGCCTGCGGCACCGGTTTTGCCACCATCTGTTTCAAGTTTGATCGAAACAGCATTTGCTGCTGCAGAAACTTCTGTTGCAGAGACTGTTGTTGAAGCAGCAGAAACAGCAGAAGCACCAGAAACAGCAGAAACAGCAGCAGCGGAAGCAGATACACCTTCACCTGCACCTGCACCCAACCCAACAAGTTGCTCCGATCAAGAGTTGCAAGCGCAAGATGATTCCGGCGCCACAATTTTCTACGGACGCTGGAATATCATGCCGCACCGTATACGGTATTGCGACAGAAGTATTGCCGAATTCGAATACGATGAAACGGAACAATTGATTCGCGTCAAAGATCGAAACGGCATAGACTGGATACGCACAACGGAGCCTGATCACCGCAACATTGCCACCTGGAGATCGACCGACGACGAGACATGTGACATGTCCATGGTTATGATTCCTGACGGAACGTATCAATGCACCAGCGCAGCCGGTGCCATTCAGACATGCACACTTACAGGAAGAATTGTTGTCTGGACTCCATTTACTTATGGCTTTGATTTAAAACGCACGCTTTTTGCAATCTTCCGCCGAGTCGATGCCAATCAAGATTCCGGTCTTAGCAAAGAAGAACTGGAACTGGCATCCCGCCAAATCTGGAAAGACACGGATGCAATTCAGTTGATAAAGATGCTTCAAGCGCACTATGACGCAATCTGCTCCAGCAGAAGGCATGCGCTGTGCCGCCAGGGTTCTGGCATTACGATTGATGACATTCTCGCTTTTGATGCGGCAACACAGAATGAGCAAGAATCACGTTGCACAGCACCACCGCATCTGGTGACACGAGTAAGATCGCTTTTCGATGAGTTGAACACTACTGCAGAAAGTGTGGTCACGATCCATCAAGTCCGCATTGCCTACAATAAGCGCCATGAAAGAGATTCGGTTTCGCGCGCGATTCTGAAGACAATCTATGAAGAGCTCGTACAATCATGTGACACGGCGAACAATACTTTCGCTTCCAAAGCCAGCAATTTAACCAGGAGCGACCTCGTTCAAGCATATAAAGATGGTTATAAGCGCGAGCTGCGCGGACGAATCAAAATCGCCGGCTGGGGAACGGATGAATGCTTGCCGACCGGCGAAACTTCGACACGAACTCTTTACGTCGATCCGAGCAATCCATTGGAAAGTATTCTCCCTCAGGCAATACGACAGCTAAAACCTGATCCTGCTACCGCCGAATTTAGAAGCGTTCTCGAAGCGCTCACCACTCAGTGCCCGCACTTGGTAGTTCGAATGATTGCTCCGACAAGTGACGGGAGATTCAATGTTTCTTTCGCCGGGTTGCCGCAAAAAACAATCACTGTTGCTGCACCAGATCAAAACGCTCTGGCTGTTTATCTGCACGGTTGCAAATTCGGTTTTTGGATGGCAATTCTCGAAGAAGCCTATAAGCAATATGAAGTCTCTTCTGCAAGCAACGATGATCGAGATCACATTGAAAAAATCGAAAGAATTTTCCGATTGCTGCTTGGACAGAACGGCAAGTGGATAAAAGCAAAAGACGTCCCATTGCCGGATCTTGGGATTGCCATGCGCGATGCATTCAAGCAACGGCGCGTGATGATTTCCGTTGGATTGCAAAACTCCCCACGCGTGGCCGGGCACAAATTCGTATCTCGCAGCGCGGTTTGCGGCATAATCAATTTTGACCATAAAAACGGGCGCGTAACAATAAGCGATCCGCTAAGGGAAAATGGACAAAATAATGTTGCCGATCCGCTCGAGCTCACGCCAGATGGTTCTGTCTTGGTCTCTCTGAGCGCCTTTTCGGCTGCATTCGACAAGATTTACGTGGAAGACTGGCAGCCGACTGACGACATGTTTCAAAAATAGCCCGAAATTCCACGAAAATGACACGAACGTGGGTTAGTGTAAGAGCGTCCCCGCAGCTTTTAACACCGTCTCTCTCTCCTCTGGAGGGCATATGGGCGCGCAACAAACCGACAGCGCTGTAGTCAGAGATGCCGATCGCATCACAACAGCTTACAACACAGGCGTAAGCGTAGATTGCGTTTTCGATACCATGACGAGACAGCAGCAGATGGCTGTCTATAGAGAACTCAATCGACGCCAAGAAGACAATCCTGGTGACACATCGATACCTGCATTCGGTATTAAATTCACCAATGACGGCGCCGACTTGATCAGACGCGACGGCAAGCCGGACAACGAAAAAACCTGCAAGACCGAAGCCAAAGAAGTAAAGCCGATTTTGCCGACAGTAAGTTTCAGCGAAACACCGGAAACGAGTGAGAGTTATGCGCATCCGGAAAAGGAAGCAGCAAAGATCGAAGATACAGCCTCACGTGCCTTGAGAGGCGATGAACAGGCAAAACTCGACCTGCGTGTACAAATCGCGAGTCTGGCGGGCAGACCTCAAGAATATAGAGACAGTGTGATTGCCAGAATGATCGAAGATGGTTCATATACGAACATCGTCAGCGGCAAGCCGCACGTGGAGGTAAGGACGGACAAGGAAGGCAATCCGGTCATCGAATTCAGCAGACGGCTCGGGATCGACAAGCAGACTGTTCCTTTGAATCAGTCCATTGAAGAGCAAGTCCGGGCAGCACAACAAACCTACGTCACATCGCTCCAGAATGCAGTCAACGGTCTTGCCAAGTTTACGCCGACCGCTGTTATGAGAGCTGTTGAAATCCTCGACGGCGCCGAGCCGAAGGACCTCGCGTGGTTCATGCTCTATCGCAAACAGCAAGGCAAACCGGCAGTCGACGTAGCAGGCACCTATCATTAGCGCCGCTCTTTATGTCCGGCAATGCACTTCAGCATCCGTCTTATCTTCTCACCCTTAACTAGACAAGAGATTCGCTATAATTTCCTTGTTTCTAAGAAGACTCGGGAAAGATGCCAAAACTGCTCGTTGTAGAAGATGATGAAGAATTGCTGCGCCATATAAACGCGTGGCTGTCTTCAGAGAAGTATTTGGTTGAAACAGCCCAGAACGGCGAAGACGCGCTGCAGATGCTGAACAACTTCAACTTCGATGTAATCGTCCTGGACTGGAACCTGGGCGGCGTGTCCGGGCTCGAGGTCTGCCAGAAATTCAGAAAATCCGGCGGCACGACGCCGATAATATTTCTTACCGGCGAATCCGATATCAACCATAAAGAGCTCGGTTTGAACTCGGGCGCAGATGATTATTTGACCAAGCCTTTTGATGAGCGAGAGTTGTCCGCCCGCGTGAAGAGTCTTCTCAGGCGCGCTTCGGGACTGGTTTCCAACGATCTCACGGTCAAGGGCGTTACGCTCGACATAATTTCCAGAACGGCAACTTCCGGAGATAAAAAGGCACGACTTTCACCGCGCGAAACCTCTTTGCTCGAATATCTGATGCGGCATCCCAACCGCTTTTATTCATCTAAAGCCCTTTTAGACAGTGTATGGCCACTTGATAGTGAAGTTTCAGAGGAAACTGTTCGCACCTGCATGAAAACACTCAGACACAAACTTTCCGAAATAGGGCTGGGAGATCTGGTGAAGACCGTTCTGCGCCAGGGCTATTGCATAGAGACCGAGTAAAGCCGTGTTTTCCCGGCTCAACATCACAACCAAAGGTTTGCTCCTGGTTTTCGTGCCGGTCATTCTGGAAATCATCATGGCGTCTTATCTCGCTTTGATGGTCTCTGACTCTTTCAACAAGTTGATACAGGTTCAGCACTCGGCCGACGCGTTGTCCGATTTGACAAATTATCGATCCAAGATCTGGATCGCGATTTGCAAGGTTTTGAACCCCAATGAAACAAACGTGGAAAAAAGACTGCGCGCACTTGATGAAGTCGATGCGCGCACCACTCCAGCATTGATGCCGGATACCAGGGTGTATCCGGAATTGA
>JADYYD010000298.1 GCA_020853845.1 Candidatus Melainabacteria bacterium
ATCGTCAATTGATACAAGTCAGTGAGAAGACTGAGTGATTCTCTGTATAGTCTGTAAAGCGTCACGCCAATCTCCCTATTTTCTCTTTCTCTTTTGCTTGCTCTTTGTCTTTGCCGTTTTATTCGAATCCTTATCCGCAACCGGCGATGAATTTTCGCCGGCACTGTCATTAGAAAGAGGAGAGCTAAAATCGACGTCGAAGTTTATTTTTTCGGCGCCGGAATCTTCCTGCTTTTCTTGAGGTTTTTGATCATTTTCGATCGGTTTGAAGATCGCAAGAAGTGTCGGAATATATAAACCGAGACAAACCAAAGTTAGAAAACCCATCATTCCATTTGGATCTGCATTCTTGGGCCAAACTGTCCTCAAATAGAACCACAGCGGCGGTATGGGAATGAGCCAGAATAGAAGCCAGATATAGAGGGGCAAATTGGCGAATCGTTCCGGCAATTTAAATTGAGCTTTGGTGGCGATCAATTCGACAAGCAGCTTGCATGCCACCACGCTCAACGTTGCCAGTGCGCAGAGGCTGCTGTCCAGTCCGCGCAAGGTGCCGACGAATGCGGCAAAGGCTGCGCCGACCAGAATGAACAGTGCAAATCGACCCAGGTAGGAAGGTGGGTCTTTTAGTTTGCGTCCCTTGTATCGATCTTGATATGACATCAGATGCTTTGGCAGTTCAACTATTTGGCGGTGCGACTTTTGAGAGCAGATTCTATTTTGGTTGCTTCCGGCACTCGATTTGCCAGTCTGAGGTAAACAGCGTAAGAGCGAAGCACCATCTGCTCGGAAGGGCTGGAAGAACCGCCGTCCAAAAGTGCTACCGATTTTTTGAACATTGCATCAGCATCAGCCGTTTTTCCCACTTGTGCTGTTTTCATTGCTTTTATGCAGTAAGCCTGTGCAAGATTTTGTTTCACAACTTTCAGCGATTGATCGATCTTATGTGCTTTCTCCAGACGCTCAATAGCCAGCTCAAGATTGCCGGCATTGAGCGCAGTGGCTCCTTCATTGTTCAGTGTAAGAGGATTGGTGGTGTCGGTGGCGATGGCAGATTCTGCTTTGTGCACCGTCACTGCATCGGAGTACAAGCGCTTGACGGTATTTTTGTCTCGATCCGAAAGACCTCTATTTCCCGTTGAAAGTGGCATCGAGCTGTACATTACGTCATTGTGTTGAGGGCTGTGTCCCATCAGTCCCAGTGAATGCCCGATCTCGTGCAGGCATATCCAGCGCATCAAGCCGTCGTTCATAGCTTGACCCGGCGACGGATCGAGTGTGAGAACAACTATCTGTGCAGTCGTGATCCCTTGCGGTCCCGGATAGATTTTTGCTTCTCCACCTTCTGCCGGATTGGAAACAGCTTTTATATCGTTTGAGAAAGCAAAGGAAATGTTGCTCTTGTCTTTATCGGGCACGTACTGAAAGCTAATTTTGCCGTCTGAAGAATCCGCCCACTCTTGAAAGGAGGCTTTGACTGCTTCCAGATAGCTTGGTTTGTACCCTGCCACTGACTGAGCCGGTGCTAAATAGACTTTGAGCGGCATGTTCTTGGCGGTCCATTTCGTGATGGCGCCGCTCATGCTGATTGAATTGAAATAGTCATCCTTGCCGGCTCCGGCGGCTCCATTTCCTTCTTGTTGCGCACGCAGTTTCGACTCGCTCTCAAGCATAGTTACCAGACCTTTGACTTTCGGCAAAAGGTCGCTGTTCGGATGATGCGTCTGGAAAGCTTTGAATACACGGATTGCATCTTCCGTCCGCCCGACCGACTGATATAGACTGCCGAGCGTCATCTCGGCGGCCGGTAGGTTGGGATTGAGCGCCACTGCTTTCTCGACATGGACTATTGCTTCATCCGTGCGTCCGACTTTGGCCAGCGCCATGCCGAGGTTGTTTTGCACCTCGGGCAGTTCAGGTGCAAGCTGCTCTGCTTCGGTGAGCATTTCCAGAGCCTTTTCAGGTTTGCCGGAACTCATCAGCATTTCGCCGGCGTTCTTGCACAGGATCATCGCTTTGCCTACGTTTTCAGACACCGGCTGCCCGTTGACAACATACTGCTGTTGAGCCTGAGCATTGCCCCCTGGAGGTAGGGTGATGGTTATGCCCTGAAGAGTGATGAGCAGGGCGCTGATACTCAGCAGTTGGCGTTTTGACGGGTAGAGTGACATGCGCTGCCTTTCGATTTCCTAACTACATATATATATGACCACATTCAATGATTACCACGCCAAAGGCTAGCCAATGCGCGCTCTTACGAATTAATCGAGAAGGGACATTAATTCCACTGTTTGAATATTTTGTTAAGGCGCTTAGAAGTTATACTTCACTCATCCTCTTTCAAGAAGTAATTTTTCGGTCGTGAGCGGCAGGAGTACTGTGTCATGACGGTTGCGTTTGCGCCTGTACAAATTAGTCAAAAGACTCAAACCAATATCAAGCCTGGCTTTCCGTCTGTGGGAGTGATCGGCAGCGGTGCGGCAATGCTTACCATGGCGTGTTATTTAAGTGGCCGCGGCTTTCCCGTCCAAGTTCTCGACAGAGAACAAAATCTTCCCGGGCACGCTTCATCCGTTATTGCAGAAGGCGCGATCAATGGGCAATACGACAGGCAAACCTTGCATGTTCGACCGGAACATGTTCTTGCCGACTGTTCCTATCTGATTGTCGTGGCTGAATCAGGACAATATCGAGAACTGGCATGGTCGCTGAGTCCCTGGATGAAGAGCAAGCATATGGTCATGCTCTATGGTGGCGGTATTGGTGCCTGTCTCGAATTCGAGAAATATCTGCTGGCAAATGGCGTTGCCGGAGTGAAGGTTGCCGAAATAGATCCGCTGTTCCACTGCCAGAAAAAGAACAGCGCCACAATCAAAGTTCACGCCATGAGACAGTGGGGGCAGTTCGCATCGAGCGATCCGGCATCAACATTCGATTGCGCTTCCATGGTAACCAGGCTTTTACCCAAAGTGGAACGCGCGGGCAATCTTCTCAGCCGCGGACTTTGCGATTATCAATCGGTTGTCTATCCGGTCGTCGAAGCTTTCGGCGCCGATGCGGAAATGGCGGCAGCTCTCAGCGAATTGGTGAATTCACAGGCCGGCAAGCATGACGATGTTTTCAATCATATTGAAATCGAATTGAATGCTGTTGCAGATGCCTACTCAACACCTCGTGTTTCAACCGTCAGCAATATTCGCCGCATGTACGGTGCAATTGCAAGCACTTCGGTCGAGGCCGTTTCCATGACACCCAAGTATGGTGACAATGCGCCCTGGCAAGACATGGTCAAGACTTTGAGCGAAAGCATTTCCACTGTCTACGTGCCGCTTTACGAATTGTCTCGTTTAGCGAATCTCAGAACCCCGGCAATCGATTCTGTTATAAATATGTCCGCCGTCATGTGCGGCGTTGACTTCCTTACACACGGACGGACACTGAGCCGAATGGGACTTCAGGGTCTGAGCCAGAGAGAGATTGCCAGAAAGTTGAATGGTTAGTACCGGTCGCTTCCAATCGCGTCAATCCGGCACGGTTTGGGTTATGGGAGCGCTGCTTGCAGCCTCCATTGAGCCAATTATTGTCAAGTTCGGATTTCGCGGGCATCTCAGCCCGTGGCATCTGTTCATTCTAAAGAGCGTGTTTGCTGCGCTGCTCTGCGCATTCGTATGTTTTGCCATGAAGCTGAAAGTAAGCAGCCGTTCGGATTTGAAAAAACTGCTTGGGGCGAGCTTCCTTCTTATAGGAACCAATTTGTTCACAATGTTCGCGCTCTATTACATTTCCGCCGTCACTGTCATTACGGTAGTGACGACGACACCGGCGCTGGTGGCAGTTCTGAATCAGCGTGCCGGACGTGAGGAATTAGAGCGGCTTTTCTGGCCCGGTTTCTGGCTGTCATTTCTAGGAGTGATTTTAAGTATCGAACTTTCACAATTCATAGTTCAACCGCTTGGTCTGGCATTGATGTTCGGGGCGGTAATCACGTCGTCCTTTTACAGAGTACAAATGGAAAAGCTGACGGATGAGATTTCACCGGCTCTGGCTTCGGCTTGCACAATGGCTGTGGGAGCCGTTTTTTCTCTGCTTGTGATTTTGCCGTTTAATTTCAATATGCCGCCTAGTGCATGGTCTTTCGGAATCTGGATCGGTTTGGCGGCCGGACTGGCTAATATTGCATTTCTTTATGCGATAAATACAGTCGGCGCCACCAGACTTTCCGTCATCACAATGCTGCAGAGACCCTTATTAATAGTGGCAGCGGCGCTGGTTTTGAAGGAACCGGTGACAGCCGCGCAAATAATCGGCATCGTGCTGGTCATTTTGGGAACGCAAATGGC
>JADYYD010000299.1 GCA_020853845.1 Candidatus Melainabacteria bacterium
GGGCTATTCGGCTGCAATGGCGTGGTTTCGTGGAAGTAGCCTTCCGGTCCCAGTGTTCCATAAACTTCGTCAGTGGAAACTTGCACGTAGCGAATGGAGAAATCTTTTTTGTTCTGCGCTGCGTCGACTGCCGTGCGTCCATAACGGAAAGCAGCATCGAGCAACACTTGTGTGCCCAGCACGTTGGTTTTCACGAAAACTTGCGGGTCGCTGATTGAGCGGTCGACGTGTGTTTCTGCAGCCAGATTGATTATGCCGTCGATGCGACCGAAGCGCTTGCCTGAAACGATTTCATCCACGATGGCGGCGTCTTCGATGCGTCCTTGTACGAACTTGTAGCGCGGGTTGTCGGCTACGTCGGCGAGATTCTCAGGGTGGCCGGCGTATGTAGCCGCATCAAGGTTGATAATGGTGTAATTCGGATACGCATTGAGCAAATGCCGAACCAGGTTGCTTCCAATGAAGCCCAACCCACCAGTGACAAGCAATTGCATGGCTCGCATGGACGATTCCCTCGCTGAGATAGAAGACAGAAATCAAGATTGTCCCTTGACAGACGTCATTCGATCAACGTCCATCAAATAATCTTAGAAAGCTGTCAGAATGAAATTGTTTAAATAATTTTTCAAAGACTAGACGACTTCAACCTTACTGTCGTCGCCCAGCATGAGGCGAAACGCCACAGGCTTGCTCTGACTGCGTGTGAGCTCGACATTGACGCCGATCAAGCTGTCTTCGATGCGGCCGTTGAAGTCCAAGATTTGACATTTCTCACGCAAGATCGAATGTTCGATCTCGGCATGCGAAACTCTCGCTCCGTCGCCGATTGATGTGAACGGTCCGACATAGCTGTTTTCCAGGACGCAATCAGCGCCGATCACAGCCGGTCCTCTAACCGTACAGTTTTTCAAAATGCTGCCTTTGCCGACGTGCACGCGACCGGACAGGCGCGACTGTTCATCGAGATTGCCGAGCATGGAGACATCGGTCATTTCATCGAGCACCACTCGATTGGCTTCGAGCATGTCGTCTTTTTTCCCTGTATCCAGCCACCAGCTCGTCAGAACGTGGCTGTCAACGTGTTCTCCCTTGGTGATCATGCGCTGGATGGCATCTGTAATTTCCAGCTCTCCGCGCTTGGACGGTTTGATCTCATCGATTGCATTATGAATTTTCGACGTGAAAAGATATACGCCAACCAGTGCCAGATTGGATTTCGGCTTGGCCGGTTTTTCCTCCAGGCAAAGAATGCGGCCGTTGCCGTTCAACTCGGCAACACCGAATGATGTCGGGTTCGGCACTTCCTTCAGCAAAATCTGCGCGTCTGGCTTGTTGGTTTTGAATCGCTCAACAAGCGGTGCAACGCCGTCTTTGATCAGGTTGTCGCCCAGGTACATGACGAATGTATCGTCTTTCAAATAGTCTCTGGCTGTTTTTACAGCATGAGCCAAACCGAGCGGTTGGTCCTGCAGGATATATTTGATCTCGATACTCCAGCGTTCGCCGTCGCCGACGCACTGGCGGACTTCTTCCCCGGTCTCGGGGCTGATGATGATGCCTATCGACTTAATCCCGGCTTCAATCAAAGCTTCGACGGCATAGAAAAGAATAGGTTTATTAGCTACAGGCAACAGTTGTTTTGCCGCCGTGTGAGTAATCGGGCGCATGCGCGTCCCTTTGCCGCCGCTGAGAATAAGTCCTTTCATTCGTAATACACCTGTGTGGTCTGCTTAGTTCGCTTCAGATGGCGCCGCGCTTGCTGAATACGGCTCCGAAAGTGGAGAACATGATTTTCCAGTCGAGCAGATAGCTCCAGTTCTCGCAATACCATCTGTCGGCTTCGACTTTTACGTCGTCAGGCAGCTCGTCACGGCCGTTGACCTGTGCCCAACCGGTTATACCGGGCGGAAAGCGCAATACACCAGCCGCCTGCCTTTTGGCGGTAAGTTCGGTCTGATTATACAGAGCGGGCCGCGGTCCAACTAAGCTCATTTCGCCCTTAAGCACGTTAAACAATTGGGGTAGCTCATCGATGCTGTACTTCCTTAACCTCGCTCCCACTGCGGTTATCGGGTTGGGCAGCTTGAGCATCTCTTCGGTAGACACATTTGGGGTGCCTACATTCATGGTGCGAAATTTATAAATTTGAAAGAATTCGCCATTCAGCCCGACGCGCTTTTGCCGGAATATAACTGGCCCTTTAGAGTCGACCTTGATGGCGATGGCTGTCAAGACAAGAAGCCAGGAAAGACCGATGAGCGCGGCCAGGGAAATTACGACGTCTGTCATTCGTTTCAAAAACATGCGCTCAATTTTACGGTAACCTGTGGTGCAAAGAAATCTATTGAACGCTATGAATTAGTGATTTCAATTACATGAAAACGATTATTCGCAAATGGACCTCTCGGTAGTCATAGTTAGCTGGAATACTTGCGGACTTCTGCGCAAATGTCTGACGACATTGAAAACAGAGTTGGATTCTTTTGGCGATTCGCTTAAATGGGAAGTATTTCTTGTCGACAATAATTCGGCGGACGGCTCGGCCGACATGGCGCGCACCGAGCATCCATGGGTGAAGTTGACGGCAAACGACGACAATCTCGGTTTTGCCAAAGCCAATAATCAAGCATTCAAACAATCGACAGGCCGGCTGGTCTTACTCTTGAATCCTGATACCGAAGTGCAGCCCGGCGCGCTGAAAACACTCATCGATTTCATTGATGCGCATCCGAATGCCGCCATCGTGGCGCCGCAATTGCTGAACAGCGATGGCAGCGTGCAGCGCTCCTGCCGCGA
>JADYYD010000300.1 GCA_020853845.1 Candidatus Melainabacteria bacterium
ATCGTCGTCAATATCGGCGATCAATGGTCTGACCTCAAAGGCGGTCACGCCGTCGATTGCGAGAAGTTGCCCAATAAGATTTATTTGGTGCCGTAGAAGAGCTGCGCCATGAAAGCGCAATCTTTGAGTTCGGCAACGCTTGCATAGCGGTCTTTGAAGTCGGCGGCGGTAAGGCGCGCGATGATAGCGTCCAACTGGGGGCTGACGCGCTTATTGTAGGACCGCGGATGCAGCGCCTCGACGCCTTTGACAGGCGAGCGACCGGTAATCAGAAAAAAGAGAGTCGCACCCATCGAATACATGTTGCTGCGCTCGTCCGGCTTGGAATTGACTCGCTCGGGCGCCAGATATTTCAGATAGCTCTTGCCGGCGCGAGCGGAGAAAATGCCGCGGCTCGGGTCGGGACCAAGATCTATGAGCTTCAAGGTATTGCCGCGCCACATTTGCAAATTATCGGGCGTAAAATCAATATGCACCACAGGCGATGGCTGATCGTGCAAATGCCCGATCATATCGCTCATCTGAAGAAGCAGTCCGACAACGATTTTTTCATCCAGCGGGCCGAGCTGGCGAATTTGCTTCTTGAGAGAAAAACCTTCCAGGTACTGATGCACGAGATAACCGTACTGGCCATCGACGAAATAATCGAGAACAGGCACGATGTTGGGATGGCTTACTTTGGAGATGCGCCGCGCGTATTTCATGAAGCGGCTGGGGGTGTCGGGCATGTCGGCATCTTTGGGTTCGAGCAAGTGATACCGCTTGAGCACGGCCACTTTCTTCAGGAAATTTCCGTCCGCGTCCATGACCTGGTGAGAAGCCAGGTATGACGTGCCAAAGCCCGGTCTGTCCACCTGGAAAAGAATTTTGTAGTCGCCCTCCTTTATCTCCTGTCCTTCCTTCAAGCGATCCGGTTCGGATTGCGACTCGCAAGGCGCTTCGGCAGGTGGCGCCAGAGACTTCATCCAGACGTCCGTGTAGCTCAACTCATTGCCCGTCGGACCCCGGCGGGAGGAGCCTGCTGCCGCGCCGGCCAGGCGCTGTTTCTTTTCGCCGGCATTGGAATTATCGAGAGCCGACAGCCACAAATCCGTATAGCTCTGCTCTCTTGCTACCTGTGCCTCTTCCCCGGTTATCTCATCGTCGCCGCGCAGCAAGTTCGTCTCTTTGAGGCGAAACAGCTTGGGACCGCCGTTCTCGCTGCGAGAGCGCTTGAGCAATCCTCTGACCATTCCTATGAGGTTTTTGTCCGCCAAGGGAGCACTCCTCAAATCAGACCACGAAAATACTGGGATACCTGGGGACCCGAGGCAAGCCCCCTGCTGACTTCAAGCCCAGAAATGGTCTTCGCCTAACGGCTATTGAGTGACAAGTCTTCCTGAAGTCAGATTCTCTACCGTTATTAAACCCATATTTCTCAAAAGTTGCGCCTGGGCGATATTGAAAACGACAATCGCGTCGGCTTTCGTGACCAGCGCCTGGGTAAAATCGCGCTGCGCATTGATGACGTCGATGTTCGTGCCCACCCCGTTTGCCAGGCGCACACGAGCCAGACGCAATTCTTCAGCGGCTGAAAGCACGCCCTTGGTTGCCACTTCTATCTGACGCTCGGCGGTCTGGCTGGTCAGGTAAGCGTCACGAACTTCCTGCAAAACATTCATGAGCGTTTGGTTGGAACGCAGAAGCGCCTGCCGCGCCAGCGCTTTTTGAGCACCGACCGTCGCGGCTGTCGGCACACCCATACCTTCCTGATTCCAATCGAGAAGGAAGCCGATTGCATAAGAAGGGCGAATCTGGCGGGAAGCGAAGGTAGGTGGAGTAAATACTTGACCCGATCCCACAAGACTGGAATTAAGGGCCGGGTTGACGAAGGTAGCAATACTACCGGTAGGGTTGTTGCCGTTGCCCTGCGTTATGTCTATGACTTGCCCCTGAGGCGTGGGTCCGCCCACGACTGGCACATCCCTGAATGAACCGGGCACGAATGCATACTTTTGGCTGAGCGTCTGACCGCTTCCTGTAATAGTTCCGAAGAACGAAAAGCGCGGGTAGAGCGGCGCGGCAGCGACCTGAACCTGGCGGCGCGCCGCCAATCGAAGTTCTTCGAATTGCCTGAGTTCCGGGCGATTGAGAATCGTCAAAGCTATGAGGCGATTTACATCGACACTCGGATCGAGCAATCGCACTTTTCTTACTTCAGGCTCGAGAGACAGAAGGTTGACGCTATTGTTCAAGTTAAGCGTGGTGGCAAGCCGGATTGCAGTGCGCCGCAATTCCACTTGCTGGGTGAGCAAATTCTGCTCGTCTCTGGCAAGCTGTGTTTCCGCCTGCAAAACTTGAAACTTGGTACCGGTGCCGGCGCGCTGCAGTTGCTGGTTGAGCGTGACTTGCGCTTTGGAAACTTCAACGGCTCGCGTTTGAATTTGCAGAAGCGCCTGGTTGCGGATCATGTTGTAGTATTGCCGCGTCACTTCCAGAAGAGTGTCATTAACACTGACTTTCAGTTGTTGTTTTGAAGCTTTAAAAGTATGCAGTTGGGCAAGAGTTCCGAACATGACCTGGCCGCCGCGAAATCCGTAATAACGAAAACCCGCATGGGTCAAGACGTTCGGAGTGGCGAAATTAATGGGAATGGTGCCGCCCAGCAATTGCGAACCCTGCAAGTACTGAGATTGATAATCAACGATCGTATCGGGCAAAAACCGCCCCATCTGCGCGCCGAGCCGCCACCTTTCGGTGTTTACTTGCTCCTGCTGAATGCGAATATCGAGATTGTTGTCGACCGCATAGTGCAAAACATCTTTCAAATTGACCGGATGTGTGTAGGACGCTTCCAGCCTGATTGGCGGCAATCGGCCGCCCAGGGGAATCATTTGATCCGGACGCGGCAATCGCAATTCAATCGATTCGCCAACCAGATACTTGTTTCTGAAATCGGCGGCCTGCCCTTCAATTACTTGCGTTTCTTGCTTGCGGAAAAATGGAGCGAGCAGCGATTCCTTCAATTCATCCGGGGTTGCAACACCTCCTGTGCGACCGTAATCCAGCTCGGTTCGCACCGGCGCTCCGCTCGGCAAACCGTCATTGCCGGAAGTCGGATCTTGCGGATTGGCAGAGGTGGAAGAATTGGAAGAATTGGAGACATTAGCAGGAGCCGGCGCCGGCACTGTCGGCTGCGGTGGATTCGATGGATAGGAAAGCTGATCGTTGGGAGTCGACGGCATTGAAGTGTTCGGCGTCGACAACGGAGCATTTGTTACAGACGGCGAGCCTGCCGGCGAAGAATTTTGAGCGCGAGCAGGCATACCGGTGACCAGGCCCGGCGCGCTACCAAGTATGCATGACAACGACAAAAGCGCTCCCACCGCGCCCGCTCGCCTGAGCACATCCGGAGAAAAAATTTGCATACCGCGGGTTTCCATAAATCGCTTGACGTCTTGTTGTTGGCAAGCTTCCGCGCAAAGTAAATCACATTGCGGGATATCTATCCAAGGGATAACGCTAATTTAGCGACTCGCGCCGTTGCTCTTCGCCGGGAAGCGCCACCACCAGCGGTTCGAAATCATTGCCACTATTTGACCAGACGCTGCACGGCTTTGAATGTCTCTGTATTTGCTTCTACCAGCATCTCGAACAGCGCGGTCTCTACCGAGGACGGAATCGCTCCTGATTGGACCATCTTCTCCAATCCGATCTCCTTATTCTTCTGACTGCGGCTCGAGATTGCGTCAGTGACAAGATGCACTTGATAGCCGGCTTGCAAAAGATCGTGCGCCGTTTGACTTATGCACACATGCGTTTCAATCCCGGTCACGACAATCTGTTTGCGCCCGGTGCCTTCCAAATGGGTCATGAATTGTTCGTTGCCGCAACAACTGAAGCAACTCTTCTCAAACAGTTTGTGCTCGCCCAGGCAAGCTGAAATTTCTGCCACAATGTTGCCTAAGCCCTGCGGATACTGTTCCGTAACCACAACGGGCAATTTCAAAATCTTGGCCGCTTCGGCCATTATCGTAATGTTGCGAGTCAGATTGGCAAAATCATTGATGTTGGAGCGAAAACTTTCTTGAACATCAACGATAAGAAGAACGGAATCTTCTCTTTTGAGCAAATTAGGATGACGCACGGAAAACCTACTGAGAACTCTATGAAGGGAGGAGACCGGCAATTCCGGTCCGGCAACGCTTTCAGAACCGATCCGTTACGAAAAGACGTTCCTGGCAACCAGATAATGCAGTGATTGGGGCTCTAATATACTGTATTTGCATTGCAACAAGCCGGGTTGCACAAATCAAACATCCGGGCGCCGAAGCGCCGTAAACCATCCACGCCGGGGCGGTTGGCAAGAGACCGCGCAAAAAACAAATTTCCAGGACCAACAAAGTGCCGCCCATACTTGCGAATTACTACCTGACCTACAAATGCAATTCGCGCTGCACTTATTGCGATATTCCTGTTAAGCCTGAAAACATCAGAATAAAAGAGAGCCAGCCCGAAACAATCATTGAAAACCTGGCAGCCTTAAAACGGCTTGGCGTAAAGGTTCTCGACTTTACCGGCGGTGAGCCGCTTATCTACCGGCACTTGCCTGAAGTGCTGAGAGCCGCAAAAGCAATGGGATTTTTCGTCAGCATTGCCAACACAGGCACCCTCTACCCTCGCATGGCCAAGGAGCTGGTGGGATTAGTAGACGATCTCAAATTTTCTCTTTCCACGACAGACCGTGACGAATACAAGGCAGAGCGCGGTATCGACGGCTATGACAAGGTGATTGAAAGCTTAAAACTGGCGCGCAGCCTTGGCGAGCGCCCGTCCATTATCGCCACGGCGACGCAAGAATCGATATGGGGCATGGAGCCGGTAATCAGGTTGGCTCAAGAACTGGGCGTTGTCGTGCTTCTGGGACCGGTTTTCGACTTCTGCGGCAATGAATTGCTGCACAAAGAAGGCGTAAGGGAGCTTCAGCGGCTGGCTAAATTCGACAATGTTTGCGTCAACTGGGCGTTTCTCGAGTTTTACATGAACGGCGGCAACCAGATCAAAAGCCCACGCTGCCGCGCCATTTCATCGACAATTGTCATATCTCCCGACGATCATTTGCTCTTGCCTTGCTATCACATGCATGATGAGAGGCTGAAGATCAAACATGAGAATGGACGCTCCAACCTCGATGAATTGTGGCGCAGCCCGCCTGTGCAGCTCAAGCGCACGCAGGAAGGGTCCTGGGATTATTGCCAGGGATGCACGATCTGGTGCTATTTCGAGACATCTTTCCTCTGGCCGCCGGACAAATATTTCCTTTTGAATATGAAGAGCAAAATGCGCTGGGGCAAGGAAAAGGCGAAGCAATTCGTTGAAGCGCAAACCGGTCTGAATTTGACCAGAAAGCTGCCGGGAAGCGTCGACAAGAAAGTTGCTAAGCTGCCCGCGAATCCTATGAAGAGCACTAAAGATGCAAACACTGCCGGCGAGCAGGCATCCGGCTGCGGAACATGCCCATCTACAGCAAGCGGCGCTTCGCAATGTGGCTCGGCCAGCGGCAACACTGATTCGCAAGAGTTGGTCGCTCCGGTCGAATTAATCCGTCGCAATTAGACGATGTGCTTCCATTAAGAGTGCCTTTTCCATCGGGTGCCTTCCTCGGCGGTTTATGGTATAACCACTCTCTACGGGGCGTTAGCGCAGTTGGTAGCGCGCTTCAATGGCATTGAAGAGGTCACCGGTTCGACCCCGGTACGCTCCAAAATTTTGCTCGGACGGCGTCGTTAGCGGCGCCGTTTGTGTTTTCGGAATTTATGCGGCAAACAGATAAGATTGCGCTTATCGGTGTTTTAATGTCTAATGACAGCTAGTGAATTGCCGACGACTTGCAATGAAGTCCTGTTAAAAGAGCGAGGTTGAGACTTGGCCGAGCGCAACAGCTTGCTTATGAAAGCCATTGGGCTGTGCATACTGGCTCTGGGCCTGCTTCTTGTCGGATTTCAGTTGGTAGGCGACGGTTTCGAGTCACTGGAGACGGTCTTTGTAAAGGTGGAAACGCCTGTTACCTACCGCTTCGACAAATATGCGCAGTTGCTGAAAGAGTTTGTAAAAGAAAGCAGTGTAGATTATGCGGCATTGAAAAAATCGCCATTGCTCAAAGAGAGCATGAAAGAAATCGCGCACATCAGTCCGGCAAAAATGATCAATGACAAAGAGCGGCTTAGCTTCTGGCTCAATGCCTACAACTTGATTGTGATCAAAGAATGCGCCGACAAATTTCCCTTCAAAGATTTGCGCGATCTGGGCAACGATCCGACCAAGCGAAAATTCACTGTCGGCGGTGACAAATTTTCTCTTCAGACCATCAAGTCCGACAAGATCGAACCGCTGCTCAACGACAATTTTCCGGAAGAAATTTTCTTGATGTGCGGCGGAGCCATGGGCAATCCAGCCATTCTCGACCATCCTGTCACGCCGGAAAAAATGGACAAGGACATGAAAGCAGCCGCCTATCTCTGGGTTATCGATCCAGGCAATGTTGCCTTCGACAGATACAAAGGGCGTTTTGACGTCGGACCATTTTTGCAATGGTACGAGGAGCTCTTTGCCAAGCGCTACGGAACAGCAATTGATTTTGTGATTTCATTTCTCAATCCCGACGCCCAGGAAGCCGTTTCCAATGTCACCATCATTAAGGGATTCGGACTGCCTTTCAACTGGACTCTCAATGACTACGCTCTGAAAAAACAAATTGAAAAACGCCTGGAAGAAAAGGTGAAACAATTGAATCCAGGCTAAACTTCAGAGTGTGTTCAAAACATCAAATCGGCAAAGAGGAGGAAAGATGGGGCAAAACAGCCGCAGCTTGCGCTTTTTGTTAGGAGCGGGCGTCACGGCGGCCGGTCTGGCACTTTCCATTTATGCGGCCCGAGCAGCCGATACGGCCAATATCTTTGTTGCATATCCACCGGACAACGGTAAAGTGCCTGCCTCTTCTTCATTCATCGTAGGAGCGATAGCGCCGGGCGCCGGACTTTCCATCAACGGTCAAGAAGCACGCATAGGGCGCAGCGGTTTTTTCGCTCACGTCATCGGCTTGCAGCCGGGAGCCAATCATTTCAACTTGCAATTGCTGGACAGAGCCAGCGGCGCTCAAGGTTCCGGCCATCCGATCGGCACGGCAAAAACCATCACGGTCAACAGAGACATGCCACCGCGGCCGGTTCCAGCCACCGAGCTGAAGATTTTGCCGGATTCAATTTCACCCGCAGTCGACAGGGGCGTTCTGCCCGGTGAATTAGTGGAATTTTCGGTACGCGCCACGCCGGGTGCCACGGTAATAATGCAGCTAGGCGAGCGTGTGGTGCCGTTCTATTCCTCGGTAGCTTTGAAACAGCAAGTGCAACAGCGCCAGAGCGCGGCAAAAAGAAAAGCGACTGCCCGAAAACGAACCGGAAGAGCCGGCACTGCCGGTGGTGCTAAGACTGTTTCGAAAAAGCAAGATGTAAAATACACGACCGTCTCGCCTCCCTCTTCCTCTCAAGGACAAATGACTCTGCTGAGTCAGCAAACAGATTCTGTAAATGCCGGGCTGGATGCAGCTTACGGACAGGTTTACCAGCGCCTGCCGGCAGCAAGATCGGACCGCTATGTCGGATTTATCAAAATCGGGCCGCTCGATCAATTCGATCAGGTTGCTCCTGTTTTCACCGTTGAAAAAGACGGGCGCACTGCCACTGCAGTGTCACCATATAAGGTGACTGTTGTAAAACAACCATTTATCGTGCAAACGACGCAAGATGACACCATCGTAAGAGTCGGTCCGGGAGCAGGAAGAATCACGCCGCTTGCGCGCGGAGTGCGTTTGCTCGCCGATGGTTGGCATGGTGACGAGATGCGTGTCGTCTACTCGGCTAACAAACATGTATATATCTCCAAGCGCCAGCTCTCCACAGGACAGGTCGGCTGGACGCCGCCGGTGCCGGGAGCGTCTGGTCCTTTGCCAGCATCTACAGTGCGAACGATAAACACCAAAAAGGATCGCTATGGCGATGCCTTGCTGTTACCGATGAGCCAGCGCTTGCCGTACCAGGTCGAACAATCGGTAAAGCCGAACAAATTAACGCTGAAGATTTACGGCGCCACGCAAGATACTGATTGGGTCAGCCCCGCCGACACGGATGCCGATGAGATAGCGAAGCGCTCGAATCTGGACATGGTCGACGGCATATCTTTCCGCCAGGTCCAGGACGGTGTCTTTGAAGTCACCGCTCAACTGAAAGGCGATCGCCAGTGGGGCTACAAGGTCGACTATGAAGGTTCCACCTTGCGTCTGCGCATCAAACAGCCGCCCAAGATCGGCATGGACGGCTCGCTTGCCGGTTTGAAAATATGCGTGGACCCTGGACACGGCGGCAGCGAAAACGGTTCTATCGGCTGCAACGGAGTGAAAGAAAAACAGGTCAATCTCGATATAGCACTCAAATTCAAAGCTGCACTCGAGCGCGCCGGAGCGCAAGTGATTATGACCCGCATGACCGACGGGGAGACGGTTTCTCTGGACGAGCGCGTCAACATCGCCGGGCGCTCAGAGGCCGATCTGCTTGTTTCCGTCCACAACAATGCCCTGCCCGACGGTCGCGATCCCTGGAAAGAGCACGGCACCTCTACATACTGGTATCAACCGCAATCGACCGAACTGGCCCGCCATCTAAAAGATTCAGTCATCAGTGCCGTCGACTTTCCGGACATCGGCTGCCGCTTTCAAAACTTGGCGCTCTGCCGGCCGACGGCAATGCCCGCGGTCTTAGTTGAAGTGGGTTTTATGATCCATCCGGAGGAATTTGCCCAACTGCTGGACCCTGCCGTCCAGGGGCGGGTAGCTGAGGGTTTGCTAAAGGGCGTGCGCAAATACCTGGCCAGACAGTAAAATCCCAACTGTAAGGCGGCACCAAATATGGTTAAACCGATCTAATGGCACGCATAGCAGTCGACGTCGGCAACAGCAGAATATCGAGCGCCGTGGTGGACGGCGGCAAAATTGTCGACATCTGGCATCACGACACGCTTTTGCCCAAAGAAGCAGCCGACGCGATTTTAGCCGGCGCGCGCGCGCACAGAGCAAAAGTAGCGATAGCCTCAGTCGTGCCGGAAGCTTCCGACGTCCTTCTGAGCCGGCTGCGCGAAGGGGGCGAAGACGTCATCCAGATAACCACGCAGTCGCAACCGACGATTTCAGGAACATACAAAACGCTCGGCATCGACCGGGTCGCCAGCATTACGGCAGCCATCCGCCTTTTCGGCAACGGTCGCGGCGCTTTCGTCATCGATTGCGGAACCGCCACCACCTTCACAGCCGCCAGCGCAGCAGGAGAATTCCAGGGCGGCTGGATAACGCTCGGACTGGGACGAACATTGAGAGCTCTCAATGAACACACGGATCAACTTCCGGATTTGACGAGCAAAGTTCGATCGGTCAATCAGCTCACGCCCGGTCACCGAACCGATGATGCCATTTTGCAGGGCACATTGCTCGCCCACATAGGTATCATCAAACAGTGGATCGCTACAGCCAAAGCAGTGCTTCCAGGCGAACACACCACGGTCATCACCGGCGGTTACGCCACCCAGATTGCACCATTTCTAACTGATATCGAGCACCTTGCTCCGACTCTGACGCTTTTAGGTATCGACCTTATAGCGCAGGCGGAAGGGGCCCTAGCGGATCGAGATTGAAAACACGCTCTAATTCACTTCTGTACGAGAGGTTGGTGAGCGCTTCCGGCGAAAACATTTCGTCTTCCCAGTAGCTCGATTCTTTTCCTCTCAATTCCTCAATGCGCTTCTGAAGGTTAGCCGGAAGGCTTTCTTCTTGCATCAATGCCGCCATTTCTAGTTTTTACCTTGGAGTGTGAGTTGCGTTATTTCTGTATCTTTCTGACCTGTTTTCTCTGGCGGCCTTTTGATTGACTCAGTCAATGCGACATATTTCCGCGCTCTTCTACAGGAGGGTTGGTTATCTCTGGGAGATCACAAATTTATGCAGTCGACATACTGATAATTTTGTTTCGATTGCTCTCGAAAAGCTTCACCTGAAGCCAGTTTAGCCCGTCTATACAAAAAATGAATGCTTGACTTCCGCACCGCTTGCTTAATTGAACTCAAAGATTTTTTGCATATCCTTTCTATCGCGAATCGATTTCCTAAAGCGGCTCTCCCGCTAGTTTCCCGACTTGACACGACGCCATATATGGTGGTGTGTTCCCATTCGAAATATCGTCGTGGCATCCTGCCACAGTTATTGCCCTGTGGGCGTTTTCGGGATCGAGCCAGGGGCGCCGGGCGACTTATCGGACGCGATGCTAAGATGAACTAGGAAATGACACCGGAAACCTGCTGGAAAACTCTTAGGATTGATGAATCTCAAGCTCAGACTGGAAAAACTTGCCGACAGCCGGTCCTGGGTCCGTTTGCATTTTGCTGACGGAACGACCGTCATAGGGCGGGTTTTGCGCATCGGTCATGATTACATCGAGCTGGAATCGTATGGTGATACCGACCGTCCCAACTCTCGCGACTATTCGAAGCATTTGATTCCTCTCAATCTCGTGAAGATGCTCACCATCGAGTCCCCGCAATTCGCCGAAGCCGAGCGCCGCCGCCTCGACTACCTTGCCACCATGGAAAGTGCGGACCGGGAAGAATTTCCTGAGCTTGAAGGCTAAAATGACAGGCTAGCAAGACGAGGCAAAGCTGTGGTTGAAAAACAGCAACCGGCAGAAGAGAGCGGCATAGAATTCGATCTCGATAGCGCGCAGGCTGCTTGCGATGCGGCTGCCGAAGCTGAAGCCGAACTCGATGCCACAGCCCCCAAAGGCGCCGCAAAGATATTGCGCGACGACGGCCCTTTTATGCGCTTTGTCTGGTGGACTTTGCGCACGGTTTTGTCCTTTGTGGTGCCTCTGGGAGTTTTCTATGCGATGGTGCGCTGCAAGCCGCTTGTAGACGGTGCGTATCACATGATCAACCCGGGCACCAACCCGTATCCGATTCTCATGAAGGGCGGACTGGCGACTTTCCTTGCAGCGCTAATAGCGTCAGTTCCGGCGTTCACAGGCATGTATCTGGCATCTCTTCTGTCCAGATTCAAAAATCTGAAACCGACAATAGCGGTGGCGATATGGTGCCTTCTGGTGTTTTTCGATTCTCTGATTTTCGTTGTCGTGGCGAAATACTTCACTCTCATCTAGACTTTCATCCAGATATATAGGTTTAGTAATCGCGCTCAAACACTTTCTTTACGTGCTTCGAGGCAGCGATGACGCGCTCCGAAGGCATCAAGATTTTTCTGGCACCATAAATTGGAACCGGCGAAGTTTCCAGCGTACCATTGACGTCATAAACGTCCGGGTTATAGCCATATGCCAGAGTTTTTTCGTTGATAGGAATGGGCACGCCGTCCTCATTATTCTGATCTTTCCAAAGTTTCAAATGGTGCTCGCAAACGGCAGCAGCGATCATTGCGGCACATTCGGGATCTAAAAGCGCCCGAATCTCAAAATCGGCGCCCTGGTGTTTTTTGCGCTCGCAATACTGGCGCAAAATCGGAAACTCCATAACGTACAGTTTAACGGCGTTGATGGAAACCTGCGGATAGCCGAAAGTCTGACTGTTGCTTTTGATAACGCCTTCTCGCGCATTCTTGTCGCGCTCGATATCAATCGGATCGTAATAGTGAATTTCGTTGCCGATTAGTTGACGCAACAAGCGCGGCGCCCACAAATGACGGCTCAAATCTTTATACATAGCAGCGGCCGACAAAAACGCTTTCGGCTCGGCTTTGGTGCATTCGGCGAGCTTCTCGGACTCCTTGCCACGATAGGGAAAGACAAATCCTTCGGTTTTGTCGTAAGGCTTATTGCCCGCGGTCATTGAATCTTCCGGACCGGCGGGCGCATTAGGATCGCGCTTGAAAAAGCGCTCGGCTTTGCGCTCCATATACATAATGGAATACAGTCCCTGCAAATCGTCGAAGTCTTCAGGGCGGGCATCTTTAGAAATCGCCCGCAGACCTTTGCTGAAAGTGTCCGAAGGTGAAGGCATGTCCATGCCCGGCGCTTGCTCACCAGGCCGTTTGACCTCATCGCTGGAAGCGCCTGCCCCCGAAGTGCCCGACGAATCCGACGAACTCTTAGAACTTTTATCCTGCTTTTGGGATTCCTCGTCGGCCATAAAGCCTCCACCGCTCGATCTTTCGCCCATTTTGCGAGCTTAGAAACGCAAAGCCTCTGCTGAGAAGGATACCCGCAAAGTCCCGGCCATTGCCACTATTGAAAACCCCAAACAGTGTATTTCGCGTAACGAATCAGCTTTACTTCGCCGCCTCGAGTTTGGCGGCTTCAGCTTTTTTTCTGCGTTTGTCCGCCCAGCCTTCGACATTGCGCTGCTCCGGTCTGGTCACTGCAAGTGCGCCTTTGGGAACGGTCTTGGTGACAACCGATCCGGCGGCAACGACGGAGCCTTCTTCCAGAGTGACGGGAGCTACCAGGACAGAATTACTTCCTGTCGAGGCGCCATCACATATGGTGGTACGCTCTTTTTTCTTGGTGATGTGGTCGTAGTTGGCCGTAATAGTACCGGCGCCGATATTAACGCCAGAGCCTAATGTAGAATCGCCGATGTAGCTGAGATGCGAGGCATTCGTCTTACTATTGATGATGCTCTTTTTGACTTCTACGAAGTTTCCGACCTTCACTTGATCGTGCAAGACAGTATGTTCTCTCAAGTGCGTGAACGGTCCCACTTTGCAGTTCGAGCCGATATCGGAATTGTGGATAAGCGATTGAGCCACGGTCGTATTGTCGCCGACGTGCACAACACCCTTCATAACTGTGTTCGGTCCAATCGTGCAGTTCTTGCCGATTTCGATTTCGCCGGTCAAACAGCAACCCGGCAATACGACCGAGTCCTTCCCGATTTTCACTTCCGGCGCGATCCATGTGCCTTGCGTATCTACGATAGTGACTCCGGATTCGAGCGCCAGATTGTTGATCGAAATGTCGCGCATCAGGCGCATCGCTTCAGCCAGCTCCAGCCTCGAGTTGATGCCTGCCACTTCACGCCAATCCGGAACTTTAGATGAGGCGATTTTGTGCGAGTTCTTGTGCGCCCAGCCGATGACATCGGTCAGGTAATATTCTTTTTGCTGGTTGTCGTTTTTCAAAGTCGAAAGCGCTGCTTCCACTTGCGGCCAGGCAAAACAGTAGATGGCCGGATTGATTTCCTTGATCTGCCTTTGCGCTTCGGTAGCATCTTTGTGCTCGACAATACCCGTCACTTCGCCCTTTTCGTTTCTTACGATGCGTCCATAATTTTTGGCATCATCAACATCGGTAGTCAGCAGAGAGACAACTGCATTGCTTTCTTTGTGGGCATCAACAAGAGCTTTGAGCGTCTTACCGGTTAGAAGAGGCGTGTCGGCAACAGAAACAACGAGCGTTCCGGAAAAATCCTTCAAGCTCGGCGCCACCTGCATAAGGGCGTGACCGGTGCCTAATTGAGGTTGTTGCAGATGAGTGGAAACCGGCGTAGCCGAAGGATTGTCTTGAATGAACTTTTCGACCTGCTCGGCTTCGTGCCCAATGACGATGTGAACGTGCTCGGGTTTCAATTCGTCACTTGCCGACATCAATCGCCCCAAAATGGTTTTGCCAAGCACTTCGTGCAAAACCTTCGGCAAGTCCGATTTCATCCGCTTGCCCTGTCCAGCCGCAAGAAGAACCACTCTTGTTCTTTCACCGGAGCCATTTTTCATATATACAACCTGCAGGAATGCCCAAAACAACGGCATATTATACCGATTTCGGTGGATGCCGTTTGTTAAGGATTCGGCGACGATAAAACAACGGCCCCATATATTCGCGCGCCTGGCATCGGGCGTTCGAGACTAATTTTGATGAAGGTTCCTATGAGCTCAGTGGAAGCGGAGATTCTTGAACTGGAAGAACGCCTGCGGCAGGCAGATCTTGCGCCCGATCCCGAGTTTTTCCAAAAGTATTTCGACGACCAACTGGTGTTGATGGCGGACGGAGATATCTGCTCTCATTCGCCCAAAGCCTATATCGTAGACCGGCATAAACCTGATAGAGCTTTGAAATTCGATCGGGTGGAAATTGCAGACTTGAAGATCATGGAGCAGGGAAACGCAGCGGTGGTAACCGGGTTCAGCAGCTACAAGGGACCATCCGGAAGCTTTTCCATGAATTTCATGCGCGTCTGGGTGAAAAAACCGGAAGGCTGGAAAGTCGTCGCCGGCTCGATTACACACCTGGACGAGGCGAGGGCTGTGGAAAGCAGCCGCAGGGTGACAGCGGAAATCAGCATTCACTAGGCCTTTCGGTTCAGCGACTTCAGTATTGCATTACGGCGTTCATGCAATTGAAAAGTTCGTCAAAACCCATGAATGCGCGCATTTCGCTGGTAATTACCTGCTTTTCTTTGTTTTGCACATACTCTTCATCCATCAATGCCAGTTGAGGAGGCGCGAAGCCGGCGCCGAAAATGGCGATGCCGGTTTGCACTCTTTCCATTTGCTGGCCGATTTTGCGGCACTTGCAGACTTCGCTGGTCAGTGCGCGCCACTCTTTCGCTTTGGTGGCGATGTCCGCCGAATATTTGTGCAAATCGGACAGTGCCACCATTTCGTCAACTGTTGATTCCGCATTCTCGAATCGGCAAAGAGCTTTTTGCCCTTCCAAACGATCTTCGGCTGGCAGCACCAGGAAGCACTCCGCGATTTCTTGTTCCAGGCGAGCCGCCTGGCGAGCGGCTTCCGTCCAACCTTTCATTTGGAACATTTGCAGATTGCGGCGTCTCAGTTGACTGATGCGCTTTTGAAAAGATTCCATTTCTTTTGCTGTCAGGTGCAGTCCAAAGAGAGTCAAATGCATTTGCGAAAATTGTCCCATCTCAGAAATCAGCTCGGTGGCATGATCGAGATCTTGGGTGTCCATCGCCAGTCTGAAGCGAATATAGAGAGGAAGGAGTTTCACTATCTGCAGCTTGGCGATGCGTCCGCTTGCCTGCGCATTCTCCAGAATTTCCATCTCGCTGTGCACGAGCATTGAAAGACGAGCTACTTCGTCCTTTCTGATGCGCAAGAAGCATTCTTTGTATTCGCCCGTCTCATGTGCTTCGAGCCGCTTTATCTCATTCAAAAGAGCGAGCACTTTCAGTCTTCTGTCCGCTTCCAATCGATTGATCAAAGCGCCGAGACGCTCGAAAGATTTAACGGCGGCATCAGACGGAGACACTGTTTCCAGGCGCTTGAGTGCATGGATCAGAACATCGATGTCCGATGGGCGCAATTCGTCCAGGAAGCGCAGAACAGCAAGCAAACCCGCTTCAGGACGCGGACCGCGGTTAGAGCGGTAGCGGTCGTATGCAGCCAGGTAGTCGTCGTAAAGCTCCAGGACTTGCTGCAAGCGGGCAGACAATGCCTGACTGAGCAGCTCTTGCGAAAGTGTCTCTACCTCAGGCAGGCAGACTTTGTCCAACCAGGTAGACGGCACGGTGGAACTTGCAGAAGCAGAAAAAGCAGCAGAATTTAGTAATTGCATGGCTATAGAAACGGGAGATGTGCAACGAGGGGGGTTGATTCCAAATGTAATCAACGAGAGTTACAGATTTGTTGCAGGAGGTCGACCATTACATTAATACTGACATCATGAATTCAGCGTGAACTTTAGCGAGCCCGCCCCTGCTTGCCATCCGGAATTTCTGGGGGAGTGGTTCAGAATTCGGCAGGAGAAATTTGCTATGCCCTCCCGGTAAAACAGGCGGCCGCGCGGCCGCCTGTTCGATCAATCGCCTTAGCGGCGGCGAAAGCGGCGGAAAAATCCGACAATCGGGCGAGATGGGCGGTTGACGTCGTCGTCCGGGTCGCGGTCCGGTCTGTTCGGTCCCGGGCGGAAGTCGCTGGGCTTCACAGAGTCGGCGATTTTGAATTCTTTGTTCCATGCCGGTGCAAATGACCGCTCGATACGAGCGCTTTCGCCGTTGTTCAGCCATTGCTTGAGGTCGCGAATGACCGAAACAACCCGATCGCGCCCGTCATACTGATCGCCGCGAACAATCGCCCAGGCGCCGTCCACCTTGCGCATGGCCAGGGTGGCGACGTGTCCGGGACCACCGCTGCGCTGGGCACCGCCCGCTTCCAGCAATGCTTGACGCTCCTGCCTGCCTCTGGGGTAGGCACCGATGTACAGAAGCTGGTCACCAGTGACTCGACGCATGATTTCATTTTGACCGCCGCCGCCGTAGCGAATGCGTCCGGAGTCGCCGGCGCCGCCGTAGCGTGCTCCGCGGTCCATAACCGACATAGTGCGGTCAAAACGATGAGCGACAGGACTGGGTTGCGAGTTGTCTTGCGTTGCTGATTGTATGCTCCACCCGGCTCCGTCGGCGCGACGGTGAATACCAAGCTGGTCTTGCTTGAAGCTGTAGTCGTTGCCCTTGCGATCGGTATATTTGCCTGTGAGGCTTACATCTGCGAGCACTTTGGCCATATCATCCGGGTGCTTGCCCAAACCGCAGGGAATGTAGCCCGACTGCAACCAGCAAGAGCCCCACCCTTGCTGATTAACAGTCTCCGGCTCCCAAGCGTGATACATGAAAGTTTCGGCGAGCATGACTCGCGTGGCTTTGTCGTCGATGGCTGCGCTGTCCGATTGGACAAGGCGCGTCAGGTGATCGTAAGTGGTGGCAATTTTTGCTTCCACCTTTTCCCGTGCTTCCTCCTCACTGGCGCCGGCTGCAACGCGCAGCTCGATTGCATCCGTGAGCCGTTTTTCAAAGCCGTTCATCATCAATTCGAGCCTTTCCAACTTGGACTCGTCATTGACATTGGTGCGCATCTCATCGAGGAAATTGAAGTGAGCTTCCTCCACAGTCGCCGAACTGAAACCTTCTGCGCTGCGGCGGAAGCGTTCGGACACTTTCGACTCGCGCTCGCGCCCTTTGGAATCTTTATATGTATAGTCCCCGCTCGGATCTAATTTGACGTCCGTGCGCGATTCGACGGCTCGATTGTCCTGGGCACGCAATCTTTCGTAGGTGTCGGTGAACCTTCCGTCCGGTGCGCGCTTTCTTGTCCAATCGTCGGCCCGTTCGCCCTTGTCCGTCTTTGTGACGTCGGAGATTTTCGACAACTCGCCTGTGGCTTGATCGTAGGTGAAATCTCGGTGCGAACCGTCCGGCCTTACGACTTTGGCTATCCGTCCCAGTACGTCGTTTTCCACGCGGTTGAAATTGGCTTTTTCCACGACAATCTTGCCATTGTCGACAAATTTCATATCGCCATTGTCTTCGAGTTGAATGCCGGAAACAGCCTTCACATCGCGCTTGACGGCACCACCTTTGTCGTAATCCGTAAAGCCGACAAGCTTATCGCCATCGCGGTTGATGACCCGATAATCGCCGTTGCGTTGAGTTATTCTTTCCAGCTCACCTTTGGAATTATGTTCGAGGGTGGCACCGTCATTGGTGACGATGCGTTCTCTGCCGTTGGTGCCGACTGTATGCGTTGAACCGTCATTTGTTTTGAATTTCAAATTGCCATCGGCATCAAGAGGCGCCGTCTTCGAGATCGGTATCATGGCATTGCCCGAAGACCAGGACTTCGTTTGAGCATCATAGTTGAACGAAATTTTGCTGCCGTCAGGACGAGTCTCCATCACTTTCGATATCTGCTCGCCATTCCTCTGGCATTCGACTTTCGATCCGTCCGGTCTGATAACGGCTTGCAAGTTTTTCTTCGGATCGCAAATCAAGATCGAGCCGTCGGCATTCTTCTTTTCCAAATAGGTCTTGCCGTCGATCGGCACGCGAGTGCTGAAACCGTCTGCCTGCCTATTGTTTCCATCACCATCGCGTGTCGTAAAAGTGCCGTCCGGACTGAATTCGATGGCTCCGTTCCACTTGCCGGACTTGCTTTGCCCGTTCGCTTCCGTCAACTTGTATTCAAATTTGTCAGCGGAGCCGATGCGATTGTATTCGTACTTCTGACCGGTCTTGCCGACTGTGTAGGTCATCGATTTTATTTTGTCCGAGCCTTCTTCGAAGACTACGCTGCGCGTGTCGCCGTTAGGATAAGAGACCGCTTGCAAGCGCCCTTGCTCGTCGAACTTGATATTGTGCGCTGATGCCGATTCTTTCAGTTCATTGCCGTTGCCCAGCACATGAGTGCGCGTGTCACCCGAATTGTAAGACAGCAAACCGTTGTTGAAGAGCTTAATGTCCTTGCGAACTTCGCCCGGCCTTTGCGCGCTGGTCCAGGAGCCGTCAGTGTTGTTCCAGACGACCTTCTGCCCTTGCGCATCAGTCTCAGTCACCTTCGCCATTTGCCCGGCGATGCGCTCCACTTCCACCCTGGAGCCATCAGGGCGGCTGACTTGCGAAACTATTCCATCGTTGCCGACGGCTACGAGAGCACCGCCGGACAGTTGCTTTTCTGTGACTGCCGAGCCGTCCAGGCGCTCAGTATGCCAGTAGCCATCACCAGTCTCGTGCGAGATGGTTCCGTCTTTGGCCAGTTTGACCTCACCCGGCAGTTGCGTCAGACGCCGGTCGTTTATGTACAAACCCCATTTGCCGCTTTCCTCTTGCCTGTAGCTCGTCCGGCTGACCATGCTGTCCGGCGCCTTCTCCGTGATGTCGATTCGATTGGGAGTGGTGGCAGTATCATTGGCATAACCGATAAGAGCCGACTTCTTGCCGCAGGCGAAATTGATTTCTGTAATTCGATCGCCCCGCTCCTTGTCCTTGCCGATGAACGGATTCGAATTCAAACCGCCCGGAGCGGTAAAAAAAGTTTCCTGCCTGGCACCTTCCAGTCCGCCCACCGGCTTGACGCCGGCAGAACGAAAAATGTCGAGCGTTTCAGGCGAAGCATTGAATGCAGACGCAGGCGCAAAGCGGGGATCTTCCTTTTCGGCGGCAGGAGATTTCTGCGAAAAGATCTCGAAGGCAGGCAGCCTGAAGGGAACCGCCGGTGGTGCATATGCTTCGCCGGGCTCGGAGGTATTTGATCTGGGTGGAGCGTCTGAATTTGGAGGTGCCATAAACTAACCTTCCTTCTTGGGGCAGGGTGAGCGAAAGAGACCGCTAGCAACGGCAGCGCCATCACCAGCAGTATCAGTTAGGTTGAAGAAAAATGCCTACGCCGGCCAAAAAGCAAAGCAGACAGCTTACGCCGCACAGCCTTGCTCAGTTTCTAACAATGGCGCGATTCTGCTTCCAGCTAAGGGAACGACCAGCAAGTGGGGGTTCAGCCGCGCAAGGCTGTTTTGTAGGGACGGTGCAACAGAATGACACCGGTTTGTTTTGCAAGGTCGTGCGGGTAAGCAGCAAGCTTCGGTGGTCGAATGATGGATTTCCGGTTTCCCGGTTCCGACTTGTCGCTCTATATCGATAGTAAGAAAAAACGATGCTGGCGCATCTTTTCGAAGAGTCCTTGCGAAGAGTTTCGGGCGGGTCCTTTTGTATTGGATTCCGCCCCGACTCTTCCCGATCCCACGGTTTCTCACGACCGATGAAACCAGGTTAAGGAATGTTTGTGACCTTTTGGTATCTCGTTTGTGACCTTTTTGTGAACCACGCCAGATCGGCGCGCTCACAACAAGTGTTTCTAACTAGACAGAGTCGGTACCTGATGGAATTCGGAACCAGAAGATGCTGCCACCGCCCGGGTTTTCTCTTACACCAATACTTCCACCATGTAATTCTGCAATCGACTTGCAAATCGCCAGTCCAAGGCCGGAGCCACCACTTTCGGTGGCGTCAGAAATTGCCACTTGCTCAAAACGCTCGAAGATTTTTTCGCGCAATTCTTCCGGAACTCCCCTGCCTCGATCGGCAACAGCGATCTCAACCAGCTTCTGCTGCCCATTTTCACCTGCAGAAACAGCTTCCGCTTCAATCTCTATCTCACCGCCCTGCTCAGAAAATTTGATTGCATTTGACAAAAGATTGACGACAATTTGCACCAATCGATCTTCGTCGCCTTTGACATTAACCGGATCGATCGCTCGACTTATGTTGATGCCTTTTCTCTCGGCAAGTGCAATTACGGAGTTGGCAGCCCGCTCCACAAGCCGCTTCACCGGCACGTCAGAAAATTCCAGTTTACCCTTTCCTTCGGAATATTTTTCCAAATCGAGCAGATCGTTGATAAGGCGAATCAAACGTTCTGTATCAGACTCGGCAAGGCGAATTTTCTCCAGCGCCTTCTCCGGCATCTCGCCCATAGCTCCTGCTGAAAGCAAAGTCAGTGTGCCTCTTACGGAACTGAGCGGTGAGCGCAAATCATGAGAAACCGTTTGCAGGAGCTGTTGTTTTTGCCTTTCGGCTACGTTCAAATCATCGACCATTTTATGAAATGTTCGATCGAGCTGAGCAATTTCATCCACGCCTTCGACCGGCTCGTTGAGCGGTTCTCTCTTAGCAACACGAAGACTGTTCTGCGTCATCACTTCCAGCCGCTCAGTAATTCCCTTGCTGAAAAACATCGCCATCGCGATCGCTAAAATCACGTTGACCCCAACACCGGCAATCAGTGCTTTTTGAACCAACTCACGCTGCTGACTTTGCATGACCGGACTCTGAGATAGAATGCGCTCTTCTTCTTCGACGATATCGCGGGTGGCACTGCCGAACTGCCCGACCAGGCTGCGCACGCGTGCCAGCATCGCTCCTGTTCCAATCAAAGAGTCCAGTGTCGCAGCTTGTGCCTGACGGCTTTTCAGATCCTCGAATACTTTCAGTCCGGACTCTGCGACTCGATGAACGCGCTGCAATTTTTCAGCATGTCCCGGGCTGTTTGCTACAAGGGCATCCAGTTCCTTCAGATCTTGCTTGATCCATCTTTGCGCCAAAGGAAAGCGCTGATCGGAATAAGTGTCTTTTGAAAGATTATAAGAACCGGCAGCCGTCGCGCAATCGAGCATATCGCGCTGAAGTTTGTAGACCGCGCGCACTACATCTTTGGCATGCGCTTCCCTGCGCATTTCCGCTTCTGCCTGAGTGATAAGGGAAGTCAAAACAGTGACGAAAATGATCTCGAACACGAGTGGTATCGAGACCAGCAAAAATCCCCGCTCAGAGATTTTCAAATTGAGTTGCGCCATGTCGCCAGTCCCGCCTTACCGACTCAATTATAATTGGACCGGAGCGGTTCTACCTTCTCTTGTCCGGCGGTGCGAATTCGATGGCAAAGGTATTGATAGTCGAAGATGATGCGTCTCTCGTTGTCACGATTAGAGATTGGCTGACCTTCGAGCATCATATTGTGGATGTCGCACCCTCAGGCGAAGAAGCGCTCAATTTGCTGAAGACGACTACTTACGACATGATAATTCTCGACATTTCGCTGCCCGGCATCAGCGGCGTCGAAGTGTTGGTGCAGTTCCGCGCCATGGGTGGACCGACTCCTGTTTTGATTCTGACCGGGCGTGGAGCATTGAAAGACAAGGAAGACGGTCTGGACAGCGGCGCGGACGACTACTTGACGAAGCCGTTTCACCTGCGCGAGTTGTCGGCACGCATGCGCGCTATGCTGCGCCGTCCTCGCACAACACTGGAAAACACGCTCAAGTTCAAAGATCTCGAGATGGACCCGAGTTCATTTCGCGTTTACAAGGGAGAAGAAGAGGTGCACTTAGCCCGCATGGAATTTGCGCTTCTGGAATTTCTCATTCGCCACAAAGGACAGGTTTTCTCTCCGGAAGCTTTGCTGGACAGAGTTTGGACGTCGCAATCGGAACGCTCGCCGGAAAGTTTGCGCACGCTGATAAAGAAGCTGCGCCGAAAGATCGATGCGCCGAATATGGACTCGTTGATTGAAAACGTGCACGGCGTTGGCTATCGCATGTGCGACGAATAAATCGGCTGCTGATTTTGCAAACAAAAAAGCGGGCTGTTGTGAACACTCCCGCTTTATGTCTTTGAATTGTCCGCAGGGTCGGTGCTGCCCCGACAGGCTCTATCCCTAGTGCCTCACTAACTGGTGTATCTGCGATGTCGTTGATACAGTTGTACCCGATATTCCCGAAAACGTTGTCTGTCTTCACTTTTCGTTTAAGATCGACGTAACGAAATATTGAAGGTTCCCTCTTTACGCCGCTCTTACATATCCATTCTTTATCGGGCATCATGGCAAGACTGATAACGAGCGGGAAGACGCAAAACGCATCTCGTTGTTCCCGAACAGAGGGCGCAGCCTCCGCCATCCCCCGCCCGAAAAGCCAAGCCAGGCAAGAGTTTTCACGATCACTCCCGGCAAGAGCAGCCTCAGCGGCGCAATTGCACTGAGCGGAAACGATTCGATTACTTCGAAATGCCCACCGGCTGCCAAGAGGAGGCGGAAGCATATATCAATTCGAGTTTATCGGACAAATCGTCTTACAAAAAAACAAAAATAAAATTCGCAAAAAAGCAGAGAAAAGTCCAAAAAAGAAAGACTTTTGACTCTTAACAACCCTGAGATGTCCGCCCCAGTTATTAGGGTATTATCTCTTTAGAATTAACACCCGTTAAGCTTAAGCCAAAGTCTACAAATGAAATCAGCCTTCTTTCTTCTTGTGCCGGCACTTTTGTCCACTTTGCTGTTTTCTTCCTGGACGCCTCCTGCCTCCCACGCGCAATTTCGCAACAGTTATAGCGGACGCCAGTTGCCGCCGGCCAGACCGGGCGGCGGTGGAGGCGGAGCCAGACCTGCGGCAGGTGGACCGGCTGGGGTTTATCCGCAAGCGCTGTTCAACGGAAAAGTTGTGCGCTGGGTGCAGGACCAGATGCCTCTCAAGGTCTATCTTTCAAAAGGCTCCAGCATCGACGGTTTTCTCGATGAAGAGCTGGGTGTCCCCCGCACGAATGTCGACGGGAAACACCGCTGGCCGCACCTGGTTGCCGAGATTATCGACAACGGGCAGATAAACAACCTTCCCATGGCTGATGGCTTTGTAGAGCCGCATTACGAGGCAGCGTTGCAAGGCATCAATTACTGGAAAGCCTTCGAGAAAGAAGGACTGTTCCAATTCGTTCTGACGAACGATCCAAGTGACGCAGACATTTATGTTTTCTGGACGCACCACTTCGTCAACAAGCTTGGTCTGGGCTTATTCGCCAACGATATCCGCGGTTATACATCGAAAGAGATTTTCGACTACAAACTGATATTGCAGGGCAAACAACCGCTCTTCCAGCCGGTCGTGATCTTGCTCAGAACAAGCAATCAGCAAGGCGCGCCGATGAGCAACGACAAAATGCGCGCATCGGCAGGTCACGAGTTCGGACATGCACTGGGCATCGACCAGCATTCCACCAATCCGTACGATCTGATGAGTGTTTATTATGGGCGCGGCGTTCTCTCCAACAATGATGCCGCCACCATTCGGTACATTTACAAACGCCAGCCGGACTACATTCCCTAGACCATGAATCGCCCTCCAAAACGCAATTCCGCAAACGACTATTCGGGTAATCCGGGTGGTGGCAGGCGTGGCAGAGATGGGCAAAACCAGAGACAAAATCGCGAGCAAGCACCATTTCCTGATCGCGCCTTTGAAGGACGCCAGCAGCGAAAGCCGGACAAGCCAGGGCGTTTCGCGCATGTAATCAGGCCTTCCAGGCGGCTCAATGTGATCATATTTCTCAGTCTTGTGGTCTTTACATTTGTCTGGATCGCCTGGACGGTTTCCGATGTCACAGGCGAGTATGCCTCCAGCGGATACGACAGAGAAGTAGTCAGGCTCTCGTTTCTCCGCCTTGCCACGAACGTGAAATGCCGCTTGAGCTGGGGAAGCGGTGCCACCATGGAAGCCACCGTCAATAAAATCGATCAAAGTCAACCTTTGCACATTGTTTTTCAGACACCTCAAAAATGGGTGTCGCGCGGCCGGCCGTTGCGCACGGTCGTACTGGATGGAAAGTTCGCAGGCAACGGCATGAATCCCTTGCAGGGCTCGTTTCAAGAGAACGAGATCAAAGCGCGTCTGTCCGAAGGTGGCTATTCAGTGAACGTTCGCCTGATGAGAAACAGTGTCGCTTCGCTCTGGCGGCAAGTGCAAGCGCACTGGCCGTGGGCTGAGATTTGAAACTGTGAAACGCTAGACGCCGCGCGGCATTTGGTGATGCACTTCGATGATCGTCGCTGCCGGCGGGCAGAAAAAACGAATATTCGAACGCGGATCTGCACCAAGTCCTCTGGAGATATGGAATGCAGTATCGCCTTTTCTTATCAGACCGGAAGCCTCATGCCGACCGAGTTCTGAATCGGTGAAAAGCGGTCCGTAGCCGGGAATTCGCACTTGCCCGCCATGAGTATGCCCACCCATTGCCAATTGAATTCCTGCATTGGAAATATAATGCAAATTGCGCGGCAAGTGGAAGATAGCTAATTTCAAATGATGTTCAGGCGCTTGAGCAGCCAATCTTGCCAGCTCGTATTCTTTGATCCCGGGATAATCAATACCCATTATGTGCAAGCCGTGCTCTTTCAAACAACGCGATTCGTTTCTCAAAACATCAAATCCGCCGCTCTGCAATGCTTGCACGAACGGCTCCACATCACGTTTTTCTTTGGGCTGCCTGAAACTTCTGATCATCCGGCCCACAGTTTTATTGAACATCGTGTAATCGTAATAGTCGTGATTTCCCAGCACCGCATAAGCACCAAGACGAGGACGGCGGCTCAGAATGTTTTCTATATACGGAATACCGGTTTCGTTCTCGAAGACATCACCAGTCAAAACAATCAAATCGAAATCATCATCGGTAATTTTTCGAAGGAAGTCGATTTTGTGGCTCTCCGGCTCCGCCAGGTGCAGGTCTGATATGTGCAAGATTCTGAACAGCTTTCTTTCCACACGCTCTTCGCTGCGCGAATGCTTGCCGTTGCCGTCACGCCCGCGCCAGGCATTGCCGTCACCTGTAATTACTCTTACTGTTTCGAGTTTGTATTTTTTCGGTTCGATCTTGCGCGCATAATAAAACGCGGCCGCGCCTGCGGCGACGAGCGAAGCAGCGGCAAAAAGTGCGGGCTTCGAAGTCAGCGCGCGCGAAATTCCGGAACGTCTTACCGGATTTACCTGGACGGATTCAATCTCGGATGGCGCAAAAAGGTCCGCAGAGAAAGTGGCGGGTTCATTTGCGCTCAGTCGTCGAGCAATTCTCTCAGACTGCCGTGATCTTTTCTCGCGCCGATGTCTGGCGCGGTCAATCGCCCAGAGAGCCACCTGAGCGGGAATCCCGCCCCCACGGCTAACACCCCAAAGAGCGCATCGTACGGCAATTGATACCAGCTTAGATTGCGAAATTCTTGAAACAGCCATTGCTGCCATCCCGGCTGTGCGCCATTCCCGTCAATTACTGCCAATACTACACAAGTTCCAAGCAAGTACGCCAGTCCCACCACATGGACGCAGGCAAGCCCGGCCAATACCGCTAAAGCCTGACTCAGTGAGGTTCTGCTGTTCCTTGTGATGTATCCGACCGCCCATGTGGCAGCAATCATTCCTAACAAATAGCCGAAGCCGGGCTCCAGGTAATAGTTGAGTCCGCCGCCGCCGGCAAATGGATGAAAGTGAAAGAGAGGTCCCAATAAGCCCATGACGAGAAATGTGGCGCAGGCAATAGTGGCAATCGGCCAGCCCAGCGTGTACCCGACAAAAATTGCCACCGGAGTTTGTGGCGTGTAAATAGAATAGCGAATTTGCTCTGCCGGCATGCGCACTTCAGGAATACGAAGCAAAGGAACGTATTGCGTGATTTTCTCTTTGACGCGATCAGGAATGCGTGTCTGTATCGAGGCAGCATCCTTTTGAATCGAAGCCGCTATGTTTTTCCCTGTCGGCACGGGGATTTCGAGAGAAGTGAAAGTGGCTGCAAACAAAAGTTCGATGCCCAGCATTACCAGAATCACCTGGCCGACAATCGACTTGCGAACGGACCGCCGCGGCTGGACTGTCTCTTTGGGAGGTAAGACTACGAGTTGCACGAAATTCAGTTCTCGGGATCTGCGCTTGCTGTGCGAAAGTCGCTTGGTATAGGCTGCAAAAACTCACAAGTTGAAAGCGCGGAATAGCCCGCTGTATATACTTTTGCCTTCAATTCGCTAATACGCCGCGACGCCCTATTGTCGCTTTTAAATAAGGCTATAGTCAAGCGTCAATTGTATGTGTGCTGTTTGTTTCGGTCTTCTAATGCTGAGAGTGAACCGGATGCTCGGTAAGGTCGTAAACCTCTTCCGGAAGCACCTCAGGAGCAAGCCAGTTGACCTTTATCAGCTTTTTCACAGAGTCGAGATTTTCACTTAACACTTCCAAAAATTCCGGCCTAAAAATATTTTCCGTCCAGAGCAAAAGGGCGTCCTCGCTGTTGTCCTGGTAATAGTGCGGTCGAATACCGAGATTCTTGAAACCAAATTTAAAATAGAGATTTTGCGCTTTTTCATTCGAAACACGGACCTCGAGGGTCAGCCATTTTGCGCCTTCCTGCCTGGCCGTCAGAATATTGTTGATGAGCAAAACCTCGCCGATATGGCGCCTCCTGCAGTCGGGATGCACTGCCAGCGTTGTGATATGTGCTTCCGTGCCGCCATGCCCGCCAATCAACCAATACCCGGAATAACCAACAAGTTGCTTCGCTTCCACATCGACAGCCGCGTAATAGCGACCCACGCGGTTCTCCAGCTCGTTTTTAAAAGATTGACGCGACCAGTGATGATTGCCGAAAGCGACTGGCTCTATTTCCATCACTTCGTCCAAATCATCGTCTACGAGAGCTCTCAGCTCAAGTTGTCGCTGCCGCTTTCCCATCGCTTCCCTTTAGCGTGACAGACGCGCCCCGCAAATAGAGCGGTTCTATAAGACGGTAAGGAAACTCTTCCAAAAGCGCTTCTCTGGCACCGCCGACTTTCGCGTCGCGCTCATTGTCCACTGAAACTTCAGATGAGGCAACTTTTTTGTCAGCGCGTGATTTACTCAGCGAAACTCGCCGTGCTGCGATCATTGCCTGATTCGCTGCTACGTTCTCGATGGGGAGCAATTCTTCCACAGGTTTTTTAGACGCGGATAATTCCGACAATGCCGCGTAAATCGAACCTTCGACCAGCCATTGGTCGATATCGGCAAGCGCGGATTTCATTTCATCGAGAGTGCCGTGAGTCGGCAAAATCAGCGGCTCTTGCGCGCCCTCCAGATTTTTGTAAGCGGCAAAGAAATAGTGCCCTCTTCCGCCTGATAGAACAATTGCGACACTCGGCGAGAATTCATGCAGCGGCGCGAATCTTTCCGCATAACAATCGAAAAGAGAAACACCAATCAGCGGAAGACCTAGCGCCTGAGCCAGAGTACGCGCAGTTACCACACCTATTCTGATGCCGGTAAAACTGCCGGGACCGACGCCCACAACTATCAGATCGATGTCGCTTTTCCGCCATCCGACGCCATCCAGCAATTCATCGATTGACGGGATAAGCAGCGTTACCGATTCCTGACGCTCACTTCCTGTCTGCGCGAAGTGGCGTTGCGCTTTCAAAACATCGTGCTCCAGAAGAGCAATGCTTACGCAGTTGTTGGTTGTGTCGAACGAAAGAATGCGCACGGTAAGGGTTTATGAACGTTTGGATTTGCGCGAACCAGACTTCGTTTTTACCTCAGGCTTTTTTGCCGGACTGTCTTGGTCCTCATCATCTTCGTCATCGCCTTTAGCCTCGCCGTTTTTCGCCTCGTCTTCGCCTTTCGCGTCAACTTCTCCAAGATGTCCCAGAACGTTCTTTAAATTCGCGTCGGCTTCGGCATCCAATTCCTCGCCTTCTTCACCTTCTTCGGCGGTGACTTTTCCGATCAAACCAAGCTCTTCAGGCGTTTTGCCGGACATAATTCCACTTACCAGATCAGCAAATTGTTGTTGATCGAGGTCAGGCAACTCGTCACCCTCCTGACCCAAATTCTTCAACTCATTGAGAATCATGCCTTCGAGATCATCCATATCCATGATCACCGGCTGCGCCCGGAAGATCAACTGAATCGACTCTTCTTTGATTGACTTGAGCAAACGATTGAACATGTCGAATGCTTCGCGCTTATATTCTTGCAACGGATCGCGCTGACCGTAACCACGCAGGTGGATGCCTTCTCGCAACAGGTCGATGTTGTGCAAGTAATCAACCCACTTGCTGTCGATGGTGTTCAGCAAAATCTGCCTTTCCATCTCGCGCATATGCTCAATACCAATGTGCTGTTCACGCACTTCGTAAGCCATCTTTATCTGCTTGCTGAGTTCGTCTCTCAGGTCCTCATAGGACAATCCGTGCAGCTCTTCGACTTTGAGTTCTTCGAGCAGCGCAATGTCGTTCTTCAAAAGTGCAACGACTTGCGGCAAGCCTTCCTCTTCCCAGAATTCAGGCGGAGCATCGGAATCGATATAACTCTCGAGCAGCATATCGAGGTGTTCCTGCAGCATATCCGTCACTTGCTGACGCAAATCAGCGCGCTCGAGCAAGCGGCGTCTTTCGCGATAAATCACTTCGCGCTGCGTGTTCAAAACATCGTCGTATTGCAAAACGTGCTTACGCATATCGAAGTGATGGGCTTCGACTTTCTTCTGCGCATTCTCGATAGACTTAGACACCATGCCCGATTCGATAGGCATCTCTTCATCGGCACGGATCAATTCCATCAAGCGGGCAATCTTGTCACCGCCGAAAATTCTCATCAACTGATCTTCCAGGGAGAGGAAGAAACGCGTCGAGCCCGGGTCGCCTTGACGGCCGGCACGACCTCGCAACTGGTTGTCGATGCGGCGCGCTTCGTGGCGTTCTGTACCGATGATGTGCAAACCGCCCATGGCGATCACTTCATCGTGTTCTCTGTCAGTTTCCACCTTGAGCTTCTCTTTCAGCTCCTTGACGCGCGCCTCGAATTCTTCCTCGCTCAGATTCGGATTGTCCTTGAGCACCTTCTCTTTAGCCTGGAACTCAGGGTTGCCGCCCAGCAAAATGTCCGTTCCGCGTCCGGCCATGTTCGTCGCGATCGTTACTGCGCCCTTGCGTCCAGCCTGCGCAACGATCATCGCTTCTTTCTCGTGATGCTTGGCGTTCAGCACATGGTGCGGAATACCCTTTCTCACTGCCGAAACGACGCGCGCGGTGCGCAAGGCAGAATAGATGCGCTCGAGAAATTCTTCTTGCTTCTTCGGATAGTCGGCTTCGAGCTTTTTGCAAAGCTCTTCCATTTTTATGGGATCAATTAACGCGGGCCGCTCAAAAATCTTCTTCAGCGATTCGATATTGTCGCTTTGCAGATTGTGCTTCTTGATGCTGTCCATGACTTTCTGAATCTTCTTCAGAAGTACTTCGCCCATCGTTTGCGGCTTGCTCAAGAGCGCATCGACGAGTTCGGACTTTTCGATGCTGGTGGTTCCGACCAGCACCGGGCGCCCTTCTTCGTGGCACTCGACGATTTCTTCCACGACGGAAATATATTTCTGCAATTCCGTCTTATATATGACGTCCGGCTGGTCGCCTCTGACGGCAGTTTTGTTGGTCGGAATCGCTACAACATCAAGGTTGTAGATCTTCTGAAACTCAGCCGCTTCGGTCATCGCCGTACCGGTCATGCCGGAAAGTTTGGGATAGAGGCGGAAGAGATTTTGATATGTGATTGAAGCGTATGTGAGGGTTTCTTCCTGAATCGGAATGCCTTCCTTCGCTTCGACAGCCTGGTGCAAACCGTCGCTCCATCGGCGTCCCTGCATCATACGACCGGTGAACTCATCGACGATAACCGCTTCCATCTTGCCTTCTTCATTCGGCTTGATGACGTAATTGACGTCAAGTTTATATAGCTCTTTCGCCTTCAACGCTTGCACGATATGGTGGTGATAATTGAAGTGCAAATCAAAAAGATCGGTGACTCCGAGCATCTGCTCTGCGCGATCTTGACCGCGTTCGGTAAGAAGAATGTTGTGACCTTTTTCGTCAACCCAGTAGTCGCAATCTTCGTCTTCTTTATCTTGACCGCGCTCCAGCATGGGAGCAACTTTGGCGCAAGCAACATAAACGTCCTGGAAGGACTCGGTCGGGAAGCCGGAGATAATCAGGGGTGTACGCGCTTCGTCGATCAGGATGTTGTCCACTTCGTCGACTACGGCGAAGTAATACGGACGCTGCACGAGTTGATCGATTGATTTGCGCATGTTGTCGCGCAAGTAATCGAAACCGAATTCGTGGTTGGTACCGTAGCTGATGTCGCAGCGGTAAGCAGCGTATTTCTCTTCATCCGGTTGATGCGAGTAGATCAAGCCGACGCTCAAGCCGAGGAATTTGTAAATCTGTCCCATCCACTCGGCGTCACGACGCGCGAGGTAGTCGTTGACAGTGACGACGTGCACGCCGCGTCCGGTCAGCGCGTTGAGATAAACAGGCAAGGTGGCGACGAGCGTCTTACCTTCACCTGTGCGCATCTCAGAAATCTTGTTGAAGTGAAGCGCGGCTCCGCCCATAAGCTGCACGTCGAAGTGGCGCATGTTGAGCACGCGGCGTCCGGTTTCGCGGCAAACGGCGAATGCTTCCGGCAGCATTTTCTCGAGCACTTCATCGAGCACTTTGTCTTTCTGCGTGCGGAATTGTCCCGGCATTTTCGGCGCATCGTCGGGGATGAGCTTCACGTCCGGGACATTTCTCAAAGCTTCTTCGATTCTGCTGCGAAACTCCGCAGTCTTTCCTTTCAATTGCTCGTCGGTGAGATTCTTCATCTCGGGCTCGAGGGCATTTGTCTTGTCGACATATTCCTGCAGCGCTTTGACGCGCTTCTCATTCGAGTCCCCAAAAAGTCCTTTCAGCCAGGTTCGCGTACGCTCTTCCCAGGATTCCGACATTCGATATTTACTCCCGACGACTTACTAAACGATCTTACTCAATGTGCAGGCGGAGCCGGTTTCGAGCGATTAATATTGCATCCCATCGCTTGGGCGGAAAACCCGCAAAGCCCAGCCTGTGGATATCCGGACGTGCCTAAATGTTTCCGAATTAGTTTCTGATTGTATCACCGGCCCTTATGACATCCAGATCCTTGAACCTTCTCCTAAGCATTGACTACAGTGAATAGCGCCTGCTTCTAAGCTTTGGTCACATTCCGTTTCCAAAAGCCGCCATTTAGCCACAGATGCCAAGCGCACTGTTATTATGTTGACGTCGCCGAACGGCGTAAGTTTCAGGCTGAAACACAACTAAGAGTGAGCGAAGAAATCCAACCATCTGCAATCGAATTGACGAAGTACGGGCGCCCGCCTGCACTTTCGGGGCTGACGCTTGACGAGCTGGAAGATTTCGTCAAGAAGCTCGGACTGCCGAAATTCCGCGCAAAGCAAATCCACAGTTGGATTTACAGCAAATGGGTGAGCAGCTTCGATGAGATGACCGATCTATCTGCTGACCTTCGAAAAAAGCTCTCAGAGTCCGCTGAGGTCGGCTTGCTCAATCTTGCCCATTTACAAGTCTCAGGGGACGAAACACGCAAATACCTCTTTCAATTGCCTGACGGAAAGATGGTCGAATCGGTCTTGATGGCATTTCAAGATCGCCCTTCCTTGACCGCATGCGTCTCCAGTCAGGTAGGATGCGCGGTCGGCTGCACATTTTGTGCGACCGGTTATTTGGGTTTTAAAAGAAACCTGACTGCGCAAGAAATCATCGACCAGATAATGAGCATTCAGCGCGAATCGGGAAAACGCGTCGGCAATGTTGTTTATATGGGACAGGGAGAACCTCTGCTCAACACCGATGAAGTGATCGACTCCGTAAAGCGGCTTATCAGCACCGTCGGCATCGGCGCAAGGCACATCACCGTCTCCACTTCTGGTATCGTCCCCGGTATCAAGCAATTAGCCAAAGCGAACCTGCCGATCACTTTGGCGCTTTCGCTGCACGCACCAGATACGGAGACACGCGAAGAAATTGTTCCTATCACGACAAAGTATCCGATCCACGAAGTCATGGCAGCCATGCATGATTACGTGGCAACTACCAATCGCAGAGTGACGATTGAGTATGTTCTTTTGAAGGACGTAACCGATCATCCGGAGCAAGCAATTCAACTTGCGGAACTTGTAAAGGATCTGCATTGCAATATCAATTTGATCCCGTTCAACCCAACCCTAAATCCGATGGGCGAAGCGCTCTACGACAGACCTTCGCGCGACTCGCAAATTCGTTTCAAAAACCTGGCAGGCAGGTCTGGCAAAACAGTTACAGTCAGATTGGAACGCGGCACGGACATCGATGCAGC
>JADYYD010000301.1 GCA_020853845.1 Candidatus Melainabacteria bacterium
ACAACAACAACAACAACAACAACAACATGGCAGAAAGGAAATTGCCGATGCTGAAACGCTTACTTTGGCTATTCGAACGACAACGACCGAACTCGACAGAATTTCCAGCCCCCGACTCTTTGAGTCGAGACCCTCTTGCTCGCGAAGAAACGCCTTTCGGCTTCGAGCAGAGGAACGACTTGCCTGAGGCGACGGATGGCTTGCCGGATGAAACGGCTGAAATGGACGATGAAGAGGACGAGTCGCAAGAAGAGCCCGCGACCGTTTTCTTTGCTGCAGATGAAGAGAATGAAACTCTCTGGTGGTTCGGAGTGACCGAACTTCTGACGGCGCGAAAAACGCGAGACCTCTTTGGTGTTTCCGCACCATTGAAGCACTCGACTCCTCACTTCGGCGATGACGTAAGGAAGCTCGTCAATGAGCTTCTGGAGCGGCCCGGCGTACTTCACGTCTGGGTCGGCAGCTACGAGCTGATTGTTGAAGTCGCTCCGACATTCGGTTTGCGCATGAGTGGAAACGACCAGACCGAGTTCGCCGAAATGATAGGCGAAGCCATCTACGGCGAAGAAGACTACATGACCGACTTGCTTGACCAAGTCTCAATCTCGGCGCAATTGTCGATTCCGCAGCGCAACGTCAACGTCTAAAATTCGGAAAGGAAACCAAAATGGCTAGAAGAAAACGACAAGATCAATCGCTGCAATTTTGCAGAAACCTGGAAGGTGACGGCATCGACTGGATCGGCGTCAACATCGAATTGACCGAACAGAAAACGCGCGAGCTGTACGCCTTCACGCAGCCCATAACCGAAGGCAAAGCGCTTGCATTGACAGAAGATGCGCGGCAACTGGTCAATCGCCTTCTCGACATGCCGGGCATAACCTTCGTCGGCATCGGCACTTACGACATCTGGATAGAAGTTGCGCCGGCATTCCAGATTGCCGACGACATCATTCACACGATTCAACGCGCCGTCTTTACGCGTCGCGAACTGGACATTGAAGATGTCGACGAAAGACCGGCGATGCCGTCCTTTGATCTGAGCCGCAATTGCATCGCCGTTATGGATGAGGCGAAGATCAGTTTGACGAAAACGCAGTAACAGGCAAAAACCGCCGGTTCTAGTTTCCAGGGACTCGAGTCGAAAGCGCCACTCTTTGAGTGTGTTTTCGTCTGGGCCCCTGGGAGCCTCGATCAATGAAAACGCCGATGTCTCCTGCGATTTTCGATTTCGCGCCTTTCCTACTACGGCATTTACTAGATTGCCCGAAAAAACGAAAAGGCGATGAAGCCTTTTCGAGAAGTGCCAGGCGGGAAACGGGCGTACCCGTCTCCCTTTCGCGAATGAAGAGCTAGGAGCGGATAGCCCACTCGGCGATCTTCTTCAGGTCGGCGGCGCAGCCGGAATAAGGCTTCGCCTCGCCCCAGCAAACGCGGTGCGCTGTCACTGCCGGGAAAAGCTCGATCAGGTCATCGGCGGTAATGACCTGGCGGCCGTTGATGGCTGCATACGCCGCGCCGATCTCGAGCAGATCTTCGCTGACGCGCGGTCCGAGGCCGTTGCCGAAATCGGACTTCAGTCCGGCGGCGCGAGCGGCGTTGATTTCCTCGCAGTCGGGACGCGTTGCGCGCATCGCGGTTTGCACCGCTTCGCCCAGTTCGACTGCGTGCAGCAGGCGCGATTGCTCGACGCGCAGTGCCTTGATTTCGGCTTCGCGGAAGACAGGGTTTTCGGCGACGAACTCGAGCAGCTCCTTCACCGCAGACGGTGGCATGTGGAGCGTCACCGAATAGCACATCTTCTCGAAGACGTGCTCCGAAACCGCCGGCGCCTTGTCGCCGCGAATGTCCATGAAGATCCTCGGATGTTCGTGGAGCACCTGGAGCATCAGCGACGTGGGGCAGTCGTAGTTGCAGAAGATCTGCATCGGCATGAAGAAGAACGGCGCTGCCAGCCGACGGTTGGGCGCTCGCTGCGGCTCGCTCGGGTCGACCGCCTGCAGCGACAGGTGGTTGTTGATGATCGTGCGATAGGGAATCGAGGGAACGCACGGCACGGCACCGGCGGCACCCGTCTCGATGCGCAGAGGCTTTCCGACGATGACGCTGAGAAGAAGCGCTTCTTTCAGGACCTTGGCGGCAGCGATGAACTGTTTGGTGGTTTGGTACATTCTTGCAGTCTCCATAGACGCGTTTTTGAACAGGGATTTTTTCGAGATATGCAAGTGAAAGACGGGCGCACCCGTCTTTCTTTGTCGACAGCCTTAAGCTGTGGGCGCCGAATCAGGCGTAGCTGCGGGCGTCTTGCTCGGTGAGGATGACGTGCACGGAGGGCGTGCCGCCGGTCGGCTTGTAGAACATCTTCGCCACGTGCTTGCCGTCGGCATCGAAGAGCTGCCGCACGAACACATTGTCCGTGTGGCGGATCTGCCAGCCGGCGGGCAGGATGACGTCGTGGTACTGGTAGTCGCCGCCATCGAGGAACTTGACGCCGCGCTCGACGAGATGCTCGCGACCGCCCGGGTTGAGACGGCGCGCCAGCCCGTAGACGTGCTCGCCGTCGCTGATGGTGGGCGCCGGCAGGAGCGGCTCGGCAGTGAACGCCGGGATGACGTCGGGCTCGGCCATCGGGTCGTCTTCCGTCAGGAACACGTGGATGGAACCGCCGCCGCCGGTCGGCTTGTAGAAGACCTTGGCGAGCATGCGGCCGTCGCCGTCGAAGAGGCGCTTCTGCCAGAGGCTGACGCCCGAGTCGCGGAGTTCCCAGCCGGCGGGCACTTGGCAGCGCGCGAAGCGGAAGGGACTGCGGTGGACGTCGACCTTGCCGTCCGCAGTGAGGACAGCGCCGTCCGGGTCCTGCACGGTCGGCTTGACGCCGAGCTCGTAGAGCTTGTCCCAGCCGCCTTCGTTGGCGCGCGCCGGCAAGCAGAGGATGGTGGCGCCGGCGGTGGCGGCAGCGGCAGCAGCAGCAGACAAGATTGCAGTAGCAGTTTTGGTCATATCGAACCCTTCAGAGTTGAGTTAGCTTGAGATGAAGCAGCGAGCAACAAGCTCGCGCTCCCGATGCGGAACTGGGAGGAAGGCTGAGGCGGCGGCTGCCGCATGCGTTTTCACGCGCATGCGACAGCTCAGACCGTTTACTCAGAACGCCGACCGGCTCAGGAAGCGGACTTCCGCAGCGCGTCGATGCGGTCCTCGTAGAAGCGCAGGTTGGTCTTGATGCTCTCCATCGTCTGCGCGATGGAGGTCTCGGCAGCGTCGAGCTGCTCGAGGATGCTCACGCACGCATCGACCTCCTCGGTGCTGTAGGCGAAGTGCCGGCCCGTCTCGGCGCTGGCGAGCGCCTCCTTGGCCGCCTCGGACTCCTCGTTGACCGCCTGGCGGCGGGCGTCGAGGTCGTCCTTCACGACGGCCAGATGCGACATGGCCTCGGCGTCGTCCGCCTTGCCCGCCTTGCTGTAGCTCTGCTTGAGACGCCCGAAGGCGAGCGTGTCGAGCTGCAGCACGCGCTTGGCCTCGGCAGCGGACGCGGAACGCTTGCGCGCCGCGAACAGCTCGCCAGCGGTCTCGCCGTCACGCCCGGCCGCCTTCAGGTTGGCGCGCAGCGCGTCCCTGGCGGTGCCCGTCTCGCCGATGTAGGCGATGGCGGCGGTGAGGTGCTTCGCGATCTCGCGGGCCTCCTCGTCGGCGGCGGCGAGCTTCTGCGCATGCGCGAACTTGAGGTTGCCGAGGTCGATCTTCGTGACCGGGGTCAGCCACGCCGTCGCCTGAGCGAGCGTGTCGCCGCCGGGCGCGAAGATGTAGTCGGGCACGAACATCACGTCGGCGGGGGAAACCGGCGCCACCGCGCCCGACTTCTTGACCGGCTTGCCGGCGGGCTTCTGCTCCTTCACCTCGACCTTCTCGATGAGGGTGAGGAAGAAGACGGTCTTCTTCGGGTTCTCGCCCGCGATCTGCACGCGCCAGGTGTCGCCGTCGGCGGGCTGGGTGCCGCGGTTGGACGGGAAGGCGATGCGACCCTTGACGCGCTGCTCGGCCTTGATGCCGCGCTCGGTGGCGACGAAACGCATGGCGAAGACGGAATTCGACTTGTCCTGAGTCATGAGACTCTCCTATTTCCAGGTTGTTGAATACAGGGGTTCATTTGCTGCAGCTTGCCTAAACAAGTTGCCTACTTGCACACACACAAATCCGCTTGGACGGACTTGCACAAGCTCACCTGCCCTGCCGCTCACAACATCCAGAGGCAACCTACCAAGCGCGCGCGTGTCGTTTCACAGCAGGGGAAACTGCAATGAAAAAACCCAAGTTGGCGCTGAGGAAGTTATCTAGGGATGAGTTGACGGCAGACGAAAAAAGAAAACAGATAAGTAATTAGAGACAAACATGAGAGCGACGTAAGATCCTATGAAGACGCCCGTTACATAAGAGCTTGACAGTTCTTAACAAGCTCTCATATCGGCAAGCTCATGAGGGTTCTTATTCCGCGCGCGCGCGCGACATGGGCGATTTTTGGGGCTTGTAAAAACGGTTGAAGCGCGGTTTTTCATGGCCGAAGTGGCTGCAGAAGAGCGCAGCAGTCCAGAACAAAAAAGCTAAAACATCCTTCGCGCAGGCGCGCAGTGGTCTAAATATTCGAATTGAAAGTGGCGGTGCGTTTTTTTG
>JADYYD010000302.1 GCA_020853845.1 Candidatus Melainabacteria bacterium
AAACACCACGCCTGCGGGCGCCCTGCCCTCGTTGTCCAAAACGCCGCTTTTCGGCAGCAAGGCGAAACCCCTCGATGCGGATAAATTGCTTGAGAAGGGCCGCCAGTTGTTCAATGCCGGACAGTACAATCCGGCATCGGAAGAATTTCGCCAGATTGTCGAGAAAAATCCGCAGTCGGGTGTTTGCCATTTCGAATATGCACGCGCGCTTGCCCGGCTGGGCAATGAAGACAAGGCGGTGAGCGAGTTTCTCGAAGCGCTCAATCACGATGCGACGCTTATGGATGCACGCAAAGAGATGGCTGTCGTCTTCATGAAGCGCGGCAGTTTTGACGAAGCCGGCGGTCAGCTCAAGCAAGTTGTCGACGCTTATCCTGAGGACATGGTCTCGCGCGGCAATCTGGCCATTTGCATGCAGAACGTCGGACTGCTGGATCAAGCCATAGAGCAGTTGCGCATCGTCCATGCAAAAAATCCGAACTCCGTGGAAGCGCTTTATAACTTGGGAATAGCTCTCAGACAAAAGGGCTTGATTGATGAGGCGAAAGAAAAGTTTGCCCAGATTTTGCTTTTGAAACCCAGGCCTGATGAGTCAAAACTCTCTTTCACGTACCTGGAGCTGGGACGCTGTCTGTTGCAAAAAAATGACAAAAACGCCACAAACAACGCAAGCGATATAAGATCGGCAGTCGGACTCGAGAAACTGGCGATTAAATACTTACCTTCGAATCACTGGGCTTACTTAGCTCTTGGTGAGGCGCTGGAGAAGGAAGGCAAAGAAACCGAAGCGCTGGAAGCCTTCCGGCAAGCAATTCAAATCAACCCCAAGGCTCCCGAATCGAGAGCCGCGCTGACAAGGCTCCTGAATGGAAAGGCAGCCGCACAAAAACAAAAGCTGACTGTGAGGTAGTAGAACCAAATGAGATACCGTCAATTACTGACCATGCTGGCACTTTCCGCCTTTGCATATCAAGGTGCCGTCCCACAATCGGCTCAGGCTGCCGCTCAGGATGAGGAAGACATCAAGAATGCCGTATTCCGCTATGAAGCGGCAATCGAGCAAAATCCGAAAAATCAGAAGAACCGCATCAAGCTTGGCAGAGCTTATTTGATGCAAGGCGAAATGAAAAAGGCCGAAGAACAATTCAAAGAAGCAATCAAGCTTTCACCCAACGAATCCGAAGCGCACTTTGGATTGGCCCGAGTATTGATGCGAGAAGGCAACATGCAGCAAGCGGCCGACTCGATGAGAGACGCAGCCAAACACGATCCCAACAATCCCGATGTGCATCACCGACTGGGACAGCTTTTGCTGAGAACGGACAAGCCGGACGAAGCGATTGCTTCTTTCAAACAAGCAATCAAGCTCAACGCTGATCACGCAGGCGCACACCGAGATCTTGGTGCGGCGCTGGGAACCAGAGGCGACATCGATGCCCAGATCGAAGAGGAGAAAAAGGCTGTGGCACTGACTCCTGATGATCCGGATGCCAATTTTTACCTGGGCAGCGCCTATGCGATGTCAGGCAATTCGAAGGATGCAACGAAGTATTTGCAACGATGTGTTGAGCTGGACAAAAAAAATTCAGAAGCACACAGGATGCTGGCAGGCGTTCTCGCCTCCGACCATCGTTTCGCCGAGGCCGTGAAGTCTGCACAAACCGCAGTAGACCTGGCGCCCGACAACAAGGCTTGCAAGGACACATTGCAAAAGATAAAGACTGCAGAAGCTAAATCTAAGTAGATCTTGTCTCTTTTATAAACATATAAGAACCGCCAAAATGCGAGTTTTGGGGGAGTAAAGCGCTCCCACAGTCAAGGTACTGGCAACCGTTTTACTGACTACAGGCTGCGGCTATTGCCTTGGATAAGGTTAACTACATAAGCGCTGCACATTATTGCAAATAGCCAGAATACACCTTACGATAGCCTAGTCGAAAGCCTATCGACTGGGCCTCTGGAGCGCAGTTCCCTCGTGAACGGCACAACCTGTCCTGCTTCTAGTCCAGATTCTACTAAGGTATTTCAACTGTATATATTCCATGAGGGCTACGCGTCGTGCTTGAGCGTAACGAGAAAAACGATAAGGCAAAGTTGGAAATCAAAGCCAACATCAAGGTTGTAGGTGTCGGCGGGGCCGGCTCCAATGCTGTCAACCGTATGATCCAAGCGGGTCTTAACGGGGTTGAATTCTGGGCTTGCAATACAGATGCCCAGGCGCTCGATCTTTCAGCAGCGAAAAATCGCTTGCAGATCGGCGCAAAATTGACTCGAGGACTGGGAGCCGGCGGCAATCCGACCATCGGCACCAAAGGCGCTGAAGAAAGCCGCGAAGACATCGCAGCCGCTCTTCAAGGCGCAGACATGGTTTTCATCGCCGCCGGTATGGGCGGTGGCACCGGGACCGGTGCAGCACCGATCGTTGCTGAAGTAGCAAGAGAAATCGGCGCTTTGACGGTAGGCGTGGTTTCCAGACCTTTCCTTTTCGAAGGCAAGCGCCGCATGAACCAAGCCGAACACGGCATTCAAGAAATCAAATCACGCGTCGACACGCTGATCGTCATTCCCAACCAGCGTTTGCTTGAAGTTGTCGATCACCGCGCCTCCATGCAAGAAGCCTTCGTCGAAGCAGACAAAGTGCTGATGCAAGGTGTGCAAGGCATCTCCGACATCATCACCGTGCCTGGTTTGATCAACGTCGACTTTGCAGACGTCAAAGCCATCATGGCTACGGCAGGCTCCGCCTTGATGGGCGTAGGCCGCGCCACCGGTGAAGGCAGAGCAGTGGAAGCAGCTCGCAATGCCATCAACAGCCCCTTGCTCGAGTGCACCATCGACGGTGCCTCCGGAGTGATCTTCTCGGTCACCGGCGGTCCCGACCTGACACTGCACGAAGTTCAAGAAGCAGCCAATGTCATCTATTCTGCAGTTTCCGATGATGCCAATATCATTTTCGGAGCTGTTCTGGACGACAGACTGCACGGCGAAGTTCTGATCACCGTCATCGCCACCGGCTTTGACATGGTTCAGCAAAATCAGCCTCCACGCCAACCGGCAATGTCAGCTCCTCAGCCGCGTCAGCAGCACCATGAGGTAAGACAACAGCCGACTCAGCAAAAAATTGCCAGCGACATCCTTGACATACCCGAGTTCTTGAAGTCTCGCGGTCCCAACAAATAAGTCGCATCATCGGCAGAAAAGCTTAAAGACCGGGCTCATGTCCGGTCTTTTTCTTTGCTGTCTTGATTGCATGCGATAATCACTGCCTGATAACTGAGTCTGTCAGGAAACACCTCTACATGGATACGCTCATGATCAAAGTAGACGAAGGAACCATGCCCGTACACACGGACAATGGAAAAATCATCTTGATCGATCAGCGCAAATTGCCGGATGCAATCGAATATTTCGATGCCACCGACATCGATCAAATGTGTTTCGCCATTGTTGACATGGTAGTGCGTGGTGCACCGTCGATCGGGGTTGCCGCCGCGCTTTCCATGGCCGCGCATTTGCAAAAACTCGCCGGACAACAAGACTCAGCCCTTACGGTCAGGCAATTCGATGAAGCGAAGTCCAAACTGGACGCCACCCGACCTACGGCGGTCAATTTGCGATGGGCGACTTCTAAAGTGCACATGTTTGCCTGTTTTCTGTTGAATGAAAAAGTCGACAACAGCGAATTCGGCAAGAGAATTTTCGAATTTGCAGAACATATGCTGCAAGACCACCTGGATAGAAACAGAAAGCTCAGCGATTTTGGCTTGAGTGTCGTGCCGCAATCCGCGCGCATCATTACTCACTGCAATGCCGGATCGCTGGCAGCATGCGGCTGGGGCACAGCCCTTGGAGTAATAAGATCGGCGCACGCCAAAGGATTGAAGCCGAGTGTTTTTGTCGACGAGACAAGACCTCGCAATCAAGGCTCCAAGCTCACCATGTGGGAACTTACTCAAGATGGCGTTCCGGCTACGCTGATATGCGACAACATGTCCGGCTACTTAATGCAGAAGGGCGACGTCGACATGGTCATAACAGGCGCAGACAGAATCGCCGCCAATGGCGATTCTGCCAATAAAATCGGAACATATCCGCTGGCCGTTCTGGCCAATCATCACGCCATTCCGTTCTACATTGCAGCACCGCTTTCCACATTCGATCCGCTGATTGAAAGCGGTGAGGAAATTCCCATCGAGTTCCGCAACAAAGAAGAAGTGCTCAGCCTCGATGGGCGCACCTTAACCGTCAATGGAGCAGAAGCTCTCAACCCCGCATTTGATGTAACGCCCAATCAATTGATAAAGGGCATCATCACTGAAGAAGGCGTGTTGAGACCACCCTACAAAGAATCAATCGCCGCGGCGCTGAAAAGAAACAGCGAAAAGGCAACAAAGATCTAGGCTTCGAAATAACGGCCTTGCGGTTTGCTCTGTCTATTCGCTTGAGCAAGCAAAATCGCTTTGGTCAAATCAGTGGAATCTTCAGGTACGGAAACTATGCCGAACGAAAATTTGAGCGGCGCTTCCGGCTCTTGCGGCTCGGTTGGCGGCTCGCCTTCTTCTTCCTCCGCTGGCAACGCAGATAGGGTCCTCATCATGTTCAAACAGAGGCTCAGAGCTTTGTCTGCATTACTAAAAGGAAGGATCATACCGAATTCGAGAGTCTGGAAATGCCCGACCAGGTCCAGATCGCCTTTGACCTGATTGAATGCTTTGACGACCCTGCGCAGATGACGTCCTTGAGGAAGCAGTCCGTTTTGCTTTACGTCAAAAATTACCACAGAGTAACCTGTGCGGGTGCGTGAGCTGCGCTTGTGCTCTCGCTGCGCGAAAAACAAGAACAAAGGATAGCTGAGCATGTCTGTTTCGGGACGCAGAATTTCATGGTATGCATTTTCGATGATCGAAAAATCGATCGCTCCTGTGCTTTGAAAAGTCGGCTGGCTGGAGCGCCCCTGCGCCGCCACGATATTTTGCATGGTCATATTGAACAGCGCAGGAAGCCATATGCTCATCGGCATTGGCACGCGCACGAGAAAATCGTGCATGCACTCGCCCGGCTTGAGCTGGCTGTAAATCACCTTTTGCGCGCCGAGATCGGCAGGTATACCGCCGGCTTTGACCAGACCTTCGAATTCTTGCTCACTCAAATTCGCCTTGGTTTTGAAAAGCGGCGCATTTTCATCGAAACCGCGGTTTTCCAACTCTTGCTTTTGGTCGCGCAGAGCAGCCGCCTCAACCAGCAGCGCGTCCATTCGTTTGCTGACCGTGCGCTCCTTTGCCTGAATCTTGGAGGCAAAAGCGAATTTGCCCTTCTTCCACATGAGTGACTCGAGGACCACGTCATAGCCTTTCTGGGCGCTTGCCCCCTCGACCAGCAAAGCATCTTCCTTTGTGGCATGAACGGGGGTGCCGTCTTCGAAGAAAACTTCAATCTGGCGCATTCCCTCGACAATTTCCAGGCGCCCGGTCATTTTGCATATTGAAACCGACTGCAAAACGCCGAACAAATCAATATCTTCAAGCTCCCCGGACAGATTGACCCCGAAAGTGGCGTAAGTGCCGCTGGCAGCATTGCCCGTATCTGCCATCCCGCCTCCGTTTCCACCGCCGGGCGGGGGGATTACAGGCTGCAAAAAGCCGCCGGGAGGCAATTCTTGAGTGGTCATCAACTGCGCGCCCACCGCCGGCTGAGCGGGCAGATTCGCCGAAGAGGTAGCGTTCTTGGACGTTTCCAGATGAATCATGCTGAGAAGGACAGCCAGATCGGTAGTTCTATGCGACCAGAGCGGCGGCAGATGTGAGTTCTCAACATCAATCAGGGTCCACTCGACATAACTGACCCTGCTCATGCCCGACGGATCCGGCGGCGTAATTGCGGTCAAGAGATAGCCCTTGCCCGTTCCAAAAGGTAATTCGACCGGCCGGCCCAGATTTTGGCGAGCCAAATTGAGGACCTTGTCCAGGTCAATTTCAGTCGGATTGACAACAGACGCGACCTTTAAAGGCGTCCAGGATGACTTGTTCAATATGTCAATACCAAACGGCGACAAACCTAGTACTTTGTACCACTGACGCCTGCGCTTATGACCTTAAAAGAGAGAATTCAGTAAATTCTTCTTCCCTTTAATACTGGAGTTACTTGGCCAGGACTTTTTCTCTGCGCCCTTCCAAAATGCGCAAGAAGGAACGAGTGGAAATTTCCTCGAGGGTCAATCCGGTCGCTTTGACTTCTTCTTGTGAAACTGCACCGCAATTGATGGCACGCAAGAAGTAGTTGAGCAACCCTTGTCCTGTGGCCGCATCGTCAAACACGTCACCGACAAGAGTGGCTTGGGCAGCCTTTTCTATGAAAGCGCGCAAACGAATGGAAGCAGGCTCGAGACCTTCCAAAAAGAACGAATAACAGGCGGCGTATCGCACCGGCAATTGTGCAGGATGCAAATCCCAGCCTTGATAATAAGCGTGTTTCAAAGAATGGCGCACATGGTCGAATCCAAGCTTCCAAGCACGATGAACCGTTTCGATATTTTCTTGTCTCAAGGCCTTGCTTAAGTTGCCGTCTTCATCGGGTCGATTGGGCCCCACCGGCATCACGTTGGTGGCACCATCGGACAGCCAAATTCCTGTGCCTGAAAGGGAAACGCGCATCATTTCTCGGGCGAAATCACAGGATGGATGATCCATCGATTGATAAGCGGCTGTGATATTGGACGAAGCAGTGTAATCGTAAACCCCGAAGTGACAGCCTACACAACGTCCTTCGGCAGCCCGGACGAACTCGGGCAATGAGCATTGACCTCTGGAATTAATAATGGACTGTGGTGTTTCGACCATCAATTCAATCTTCAAGGTGCCTTCCGGCAAATTGAGTTTTTTCTCCATCAAGGAAAGCAAATTGATCATTGCCGTCACTTGCTCGGTAATAGTCACCTTGGGCAGAGTAATGACGAAATTGTCAGGCAGTTTGCCGCCGCTCTCGCCCAACAGTGTCGTGACGAAAATATCGAGCGTGCGCGCACTTCTGTCGCGCAACTCTTCGGTAAACGGCTTGATGCGAATGCCGATAAAAGGCGAAAGTGTACCGTCCTTCATGCCTTTGGCTACTTCTTTGGCGGCCAGCTCGGTGTGCATGTCTTCTTCCGCATCCGGTCTGTTGCCGTAACCGTCTTCAAAGTCGATGCGGAAATCTTCCACCGCTTCGCGCTCCAATTTCTCGCGCACTCGTTTGTAAACGGTAAAAGCAAGCCAGGCAGGATGTTTTTCTTTGCGAACACTGTCGGGATTTTCTTCCAGCAGAGGTTCGAGCTTGGCAATTTTAGCTTTGTCCTCGGGCAGTTCGTCCGAGCCGCTCAACTGCAAGGCGCGTGCAAACGTGACGAAGTCGGGCGCGTATTCATCTAATGACCTCAATGCCAGTACACCCAGCTTCTTTGCGGAGTCGGATTTGAAAAGATGGGCGCCACCATATACGGTGTGAACAGCCTGGCGCGCTCCGGAATCTCCGGGGTAATGCGTATTGAATTCTCTGTTTGCAATTGCCAGCTTGCTGAAGACTTCACCGAGATTTCCCGCATTAAGGGAAGTTTTCATGTCCTTTCTCCTTTTGCCTCAAATAGTTTGCTAACTGCCTCTGTACGTCGAATAGCCGAATGGACTGAGCAAGAGCGGCACATGGTAGTGCTGTGCCGCATCATGAATTTCAAAGATAATCGGCACTTGTGGGTAAAACGCCTGCAGTCCCAATCCTTGAAAGTATTTGTGAGTTTCAAAAGTGAGCTTGTAAATGCCGGGCTCGAGCTTCATTCCATCCTTCCACAAATCAGGAGCGCGACCGTCCGAATTTGTCTGCGCTCTGGAAATTTCAACCCAACTGTCTTTGTCGTTCCGCTCCAATACTATGGTCACGTCTGCCGCCGGTTTTCCCTTGGAAGCATCAAGTACATGGGAAGTGATTTTGCTCATGACAGTAATTTTTCCAGTCTCAGTTTTGTGATTTTCGCCTGTTCGCCTGCCGCCACATTCAGCTCTTTCTGATTGTCATTCGGTAATCTCGATTTCAAGATCTCCAGCATTTCTCCTGCGCTTTTGCCGGTCGCGCAAACGATAAAGATGTAGCCGAACTTCTCGAAATATTCGTCGTTCAGCGATGCCAATTCGTAGAGCACATCATCGGCAGCCTGATGCACGCCTTTCTGCTCGTTTTCGCACCAGTTGGCAGTGGATGCGAACTTGGCTCTGAGCGAGCCGACATCACCGATTCTCGGGTGATGAGAAAAAGCTTCCAGCCAGTCGCCAGGTGACAGTTTAAACCAAATGTCATCGGCAAAGCGAAACAATTCATCTCGAGAGCGAAAAGGCCTCTGCGCCATCATCTTTTCTACCCAGACTGCAGATCCGCAGCAGCGCTCGAGTTCTTCTTTTGCAGCGCCGTCTGAAACGGTGTTGATCTTATCGAGTTTCACATTGCCATTGACCGACATTTTGCTCACCGCTTATTTGAAGCTGCCGTCTTGGAAGTCTCCAGGCGTCCACTGAGAATCTTCCGTCCATGCCCTTCTTTGACGAAGGCGCCGTCGTCGTAGACCTTCTTTCCTCTCACATAAGTTCGCTTCACAACTCCCTTGAACTGCCGTCCTTCATGAGGCGTTTCTTTGTGCCGATGATGCACGTTCTTCTTCTCGACGGTGAAAGTCGCTTGAGGGTCGAGAAAGACGATATCAGCATCGAAGCCCGGCGCGATTCTGCCCTTTGTCCCGTAAAGACCGGCGAATTTAGCGGTTCTCTCAGACATCCATGTGACGACGTCTTGCAAGCTGTGCCCTTTCTTTTCAGCAAAAGTCCAGACGGAAGGCAGGCCAAACTGCAAAGAAGCGATGCCGCCCCAGGCTTTGTCGAAATCGCCTTCTTTCATCAGTTTCAATTCCGGTGTGCAGGGAGAATGATCGGAAACGACAAAATCAATCGTTCCTTCTTTCAATGCCTGCCAGAGCAAATCCGCATTTTCCCTTTCCCTTATCGGCGGTGCGCATTTAAAACGAGTGTCGCCATCCGGAATCTCCTCTGCGGCAAAAGTCAAATAATGGGGGCATGTTTCAGCCGAAAACGGCAGATTGCGCGCTTTTGCATCTTTGACAATTGACAGGGCATCGGACGAGGAGAGATGCACGATATGCACCCGGCAATTGAATTCTTCACAAAGCAATGACACGAGCTTTACCGCATCGTTTTCCCATTGGCGCGGGCGCGAATGAAGAAATGCGGAATACGAACGCGGATCTTTTTTCAATGGCTCTGCCGGATCGGGATGAATTTCTCCACAGTCCATCTCGGCATGAACAAGCAGCGGGACATTTAAACGCGCCAGGACAGGCATCGCATTGCGCAAATCAAATTCGGTGGCGTTGGGGAAATCATCGATGCCGGAGTGAATGAGAAAGCACTTGAAGCCTACCACTCCGTGTGCCACCATTTTTTCCAGCTCTTTATCATTGCCGGGAACGACGCCGCCCCAGAAGGCACAGTCAACGTTGAGCAATCCTTCTATCGCTTCGAGCTTGGTCTTGAGCGCGGCAAGAGTGGTTGTCACCGGAATGCAATTGAGAGGCATGTCGACAATAGTCGTCACTCCACCGGCTGCAGCAGCTTTCGTGGCGGTTACGAAACCTTCCCATTCCGTTCTGCCCGGCTCATTGACGTGAACATGGCAGTCGACAAGCCCGGGAATTACACTCAGATCCCCGGCGTCATCAACAGGTATTCCCTCAGGCACTGCGCTTATCGGGACGATTTCTTTGATGATGCCGTCTTGAATGAGTATGGCGGCTTCCTTGAAACCCTCGTCCGTCAGGACCCGGCGTCCGACGATTGCCGAGTCGAATACTCCAGCGCTACTGCCCATGGGCAACACCTCTTACAATGCCGATATGCACAGAGGATATACTCTAGAGGCACAGCTTACTGCTTTCTTAACGAAAATAAAGGAGGCAAATGCCAATGCCGGCGCCATGCTTCGCCACTACATGCAGTGCGGAGCGCCGGCGGGCGAAACGGAGCGGATGAGATAAACTGGAAACTCGAGGGTAAAAGAGTGGATGCAGGAAGGTTTGAGGAGGTCGCTTCGTGTTAGTGAAACTATTGATTGTCGGACTTTTGGCATTTTTCCTCCTGGCTCAGGCAGCCGTTGCTGAGACAGCGACAAGTCAAACCAAAACCGGCAAGCCGTCCATGATCCCCGTTGCCGAGCCTGATAAGCCGGTTTCCTTCGATGTGAAAAATCTGCGCCGTCTGGACTTCAAAGTACAGGGAAAGAGTTGCGCTGTCTGTCTTATGGGCATCCAGAAGAAAGTCAAAGCCATGCCGGGCGTCATCAAAGTAGCTGTCATGCTAAAGAGACCTTATGGCGCCGTGGTTATCTATGATGCATCCAAGATCAATGCCGCAAAAATTCTCGAAAAGGCGAAAGCAGAGGACAAGGAAGTCAAAGTCGTTGAACCGACGGATTTTTCCATACCCAGAGTGCCGACGATCCTGATTCCTTTATATGGCATTCCAAAGTCGGCGACGAAAATAGCTGAGTCGCCGCAGAAGCAGTAGATAGAACTGTCGCTTAGAGCTGTCCTACGACAGGCTCGGTCATATCAGTCACGAAATTCATTCTGTCCGGTCCGCCAAAAGGAATCGGAACAGGGAATCTGCAGACGATCTCAGTGACGACGGTCACGGATGTGCCGGCGTTATATTGAACAGGTCTGAACAGTCTTTTGGAAGTGATGTAACCGGCGGCTGGAAATCGGTCCACGGCAGTTTGTGCGGCCGCCTGTGCTCTGCCTGCGCTGTCCGTTTCGGCAGCGGCTCTGGCAGCGCTTTTACACATCGAGTCATTAGCGGTCTGCGCTAACACCGCGGCTGCAACGTCAAAAAGAAAGAGCACAATCGGGATGATAATGAAGAGTCCGGCTGCGGTCTCGACAATACTCGTTCCTCGTTTTCTTCTCGATATCTTCATGGACTGCCACCCCTCCGTGGGTGAGTAATTGTGTCAGCGTCAATTAGTTAATGCCGTACTCTTCTTGCGGTCGCTCGGATCGATAGGAAAATTCGATTGGAGCGCCGATGCCGGGCACGCTTCCCAGGAATGGGATTTGCAAGAACGGTTGAATTTGGATGCGCGTCGAGACGATTGCGGTATCGATAGGATAGTTGTCGGTCGGATTGCGATCTTCGAATTGCGCATCAGAGAACGTTTCTCTGCCTTTGACGAATCTGGCCAGGGTGCTGGCTTCCCAGGCTACACGCGCACGAGCCAGAGAATCAGCCTTTCTAGCCGGCGGGACGCAAGCGACTTCGCGGCACTGAAGGTGATTGAGATACCAGCCGGCAGCATAAGCGATGCCGAGGTACAAAAGGTCAAGCATCGGCGGGACGATACACACAAGCAATATGAACAGAGCCGGAGCAAATTCTACAAACTCATGTCCGCTGGACTTCCGTCCTCTTGCACGGTATTTCATCGCGCTACTCCGTTCGGTCTCAAAGGGCGTCTGGGGAGATGTTCGTTATTAAAATAACGCCTCTTTCTCGTATGTACCCATACAGCCGGTTTTGAGGCAAAGTATTAGCAAAATATAATTGATCTTATTAGCGACAGCTCATACTTCAGCGGTTCAATTCACTCATGTTCAAGTGCGCCTTGCTCATCACTCGATTGGTTGCCAATCACCTGCGATATGCGTCGCATATAGGATACATCGCAGTCAACGCAAGCGCGCCCCCTCTGGCGACTTCGTGTTTTCCCCACGGGCAGCCGCATCCTGGCTTGACTTCCAATTATTAAAAGCGCATAATGAGACATCCTTAATCTTAGGGATGTTTCTAGTTTACCTTCCGCAATTGAAGGCGGTTTGGTACAAGCGTTGGCATAATCGCATGGTTTGATATCTTCTGATATCTATCAATCTCAATGCCTGAGCCGATTACGGCCGCAATTTTAGTAGATGACTTTTAGGTAAAACCACCGCGCAATCGACAAAAATCTGATCGGGGATTAGCAGCAATGACCATGAAACGTCGCAGGGGAGCAACTCTCGCACTAGTAGCAGCATTGACGCTGTTTATCATTGTGATAGGAGTGGGCTTCTTCTTCCTTGTCAAAATGCTCGGTGGCGGCAGAGAACTGCAGCACGCGGTCGACGCCGGCAACTTGAACGTCGCAAAGCAAAGTATGCGCCGTCCATTCTTGAGGATTTTCGGCAGCGGCACTCCCGATCTCAACGAGCCTTTCCACTCAATCGCCAAGAATAACTTCATGCAGGCTAAAGACCCTGCAGTAGGAGAGCTGGATCTTCTCACTTACAACCGCGCAGTCGGACAAGCACTTTTGGTTTCCGTCAATGCCGTCTCAGACGGTTACGGCTTCGAGCCCGCCAACCCAATCGGCATTGCCAATGCGAAAACATTGATCAACTGCCTTTCTGATCCGGACAACGGACTTGGTGTCACTCTTGCAGAAAAGCTGAAAAACGATGTTCAACAAGATCTCAACTTCAGCCAGGTTGCCTCGATTACGCCAATGAAAATGCTCAACCCCGGCGGCAGCAATGCCGCGCCGGAGAGCGGTCAAAAAGACATCGCCTACATGGCGCGCAATTTCGGCACCAACTTGACCATCGGTCAAATGGTTCTGCCTACTGAATATACAAACTTCATCGATCCCGGCTTCCTGGGCGGCAATACCGTCAATAAGAAGGGCAGCATCTACGTCAAAGGCTATTCGCTGATCAATATTCCAGGCATCACCAATAGTGCCTCGCATCCTCTTATGGGCGTGCCACTGCGCCCGCAAGAAAAGCCTCACCTGGTAGCCAACCCGGATTTCAAAGATAACATGGTTTCGCCCTTGCCTGGCGGCTCTCAGGTCGACACACGCGTGCCGCCCAACGCCTTCCATTCCGCCGGCACTTCTCATGAATTGAAAACCACGCAACGAACTCTAGCCAGATCGTGTGCCATCGTCGGCAGTGTCGACATCAAAGGTGAATTTTCTGCTTCCATTCCTTGCGGTTACCTTGTAGTAGCCAACGGTTATGGACAAATTCCCAACGGACCTGTGAGTTTCGACGGCCCGGCATCGGGAATGACCGACCAGGCTTATGGCGGCGGTCCAAACGATATCTTCAGCGATTTGCTCATGTCTCCTGTATACGTGACACCAGGCGGAAATGCCATGGACACTAACCTGCAGGACATTCTTGCTATTCAGCAACACAAGCAGCAGCATCCGAACGATCCGATCCCGCAGCAGCTCGTCAATAACCTTGACGGACCTGCGCCCAAACAGCAAGCAGCAGACAGTATCCCTGCCACTGGCGACGTGTCGACCTGCACCAATATCAACAGCACGCCAACCTCTCCATATGCAGTTCAGAATTGCTACGAGAACCTGCAAAAGATGGCAACCACCTATGGTTTCAACTTGCCGGACGGATCTAACGGTTCAACGTTGACTGGTCTTATGGCAGTTGAAAAGTACAAGGCTCAAGTCATCAATCCCCGTCCGGGTGGCGGACCAGCCATTGTGACCGGGCTCTGGAGCAACCATCCATACGGCGTCTGCACAGGCATGAAGCAGTTTAACCTGGGAGGCATCAGCCACACCGATCCGATTACCTTCGGCAAGTCGCCGACAATCGGAAACCTGATCGGCAGCTTCTTGCTCTACGGGCCGACCGCACCAATGGGAAATATCGTCAAAAGCCAGGTCTATCTCAAAATCCGCCAGATTCGCCCGGAGACAAGAGATGATGAAATTGACGCGCTCCTGTCAAGCTCCCCTATCCCGATGGGTCAAGTGCGATACATCTGGATGGATGACAATCGAGTCTTGAGAGTGTCTGCAAAGGCATCACTTCCGAGCTGGATCAAGGGAGATGCAATCTTCCCTGACGGAACCGGGCCCGAAGTAATGGCCGGTCCCATTACCGGCAATCGCAATTTCGTGAACATCGAGCAAGAGCAAGGTTATCCGAGCCCATGGGACTGCTTCGGCTCCGGCCCGGATGAAGTCAGGTCGATCATGAACTGGCGGCGCTCTTCCGGCTTCAATTGCTTGCAAGGCGTATTGCGCTTCAGCAACTGCGTGAGAGCCACTACCGATCCATGGGATTGCCCATGCTAAGCGGCAAGGACGCCTG
>JADYYD010000303.1 GCA_020853845.1 Candidatus Melainabacteria bacterium
AGCGGTCCTTCCAGGTTCCAGGTGGAACGCACCGGGTCGGACGTAAGAGTAAACGCGCCCTTGCGCGTGCCAATCAAAAGCTTGACTCGATTTCCGTGTGGCTTAGCCATAACTCGCTCCCTGAGGTCGAAGCGAAATTATATAAGCTTTGGCAACTTCAAAAATTATGAGCGCAGCGCAAAAGTTATGTTCGACGCTCGGGCAAAATGGACACGCCCATTCCTGCTCTTGCAATCACTCGGGAGTAATCCTGGGGTGTGTTGATATTGAAGAACGGCGGCAGCGCTTCGACATCCTGGCGCTCGGGCATCCATTCATAAACGCCCGCCTTCAGACCGGAAAGGAAATCCTGCACGGACAAATTACCGGCAAAAAGCGATTCTTCCAGCGGCTTGATGCAGTTTTTGGAATAAACACCAAAGAGGGGCTCGATGCCCTGCGGGTGCGAAAGCACGACAACATCATTGTCCTGGCGTCGAGAAACAAGCTCGCGAACCAGGCGTTTGTCAATGAGCGGCATGTCGCAGGCCGTGACGAATGCGTAGTGGTTGCTGGAGGTCATCAGTCCGGAAAGAATGCCGCCCAGCGGTCCGCGGTGCGGAAGAATGTCTTTCACAACGTCGACGCCGAGGTCCTCGAAGCTTTCCACTTCGTTGGCGACAATGAACACTTCGCTGAAGAGGTCTTTGATTTCAGAGACGATATGACCGATTACAGTCGACCCTTCATACGGCAGGAATGCCTTTGGTCTGCCCATGCGCTTGCTCTTTCCGCCGGAAAGAATCAATCCTGTCACCGGCAGCGGCAGAGGTTCGCGCGTTGATGAGTCACTGAGGAAATTCAATTTCATTCTCCTACATATACAGGCTTTCTCTTTTCGGCAAACGCGGCGAGACCTTCCAGTCGGTCCTTCGTGTTTAGAAGCTGCAAATATGCTTTGGTTTCCAGCGCCAATCCGGCTTCGAGGTCGCGGTCGTAACCGCTGTCGATAGCTTCTTTGGCGGCGGCGAGCGAAAGTGGTGCGCCGGTGGCGATTTCTTTCACCCACTCGCGGACTGCATTCATGAGGATGGAATCGAATTCTTCATCGGGTGCGCTCTTCTCCGTGACTACTTTGTGCACGAGACCGAATTGCTGCCCTTCGAAGGCATTTATCGGAGCCCCTGTGAGGATCATCTCCTTGGCTTTCGATTTGCCGATCAAGCGCGGCAGTCTTTGCGTGCCGCCAGCACCAGGGATGATACCAAGCTTTACTTCAGTCAGACGCAGCTGAGCGTCTTCAACCATGACGCGCAAGTCGCACGCCAGCGAAAGTTCCGTGCCGCCGCCGTAAGCAGAGCCATTGATAGCAGCAATTACAGGCTGAGGCATTGTTTCGATTGTGCGCATCGTTTTTTGAATCAAAGCAAGATAATCCAGTGTTTCAGCCTGAGTCATACCTTTGCGCTCTGCAAGATCAGCACCGGCACAGAATGCTTTCTTGCCGGCGCCGATTATGGCTACGACACGAACGCTGCGGTCTTTTGCTATTGCGTGGCAAGCTTCCAACAATGCGTTCAACAAAGGGCGATTGAGGCAATTTGCCACTTTGCCGCGATTGAGTTTGAACCAGACAAGGTCACCCTCACGCTCCACCAACAAAACTTTCTCGTCGTTCAATGAACCGCCCTCTTTTGTCGTTGTTACGCAGTCGCCTTGCTGCACTTCGCGTTTTCTCTCGTCGACAGGCATGCCTGCAAATACCTCCCGGGTAATTTTTTCTCCAACAATTTTTCGGCAAGACTTCCGGCATCAACCAGTTTTTCCAAATCAACACCGGTCTTCACACCCATGCCGTGGAGCATGTAGACCAGATCTTCGGTGGCGAGATTGCCTGCTGCGCCGGGCGCGTAAGGGCAACCGCCCATGCCGCCCAGACTGGAATCGTAAGTGGAAATTCCCAGCTCCAGCCCAGCAAGAACGTTGGCGAGCGCGGTGCCTCTTGTGTCGTGGAAGTGCAACGCCAGTTTGGAAACATCGGTGCTTCGCAAGACAAGTTTGACGACATTCTCGACTTGCCTGGGTGTAGCCGCGCCGATCGTGTCGCCGAGCGAAATCTCGTCGACGCCCATCTCTACAAGCTTGTCCGTGACTTTTGCGACCTGGTCCGGCGAAACCGTACCTTCATATGGACACTCGAATACGACTGACAAATAGCAGCGCACCCACTTGCCGTCGGACTTAGCCTGCTTAGCAAGCTCACCTAGAGTGGCAAGAGCTTCATCAACCGATTTATTGATGTTTTTCTTGCTGTGCGACTCGGTGGTCGACATGAAAAGCGCGATATGCGACAAACCAGCCTGGTTAGCTGATTCATAGCCTTTGGCATTGGGGACCAGTGCGGTTTTGATAATATCAGACGGCAGCTTGAGAGTGCGGCAAACATCCAGCCCATCAGCCAATTGCGGAATCCACTTGGGGCTGACGAAAGAAGTTACCTCGATGTTTTTCAATCCTGCATCGGCAAGAGCTTCGATGAGACGTACTTTGTCGGCAGTTGGAATGTGCCGAGATTCGTTTTGCAGACCGTCTCTTGGTCCGACCTCTACAATTCTTACTTGCTTGGGAATGCTCTCGAGCACTGCCTCTGGCTCCTGGCTGAAAGTTCTCTCAATTATCAGGCTACTACTATTCGAGTTCCATTAACGGATCGCCTTCATTCACGAAGTCTCCGGCGCCCACTTTGATCGCTTTAACCGTGCCCGCAGTGTTGGATTGCACAGGCAATTGCATTTTCATCGATTCGAGAATCGCCACGTCCATACCATCGGACACTTGGTCTCCTGGCTTTACGAGGAGTTCGACAACGACGCCGGCCATCATGGAAGGAATTTGTTTCATTGGTTCTGCCGTTCTACTGAAGGGTTAAAATTCGTGCTGTGAGAAACTGCTGCCCGTTCGCGGATGCAAAGATTGCAGCCCAAATCAAACGGCACCAGGCACAAGAGTCGGTCGCCCGCTCATATGCACTTGCGGGCGATATGTTATCAAAGCGGCTCGAAAGTCTCATGATTTCTGTGTAAGCGCAGGAATCATGATTTCTGTGTAAGCGAATCTTTGCCCGGGAATTTAGCGGAAAAGCCCGCGCAAAGCATCGTTGATGTCTCTGACCGTATCGTCCTCTTCCTCACCCTCCGCACCGGTCGGTGCCGTGGTCGGATCTTGAGCAGGGACGCCGGGGGCGGTTTCAAAGCCCGCAGCAGCCATAGGTTGAGAAACGGGCTGAGCGATGGGAGCCGGAGCGATCGGCTGCGCCGGTTGCGGCATCGGCTGCGGCTGCGGCGCCTGCTGAGGCAAATTTTGAGATGCAAATGGGTTGGCAACGCTGTCGGCTTGAAGGGCAGCCGGCGGTGGAAACGCGGCCGGGGCAGGGAATGAACCGGAAGCCGCAGGGTTGACTGTTTGGAAAGGTTGAGGGGTTGCCTCGGGCTGGGTCGGAAAACCAGGGGGAGCCTGCGTGGCGCCGACCGGTTGAAAAGTTCCGGAGGCGGTTGGTTGAGCAGCGACCGGCTGGAACGAGCCTGATGCCGTAGGCACTGCGTCCCCCGGAGGGGCTGACGAAAACAGCGCTGATGCGGCACTGTTGCTTGGCGTAGAAAAGATGCTTGCGGGGCCGGGAGAGGCGGCTGCCGGCGCCGGAGCCGCAGGTTCTGCCGCAGCCGTTTGCGCCGCAGGCGACGGCTTGGTCAGTGCTTGAAGGGCTTGAGAGGTGGAAGTCGGAGACTTTGCCAAAGGAACCGTGTTGGCAGCGGCTGCCGCTGCTTGCGCAGGGGCAGGCATTGGAGCCGGTGCGGGTGACGGAGCCGGATTAATCGGCTGCGGTGCAGGCGGTACAGGCGGCGCAGGGGTTGGAGCCGGCGAGGGAATTGCCGCTGCTGCAGTGACTGGGGCTGCCGCCCCGGATGCGCCATCGGCAGGCAAAGTCCAGTCGCCCCCGGCGGTATGGCGACTCATCATTTGAGTAACTTTGTCTCTGTCTGCTGCGACCACGAGCAGCTTCGCTTTGGCATCAATTATTCTCTGTTCCATCTCCAGTATCTGCTGCTCGACAACATTGATCTCGGCAGCATTGAGCGCTTCCTTCTCATTGAACTCTTCAAGAAGCTGCTTCAACATTTCTGGGTTAATGGACATGATTTATCGTGACTCCGGCAAGTCCGTACAAAAATAAGGCCCCTCAGGTCCCTAACAGATTATTACCACCAATCGGCCAATTTCTCTACGATTACTCTAGCTTTACTGCTTATTCTGTTCATCTTCTTCGTCTTTCGTAGCTTCTTTGGTCTCTTCGATAAGAGTCGTAAAAAGCCACATGCAGAGTTTATCCAGCGAATCGACCGGCGGAACTGCATCGGCCATGCGCCACATCATGCCCTGCTCGGTGATGCGCACTTGCAAAGTCGAGATCGGTTTGTACTCGCTTTCCACCGCGCTCTGCGCCATTACTCTGGTCGTGGGAATCAGATAAAAATCGATGTGATCGTCCTTGCCTCTAACGACAAGGCTGTATAGACGCGTTGAGAAACGAGCGCGGAAAAAAGTCTCCGTCTCTTCGATTTCACGCATTCTATTTACCTTGGTTGCTTCGGTCACGTCACCGGATATGGTGCCGGAAACGTGAAGGTCGGTGCCGCCGGCAATCTGGTTGAACTCGAAAGCGTAGCGCTGCAGCAGTCCGTAGATTTTATCGACGAGAACCTCGACGCCTTTTTTATAAGCCGCTTCCCGATAAAGCTGCTGCAGTTGCACTCCTCTTTGCTCGGCAAGGAAGTGCATAGATTCTTCTTTCAGTCGGCTCATCCAGTCCGTGCCGGTACTGGCTCCTGATTCCGACTCGTGATAAACCAAAACCTGCTGAGCGACATTGTTCAACTGGTCAGACTGCTGCATGGCGTGAAACTGTACGCTGTCCGGTGTGGCACTACCGGGCTTAGCAGCGTTTTTCATTTTTGCTGGATGGACATCCAAAAACTTGCGTTTGTCACCATCCTTACGGGATCCCTTGCTTTTGCCGGGGTCCTCTTTTTTCTGCCACATCCGACGGCCTCCTTTCCGGTTGCAAGCCTTCTACTTGGGCAACCAGCCTCAACAGATCCTGTACCCTTACAGCCAAGTGTCAAAACCAAATTTAGCGCCATTGGCAATCGGATTTCGAATTCTGTAAAGCTAGAGCGATGCGGCTTTCGAGTGTCGGTTCGAAAAATCCATCTTGCGGGGGATTAGCGGGTTTAGTTGGGACTTAATTGGATTTTATTGGGGTCCGAAGGCGAAACTCAGGCGTTTTGCAAATATCGGACCAATTGCGTGTATTCGTTCAAATCAGCAGAAGTCTGCTGCAAATCCAGTCCGTCCGCATAAACATGCACGAGAGGCTCGACTGCGTCGGGCAAGACGAGAATCCAGTGCTCCGGCCGGGTTTGGATTTTGACGCCATCGAGCAGTTCCATCGGGCGGTCCTGATGTTTTTCAACAAGCAAGCGCATGACACGTCCCTTGCGCTCCCATGGGCAGTGGACGGAATCGACCTGATAGATAAGCGGAGGCAGATCGGCTACCGCCTCGCTCAAAGTACGCCCCTGGAAGGTCAAATGCTCCAGGACCTGTCCGACTGTGAACATAGCGTCGTAGCCGTTTTGGAATTCCGGGAAGATGAAGCATCCGTTGGCGCTGCCTCCCAGAACGGCGCCTTCCAATTTAGCGGTGGTGCTGCCGATTTCCGTTTCAGAAGCCTTGCAACGCACGACTCTGCAGTTGTATCTGGAAGCGATGCGTTCTATAGACGAGCTGCTGTTGACCGGCACGACAATCGATCGGCCCGGCTTGTCTCTTAAAATGATGTCGGCTACGACCGCCAGCAAAAGTTCGCCGCGGATAATCTGTCCGGTCTCATCGACAAGAGTCATCTGTTCGCCGTTGCGCCCGATTTGCACACCAAGCTCAGCATTGAGCGCTCTGACCACGTCAGCCAATTGCTTGCGCATGCCGATTCTTTCTTCCGGTCGCGGCGGCATGTTTCTTATCGACGAATTGAGCACTACCGTCTCGATACCGATCTGTCCGAGCAGGTCAGGCAAAAGAACGCCTGTTTCCGCCATCGCATAGTCGATAACCACTTTCGGTGCTTGTGTAGCAATGGCACCGGATTTGGTTTTTCTTGTGTAGTTGCTGCCGGGCACGATGCAGAAAGGAATTTTGTCTTCTTCAAAAACTTGACCTTTGACGTGCTTCAAAAATTCATCGGCATAGTATTCACGCACGCGGCTGGGGAAGGTGATGCTGCCTACATCAGCCGGCAAGCAACGAGGGAAATCTTCTTTGAAGAATGTGGTCTCGATCTTCCTTTCCATCGCTTTGGTAATAGCAATACCTTCGCTGTCGAAAAACTCGATAGACAGTTTGTCGGGCTCGCGCTGCGAGACTCGAATATGCATGAGTCCTGCCGCTCTTTGAGTCTTGACGTAATACCGAGCAATCGGCAAAGACATCGATTCCAAGTTTTGCACTTCAATCCCGACTGAAACCAGACCGGACACGACAGCTCTCGAAATCATCTGACTGACGCGCCAGTAGTCGCGACTGACCAAGACAGGCCCGGACTTGAGAGTCGAACCATAGGCTGCAGCAAGGTTGACCGCGAATTCGGGAGTGATGTCTATATTGGCCAAACCTCTAACGCCATGAGCACCAAATAAGGTGCGGGGTGCTTTGGTTCCCCAGATAACTGACGATGTTACGCGCGCGCCTGAATCGATCAATTTATCCGGCCAGATGCGCACATCCGGGCTGATCTGGGCTTCCTGACCGATATTGCTGTTGGCACCGACAATTGCCCCTTCGAGAATTTCAACCGAGTTGTGAACGGTTGCACCGTTGCAAATGACGCAAGCAGTCAAATTGGAATTGCTGCCGATATATGAATTCGACCAGATCACCGGTCGCTTCAAATTGGCTTTCTCTTGAACTACTACATTGTCGGCTATTACCGTAAACTGGTCGATTGCAGCATCACGACCGATGCGGCAATTTCTGCCTATCATTACCGGCGGCTCGATTTTTACAGAAGCATCGATTTCGCTGCCTTCGCCAACCCAAACACCAGGTCGAATTTCCGCCGACCTGTTTTTCAGTTTGACTTTGCCTTCCAGAACATCTTGATGGGCCTGACGGTAAACGGCAAGGTTGCCGATATCGCACCAATAGCCGTCGTCTACATAACCGAACATCGGTTCGTTGCGCAGGAGCAGCAAGGGGAAAAGATCGTTCGAGAAATCTTGTTCGCGTCCGAGGATTACATAGAGCATCACTTCGGGCTCGAGAATATATGTTCCGGTATTGACAGTGTCGGAGAAAATTTCCGACGCGCCCGGTTTTTCCACGAAGCGCTTGATGCGCTGCTCTCCGTCTACGATCACGACACCATAATCGAGCGGATTTTCAACACGTTTTAAAACAAGGGTGGCTTTGGATTTTTTCTCCTTGTGGAATTTGACTGCTTTGGTCAAATCCATGTCGGTCAAACTGTCGCCCGAAATTACGATGAAAGTTGTGTCGAGTTGATCTTGAATCTGCTTTACGCAACCAGCCGTACCAAGCGGTTTTCCTTCCTCAACCGAGTAGCTTATTTTGCAACCGAAATCGGTGCCGTCGCCAAAGTGATCGCGTATCGCATCCGGTAAATAGTGAAGCGTAAAAATGATGTCTTTGAGGTCGTGAGTCTTGAGCAAATTGACGATGTGCTCCGCCATGGGTGCGTTGAAAACAGGCACCATAGGCTTGGGAAGATTACTTGTCAGAGGTCTCAGCCGCGTTCCGGAACCGCCCGCCATGATCACTGCTTTCATTTTGTCCATAATGTTCACTCTCGACTCGACTTGGTTTTAACTGGCTTTTGAGATTTGCAAATGCAAAAGTGCTGTCACGACGACCCGGGCGAAATTGCGGGTTTGCTGGCGCTAACCGGCACTTTGGGGCGGGACGAAACACCTTCTTTTCCGATTTTTCCTGCTTCAACGAGCACCTTGTCGTACAACTCTTCAGTGCGCTTGGCGATCACTTTCCAGTTGTAGATGTGCTGCACTTTCTCATACGCATCCTTAGCCATGCGACTGGCAAGATCAGGATTGCGAATCACTTCCATGATGCCCCAGGCAAGGCTGTTGGAGTCGCCTGTGTAGGTGGTCAGACCGGTGACACCGTGCTCCACGAAATCGGTCAAGCCGCCGGTGTCCGATGTGACTACCGGTTTGCCGGCCGCCATGCCTTCCAGAGCGACAATGCCGAAAGGCTCATAAAGACTGGGGATGCAAACGACATCGGAAATTTTGAAGAACTTCTTCAATGAATCATCATCGACATATCCGAGAAAACGAACGTAATTGTCTACGCCCAAACTGCGCGCCTGATTTTTCAAATGATCCATGTAATAGCCGGTTCCGACGATCAAGAAACGCGCGCCGGGACACTGCGAAAGAACTTTCGGAGCGGCATCCAACAAAACTTGAACGCCTTTCTCGTTGACCAATCGACCAACATACAAAATGAGTTGGTCGTGCGGACCGGCATACTGACTGCGCATCGGACCAGGATCGAAAGGAAAGTCGAAGGTGTCCGGATCAGTGCCGTTTGGAATGACGACAATCTTGTCTTTAGGCATGCCGAAAAGGCGCTGCAATTCCGCGTGCATGCTGTGACTGTTGACGATAACTTCCCAGGATTCGAAGGTCAGGCGCCATTCCATTTGATGGATGTAGCGATTGAGGTCGTTATGAATGCCGTGCATGCGACCGGCTTCGGTGGCGTGGATGGTGGCAACCAATGGAATGCCGAAACCGGATTTGATTGTCCATGCTGCATCGGTGACCATCCAGTCATGGGCATGAACAATCGAGAATGGGTGCTTCTGATGCAACTGAATGGCGTGTTGCAACAAGCCGTAATTCAAGCGGTGGACCCAGGTGAGAAAATCCGGAGTGGTGTCCGTTTGATTTTTCACACGGTGCACGTGAACGCCGTCGACAACTGCATGCTCGGGGGTGTCCGGGTGATCGGCCGTGACCACGTGAACTTCCCAGCCGTCACTGGCAAGGTGCCTTGAAAGAGCTTCGACTACTCTGGCCAATCCACCGACGATGCGGGGCGGATATTCCCAGGAGAGCATGAGCAGGCGTTTTTCAGTCATAGATACTTCCCATCTCCTTAGCCACCAATGATGCTTGTTTGCGTCGATCCATCGCTCGAACCGGTTTTGTCGCCGTGATTTGGTTTAAGCCCCTTTGCGGATACCTCCTCAAGAGACTTGCCCTCACTGACCGGCGGTCTGGACATCAGAGTCATTATCGCGCCTATGGGCGTAGTTTTTCCTTCAAGCATGGACTCCACGGCAGAAGCGATGGGAAGGTCCAAATTGAGCCGTTTTGCAAGTTCACAAACAGCAAACGTCGTAGCCACCCCCTCGGCAACCACTCCCAGAGCCGATTCTGCGTTACGAGCCGTCGCCCCTCCCGCTATAGCGGCACCCAGCCGGTAATTGCGAGACGTGACAGCCGAGCACGTGGCAAAGAGGTCGCCCATTCCTGCCAGTCCTGCCAGAGTTTTGCTCTGCCCCCCCAGGGCGACAGACAATCTTGTCATCTCCGCCAAACCGCGCGTTAGAAGCGCCGCCTTGGAGTTGGCGCCCAATTTAAGTCCATCGGAAACACCGGCGGCGATGGCGATGATGTTCTTTAATGAACCGCCCAGCTCTGTGCCGACGATGTCAGTATTGGTGTACACGCGAAATTTCTTTGAAGTCAAAATTGCCTGCACTGATGAGGCGATTTCGGCTTCTTCGCAAGAAACTACCGTGGCGGCAGGCATGCCCGCCAAAATCTCATCAGCAAGATTGGGTCCGGAAAGCGAGCAAACATTGGCATTTGGGATACATTCGGCAATCACTTGCGACATGCGCTTAAGAGAACCAAGCTCCAGCCCCTTGACGGCACTGACGACGATAAGAGGTTGCTTGGGCGGCTCAGCGCCGCTCAAAACCTCGTTAATCGAGGTGGCGACCTCGCGAACTGTCTGCGAGGTGCAAGTAAGAAGCAATAGTCGGTCGGCTTGGGCAGCTTCTTTCAGATCACTCGTTACACGGACGCAGCGAGGCAATTCAAGAGTAACCGGCGCTGTGATTTTTGCATACGTCAAATCCTGCGCCTTTTCGAAGCTGCGGGTGTAAAGTACCACATCATGACCGGCATTTCCCAGCAGCCAGGCCAGTGTCAGCCCCCAGCTTCCGGCACCAAAGATGGATATTTTCGCATTTCTGGATTGATCGCTGGAAGCCTTGTCTGCCACAGTACCTGCCGCCTTTCCAATCAGTGCAATATTTTACGCGTTTTGGCAAGAAGTTTCATGAGGAGCGGCAGGGACCGCAACACAATGATATGGCACCATACGCGGTATCAAATCGAGGCTGCTCGATTAAGCACTATTTGCTTACAGGTTGACTGCTCTTGTTCTCAGCCGCCACAGCACAATTGCGTCCTGAATCTTTTGCTTGTTTGAGCGCTGCATACGCCGCTCCCATCCAGCCTTCCAGATCCATAGTCTTGGGATCGAGCATGCAAACGCCGGCGCTCAAGGTTGCGTAAAAACCTACGTGAGAGGGCGTCGTATGGCTGATTCCCTGAAAATCAGAGATCAGGCGGCTGGCAAGAGTAACCGCTTCGGTCTCTTCCAAACCTTCGGCAATCACCGCCAGCTCGTCGCCGCCGATGCGCCCGAGAATGTCGGACTGCCGAACACGCCTGCGCAAAAGCAGCGACAGCGCCTGTAAAACCTTGTCACCGCCAGGATATCCGTGGCGCTCATTTATAGATCGGAAATAGTCGACATCGACAACAATCAATGCAGTATGCTCGTTGCGCCGCTTTCTTTCAGCGATTACGCGCTGAGCCTGGTCCATGAAAGCGGAGTGGTTGAGCATGCTTGTCAAACCATCTCTGTGCAATAGCGTTTTCAAAAAGCGCGAGCGCTCGATGCGGGAGGAAACGGCGGAAAGCAAGAGTGCCGGCGGCACCGGCTTGACCAGGTGGTCGTCGCCGCCTGCTCGCGCCGATTCTATGCGTGCCTCCAGGTGTCCTTGCGTGGTTAGAAACAGCACCGGCAATGTCGCATACCGTTCGTCTTGCCTGATGAAGCGAGCCAGCTCGTAGCCTGTCACTCCCGGCAACATCGCATCGAGAAGCACGAGGTCCGGCTGAAACTGCGAGAGTGCCGACTCGAAATGTTTGGGGTCGGTCACTGTGCGAACCTGATATCCGGCTGATTCAAGAAATGCACGAATAAAAGCTGCTTGATCCGGGTCATCTTCCACGGACAAAATCTTTACTACTTCTTTCTTGCGCTTGTCGAGCAAATAGCGCAGGCGGCGCAGCATCGCCTTAGTATCTATCGGCTTTTCGAAGTGCGAGTCGGCGCCGCAGTGAATCGAGCGAACTTTATCCAGAAAACCGGTTCGCTTAGACAATATAATGATGGCCGGATCTTCGCCTCCGGCCATTGAGCGAATCTGCTCGACCATCTCATAGCAATCGCCGTCCGGCAAAGGGATTTCGATAATCACCCCGACAGGCAATTCCGCTTGAATCTCGTTGACGGCAGTGGACATGGAGCGCGCCGTCCTTACCGGATAGCCTTCCGCTTCAACTAGTCGAGCCATAGCTTGCAGGTCGTTTTGATCCTCGCCGACAATGAGAATGTCGTGTTCGGTTCGCTTCTGGTGCGCTTGTGGGCTCTGCCCGAGCGTCACCGTGTCGGGCGGGGCGTCTTGTTCTGAGAATTGAAAAGAAAGCTCGTGCAGCAGTGCTTTCAGCCGATCGACATCGGCTTGAGGCAGGGTACCGCGAATGACCTGTTCGCAATGCGATTCGCCTTCCGAGCCCAACATGGAAACCGCCGGGTATCCATACATGGTGCCGGAGCCCGCCAGCCAGTGGAAATGCCTGGTCAACTGCTTCACAGTCTCCAGGTCGGTTGGTTTTTCAATGAGAATGCTCACCATCTCGACAATCTTGCCGAGCCTTTCCGACGAGCGCCGAACATACTGCTCTTTTAGTTCCCCAAAGGTCTCTTTCCACTCTTGCATGCAGCCGGCTTATCTCCCCAGTAGGGCTTTCACTTGCCCCGCTAACATGGTGGGATCGAAGGGCTTGGTCAAAACGCCGATGGCGCCCAGCCTTTTCAGGCGCTCGATTTCGCTGGTCATCGCTTTGGCGGTCAAGAAGATAACGGGAATGCCTTTAGTCTGCTCGTTGGTGAGCAGCTCAGCAAGCGTGCTTTCGCCGTCCATAATCGGCATCATGCAGTCGAGCAGGATGCAGTCGGGCTTCTCAGCCGCCGCCTTCTCCACGCCGTCCTTGCCGTTCTCCGCCTCTACAACATCCAAGCCACCAATAATATTCAAACTCATCGCGGCAATACTGCGAGTGTCTTCCTCGTCATCGATGATGAGAACTTTCATGCCGATATTAGCCTCGCCTGAGTGCTTACAAGTTTCATATACCCGGTTTTGCCAATCTAACAAAAAACTTTGAAGGCGTATTTTCCCAACAGATTGGGCTTTCCGGCTTCATGCAGCGAAAGAAAATTGCCACCCTCAGGAAACTTTCTTTTCCTTAGCGCCGGCCTGGGCGGCTGGAATTCTGAACCAGAATACAGAGCCCTTGCCCTCTTCACTCTCCACGCCGATGGTTCCGCCGTGCGCCTCGATTATCCCTTTGCAGATTGCCAGACCGAGACCGGTGCCGCCTTTGCGCTTGGCGTCGGAAGCTTCGACCTGCTGGAACCTTTGGAAGAGCAAGTTCTTGAATTTGGCTGGAATACCGCGCCCCCGGTCGATGACTTTCACTTCGATCCAGTTGGGAATTTCGTCGACCCTGACCGTAACAGTGGCGCCCTTGGGTGAGAATTTGCAGGCGTTGGACATCAAGTTGACGATCACCTGCACAAGTCTGTCGCCATCGGCGTTGACATTTATATGCGACGGGACCATCTCGAGCACGACACCGTTGTTGTCGGCAAAAGTCTTGACAGACTCGTAGGAACGCTCCATGACGCTCGTGATATCGACGTTCTGGAAGACCATGTCCATCTTTCCGGATTCCAGTTTTTCGATGTCGAGAATGTCGTTGATAAGACCAATCAAGCGAATCGTGTTTCTCTCCGCGATGTTAACGACCTTCATCGCCTGATCCGGCAATGCGCCCAGGGCACCGACGTTCAGCAGTGTCAGCGAGCCGCGGATGGATGTGAGCGGTGTACGCAATTCGTGCGAAACGGTAGAAACGAATTCTTTTTTCAAACGCTCGACTTCGCGCCTTTCCGATACGTCAAGAATATTGGCAAGATAGAAACGGCCGTCCGCCATGTTGAATTCCGAGAGCGAAAGCTCGATGGGGAAATCTTCTCCGGTCTGTTTCAAAGCGTCGAATTCACCGACCCGGTTGAGTGCTTTATGGAACATATTGTCCATAAACTGTTGCAGATCCTCGCGGCTGTTCATCGAATACAAGCGCGCTTCAGTAAAAAGCGACATCAAATGCCGCCCGACCATCTGGCTGGAAGTGAAGCCGAAGATCTGCTCAGTACGCGGGTTTACAGATTCGATGATGCCGTCCGGACTGATGATGATCAAACCGACAAGCATGTTTTCGATGATTGTTCTGATTCTCTTTTCACTGGCTTTCGTGGCTTCTTCAGCCAATTTCCGCTCAGTGATGTCGTGCGCTACGCAGAACATAGAGCGCTCTGACTCGGACCAGTACGCTGACCACAGCACCGTGACGGTGGTCGTATCTTTCTTCTTGATGCGGTTTTCAAAGTTCATCGTCGCTTGTTCCGCTCTAATTGCACGGACGGCTTTGATGGTTTCTTGCACATCCTCAGGAATAATCAAATCGATGAAACGCTTGCCCATCAGCTCATCCGGAGAGAATCCGAACATGGATAGCGAGGCGGGGCTGACAGCTACGAATTTTCCGTCGATATCGATGGAACAAATTACGTCGGCGGAATTCTCGATAACGGCGCGTTCTTTACGCGATGCTTCGGTGAGCGCGTCTGCCATGCTGTGGAAAACGCCGTCCAGGTGAGCGATTTCATCACCACCGGTAAGCGGCGGATTGAGCGGCTCTCCACGAGCCAGACGAATTGAGTTGTCGGTCAGAACATTCAAACGGCGGCCGATTCCTCGGCTGAAGAATAGTGCCAATGCAACTGCCAGCAAAATGTTGAAGACGACACCGACGACCAGGAAGAGTTTGACTGTGGCTCGGTTTCGGTTTTGAACTTCGGGCGATTCGCTTTCGATTTTTCGTTCGTCTTCCGTCAGCCCGCGCAGTTCGTCTTGTAATCGGTCCGCAAGAGAACGGATTTCCTTATACATATGCCGGGCTCGGAATTGCGCCACATCGACCCTGTTGTCATCGATCGCCGCTTTCGCCTCGCCCAGGATTTTCAAACCGGTGACGGTGATGTCGGCGAGGTTTTCCAGAATTTTTTGCTGTCTTGGATTGTCACCGACCAGGCTTTTCAGCTCGTTCAAATCCTGCGGAATCTGGCGCACGATCTTGTCATAACGGTCACTGAAAAGAGGGCTCTTCGTGATTGAATAACCACCCATCGCCACGCCGGCGTCGTAGAAAAGTTTCGAGAGAGTATTTGCTTGAGAGATAATCGCTTTAGAACGGATCTGGCGCTGGACCTCGATTTCCGCCTGGCGCAGAAGCATAGTCAGAGTCAGCAAGAAGATCAACTCAAACAACAAGGGAACCGATACGAGAATCAGTCCTTTGTGCGAGAGTTTGAGATTGACGCGCTGCAGATTCAGAAAAAATCTCCTTCTTTATTTCTTCTTGAACTTGTTGAGGAAGCGATCGAGGTCATCGTTGGTTATCGGCTTGTTGTTATTGCCGCCTTCGTTGCCTAGGTCTTTGGCCATATCATCGATGATTTGTTTGGTATCTTCATCAGCCATAACTTCAACGCTGCTCTTGACGGGGCGATAACCGCTCGGCATCGAATAATAATCTATAGGAATCGGACAAGCTTGCGAGCGATAAGTATCGAGCTGCATTTTCGTGCCCTGCTCGGCGGTCGTCACGGAAAGACGAAGCGGCACATTCATTGTATTGGGCAGACCGTACATGCTGGAGAGCAAATCGGACAATTGGGGCGGCACTTGAATATCTTCGCAAACCCAGTAGTCGGCACCCTTGAGGTGCTGAGACGGCTGTCGTTTGGAGCGGGCGGCCACTCTTGCTTGAACGCCTGCAGCGTCCGCCATCACATACTGCGTAGCGCGCAGGTTGGCGATATTCGATACGTTTCCTTTCTGCCAGTTGCCCTGCCCAAGCTCAGCGCGCCGCTGCGGAAGGTTGGCAGTCACTTGTTTCTTGAAAGTGTCGAGTGTGGCTGAGTAGCAGACTTTAGTCTTGTCGTTGAACATGAGCACGTCCCAGTTCGGAGACCTGGTGACGAAATTGACGCCGGCCTTGGGATTGGTGAATTTAAAACCGGAAGGACTGACGTATAAATACATATCGCCCATCATTAAGCTCTTTTGGGTGAGCACCCAACCTTTGTCAGCCGCTTGCGCGGGCACGGATGAAACACCCAAATGCGCTAAGAGAGCCAATGCCGTAAAGCCAACCCGGCCATAGATCCCTGGCAGTCTGCCACAGCGCGTCATTTCGAGCCCACCCTCCCTGGATGCGACACCTTCGTTATTCCATGTACCCTGTATTAATGGACCAAAAACTAAATTATTAGCCACCGCACTCCGATTCAGACGGCTGCTATTTATTTCGTTTCTCGGTTCGTTTATTCTCCAGGCCTGACGGGCCTTCACCGCCAAAAAGCTCGAGTTCGTCTCCCACCAAGGTGTACTCAGCAATCTGCTTTCTGTATCCGGTCGGCACCTGAAACTTCTCTTTTGAAAAACTTGCTTTGCTGACGCTATAGGTCGAGACGCGAGCACGCTTGTCCGGAGCCGATTTTGGAATTTGGAAATAAAGCGGCATTTTGTGAATGGTCGGGAATCCTTCCATTTTCAGCACGATATCGCAAGCGCCGGCTGGAATGTTCAAACCTTCAGCCACCCAAAAACCCGAATTGCGCATCGCTTGCAGCACCTTTTCTCCCGGCTGCGGAACTTTATCGGCTGTGTCCGGCGGGCGATCCACGATGTAGCGACCGGCATTGACTCCGGCTATCGTCTTATCCTCGACCTTTTTCCAATTTTTCGGATGGGGATCGGCACCCACAACCTTTAGAAATCGCTGAATCATGAAGCTTCCGGCAGCTTCAGGTTTTGTCTCATAGTAAGTCTTTTTGGCAGAGTCATAGGCAATGACGCTTTTAAACGGTGCCTTGCTGACGGTGACCGAAGTGCGCACCGGGCTGGAAATACAGAGAAACTCCGGTGTGACTGCAATATCGACGTCGCCTGTCAGCCAGGAATAATGCTTGATCAAATATCCATCGAGCTTCTTTGGTGTTCTTCCGGACGCCGGTGTTCGTAATTTAGTGACGGGTCGATTGGGCTTGGCCGGTAAGTGTTTTGACTCAGCAGCACCAGCAGCCGGTGTGCAAAAGCATAATATGAGCAGCGTGGCAGCGAATCTGATCATTGCAACATCTCGAACAATCAACCTTTGAAAAGTCGCGTGCGCGGATCGAGAACATCACGCAATCCGTCGCCCAGAGCGTTGAAAGAAAGAACGGTCAGAAAAATAAAGAGACTGGGGAAACCGAGAAGATGCGGGTGCGCACGCAGAGAGCGCCAACCGTCGCTGGCGAGCGTTCCCCAACTGCATTCGGGCGCGGACAGACCCAGTCCTATGAAACTGAGAGTCGACTCCGACAAAATTGCAGAGGGGACTGTGAAAGTCAGAGCGACGATAATCGGCCCCATGGCGTTGGGCAGCAGATGCTTCATTACGATAGTGAAACCATCTTGTCCAGCGGCTTTCGCCGCCTCGACAAATTCTTCCTCTTTGAGCTGGAGTAATTGAGCGCGAACAAGTCTTGCCGTTCCCATCCAACTTACCAGCCCCAGTGCAAACAAAATTCCGAACGTCCCCTTTCCGACAAGCACGCCGATTAAAATCATCACAAGCAAGTCAGGAAGCGAATAGGCGATATCCACACCGCGCATCAGCAACGTATCGATTTTGCCGCCGCAATAGCCTGATATAGCACCATATGTGGTTCCCAGAAGAAACGCTACACCGGCAGTGACGAAACCAATAGCGATGGAAAGGCGAGAACCGTATATCACTCGCGCGAAAAGGTCCCTGCCCAATTCATCAGTGCCCATGGGGTGTTTCATCGACGGCGCCACCAATAGATCGTCGGTCGCCTGATCGAACGCATAAGGAGAAAGCGGAACACCGGCAGCAGACAGAATCGCCATCAAGCAGATAAGGCATACCACCCAAAACGCCACGTAAGCAGCCGGAATTTTCTTCAGGCGAGCGAAAGCCAAAGCCACGCGCGATACGGGTTTTGCAGGTTGCTCGAGGGCGGTGTTCAGGGATGCTGTCACTAACCCTCCACCTTCATGCGCGGATCAAGAATCTGGTAGGCAACATCAACAATGGCGTTGGTGACAATCAATAGAGCAGCAAAAATTAGTGTGGTGCCCATGATCAAATCGTAATCTCGATTTGTCACGGCGGTGACGAAAAACCGTCCCATGCCGGGGATTGCATAGAGATACTCGACGACGAAAGAGCCGGTTATAAGAATCGCGGTCAATGGTCCAAGAACGGTGACGACTGGAACAAGTGCATTGCGCAAAGTATGTTTCATCACAGTGGACCAATGTGACAGACCTTTCGATCTTGCTGTTCGCACCCAATCTTTTTCAAGAATTTCAAGAACGCTGGCTCTCGTCAAACGCGCCAGATATGCCGCTGGAGAGAATGCCAATGTCAATGCAGGCAAGATCATATGCGCGGGTGATTCCCACAAGGCGACCGGCAAAATCTTCAGCCAGATGCCGAATATAAAGATGAGAAACGCGCCCGTGACAAATCCCGGCACTGAAATTCCGGCGGTGGACAAAAACATTGCAGCAACATCCAGCCATGTGCCTCGCTTCACGGCGGCAAGAGTGCCGAGCGGAACGCCGATGATTACCGCCAGAAGCAGCGCCGCAGAACCGAGTTGAAGCGACACGGGCATGGCCTCGCTCAAAATATCAAGAACGGTGCGATTTACATATTTATAGCTAATGCCGAGATCGCCCTTTGCCAATCTCGTCAAATAAATCACGTACTGTTCTGCAACCGGTTTGTCCAGTTGATACTTGGCGTTCAAGTTGGCGACAATGGCTGGAGGCAGGTTTTTATCAGCATCGAAAGGTCCGCCCGGCACCATGCGCATGAGAAAGAAAGTTAGAGTCGCCACTACCAGCAGTACCGGTACGGCAGTCAACAATCTCTTCAGTATCAGCGCGAGCATCAGTCCTTTCTCTTAATTCGGTTTTTCTATATACACTTTTCTAAAAAACTGAAGGTCCATTGCATTGAATCCGATTTCCTTGACCCATGGCTTGACCATGGTGTTTTGCGTCGCCCAATAGATAGGAATAATCGGGACTTCATCCTGACAAAGCAATTTGTCACCCTTCGCGTACATCGCTGCGCGTTTTTTCTGATTTTGCTCTGCGGAAGCTTTGTCGACCAAATCATCGAATTCGGAATTGGACCAGCGCGTGTAATTGTTGCCGTTGCGCGTGGTGAAAACATTCATAAATGTCTCAGGATCAGGGTAATCAGCGCCCCACGTCTGCCTGAACATTTGGGGCGGATCGCGATGCAAAATGTCGAGATAGACTTTCCATTCATTCACTTCCAGTTGAAGTTTTACATTCAGGTTTTTCTTTATCTGTTCTTGAACGGACTCCACAACCAGCTTGGCGTCCTCTCTTTGAGGATAGAGGACTTTCGTCAAAGGAAATCCCTTGCCTTCCGGATAGCCGGCTTCAGCAAGAAGTTTTCTTGCCGCCTGGGGATCGAATTCGCTCTTCGATTCTTCTGAATAGCCGTCCAGTGCCGGTGGGATCCAAGTATAGGCGGGCCTTTCGCCGCGGCGAAGAATTTTTGGAAACAGCGTTCGGTCAATCGCCATTGAAAAAGCCTGGCGCACGCGTTTGTCGTCGAAAGGCTTCTTTTTGACATTGAATCCGATGTAGCTGCAGCGCAGCAGCGGCAGACTGCGATAAAGAGGAGAGCTGCGAAAACGTTCTACATCAGCGGTTGGGAAACTTCTGTTGTCTATGTAGTCGAGTTGGTTGTTCTCGAAAAGTCCGAATGCCGTCGCTTGCTCGGGGATCATGAACATCTTGATTTTCTTGAGCCGGGGCGGGCCTTCAAAGAAATGGGGATTGGCCGAAAGCTCGATTTTGTATTCGTGTTTCCAGAGTGTGATCTTGAAAGGACCGTTGGTGACTATGTTCTGCGGCTCGGTCCAGCGATCGCCGTATTTGTCGATGATGTCTTTGCGCAATGGGCAAGTGGAGCAAAACGCGGTCAAATAAAGGAAGTAGGCGGCGGGACGTTTAAGCTTGACGGAAAACGTCCAGTCGTCAAGCGCCTTCACTCCGACAAGCTCCGCATCCTTTATCTTGCCCGAGTTGTACTCGTATGCGTTTTCAATATCGTAAAGAAAGAAGGCGTAAGACGCCGCTGTGGCTGGATTCAGCAAGCGTTTCCAGGCGTATTCGAAGTCGTGCGCGGTGACGGGCTTACCGTCCGTCCAGCGCGCGTTTTTCCTGAGGTGGAAAACAAAATGTTTGCCGCCATCGAGAACTTCCCACTTCTCTGCGCATCCCGGCTCGCATTTCATGTCGTTGTTGTATTGAGTCAAGCCGGTCATCAGGTTGGAAACGACATCGAATGAAGTCGAGTCGGTTGAGGTCTGCCAGTCCAAGCTGGGCGGTTCGGCCTGCAAATTGATGCGGAATGTATCAGGCTCGTAACCGTCCACGGTGCTGCTGCAACCTGTTGTCGAGATCAATGTGGCAGCGGTGAAAACCACTGTGGCAGCGGCTTTCAGAAATCGGGACTGGGACATTCCGAAAAAAATCGAGAAAATTCTCACTGAGTAAGGGTTAACTTCCGCTAAAGCTTGCCTGCGATTGGGGGTTTTGAAATCGGGCGCAATCGCCTGTAAACACCTTCAATTCTAGTCTTGTTGACAGGTTTTTACCTGGTTAGATATACTTTGCCTTGACGCCTCCCCGGAGGCCATTTTGGTCTGTGCAGTTTTCGGATGTTTCCGGATTTTGCCGGCAGGAAATCTTTTTGCCTTCGGGCGCAGGGTTTCGGCAAAAGAGCACAGGCCGGCAACACTAAAGACAACATTCAGTTTCGGCTGATCAAGCAATTACCAATCGACAATGCATGCTAAGGCTGTCATTAGCCGGTTGGGAGCAGGAAGGGAGTAAAAGCCGTGGCCAAGAAGGACGACCGGATCATCATCACGCTGGCTTGTGGAACGTGCAAACGCCGCAACTACACGTCGATGAAGAACAAGAAGAACGATCCGGACAGACTCAACATCAACAAGTATTGCAAATGGTGCCGTCAGCACCTCGAGCATAAAGAAACCAAGCGCTAAGTTTCGTGCTGGAGCGCCGGTCCGGTATATGCGCTATATCGGCGCGAGCGTCTTCAGCAATGTAAGCCTGGGCACAGCAGTGTTCCGCCCGGCTCACAACAGCTTTGTTCGGCTCTGCCTGGTCAAAACAAAGCAAGTGCGTCCCTAGTTTAATGGTAGAACAGAGGTCTCCAAAACCTTTAGTCAGGGTTCGATTCCTTGGGGACGCGAATTTTTCAGGCGAGTTCACCAGTCTTCGGATTTTCAAGCATATTGATGTCTACTAAGAAAAAAGATAAGGGCTCGACTCCGTCAACGAATTTGACGGAGGGCGACGGCGAGCAGGAGACATCCGAAAAGAATGCAGTTGAAGCGAAGGCAAGGGATGAAGCGCCGCACAAGGAAAAGAAAGTGAAGGACGACCCCAAGAACGATCCCAAGAAAAGCAAAAAAGAAAAGAAAGCGCTCGATGACACTGAAATCGAGCTTGGGGAGTCACTTAAGGACATTCGCCAATTCCTCAAGGATGTAGTCGTCGAATTTACGAAAATCACCTGGCCGCCTCGCGGTCAAGTTCTTCAAGAAACCTGGAGCGTGCTGTTTCTTGTCGCTCTTATCACTCTTCTCGTTCTCGGTTTCGACTGGTTTTTAGCACACGCTATATTCGGACCGCTGGAGCACTGGGCAAGATTGCACGGTGGCGGAGTAGGGCTCCCACACTAATGGTTATTGGCTGGCTTGGCACTAATTAAAAGGAAAGTAAGGGACGATGGCTTTCATAAACAGTGACGGACAGAGGCGTTGGTATGCCGTGCAAACTGCATCCGGGCACGAAAATAAAGTGAAGGAGCATATCGAAAAGCGCATTCTGACGATGAACGCGCAAGATCGAATCTTCGGCGTCATTGTTCCGGAAAAGATGGTCACCAAAGTAAAAGACGGCAAGCGCGTCGAAAAGAAAGAGCGCGAATACCCGGGTTACGTCTTTGTGGAAATGATCCTCGACGATGATTCCTGGCGGGTCGTAAGAGAAGCGCCCGGCGTCACCAAGTACGTCGGAGCAGGCAAAAAACCAATTCCCGTGCAAGACGGCGAAATAAGAAAGATATTGAGACGGCAAATGGCCGTCACCGGTGTCAAAGGCAAGAAGCCTGCTGTCATCGATGTCAAGGTGGGCGATTACGTTCGTATTACGGGCGGACCGTTCTCAGACTTTACAGGCGAGGTAACGGAAGTGAACCTCGAACGCGAGCGAATCAAGGCGTCAGTCATCATCTTCGGTCGCGCCACCCCAGTAGAACTGGAGTTCAACCAGGTTATTAAAGTCTAAAAGTGATGCATTGGATGTCCAATGTGCCATAAAATCAGTAATTCTCGACATATATAGGATCTAGGGCCGTGAAAAAGGTAGTTGGCAAAATCAAACTGCAAATCCAAGCGGGCAAGGCAAACCCCGCACCGCCGATTGGACCTGCTCTGGGTCAGCACGGCGTCAACATCATGCAGTTCTGCAAGGAATATAACGCCAAGACTCAGGACAAAGCTGGGACCGTAGTTCCGGTTGAAATCAGCGTTTATGAAGATCGCTCATTCGACTTCGTTCTGAAGACCCCACCGGCATCGGAGCTTCTCAAGAAAGCTGCAAACGTCGAAAAGGGTTCTTCTCACCCGAACAAGACCAAGGTCGGTTCGGTCTCCAAAGAAAAAATCACCGAAATCGCCAAGATCAAAATGCCCGACCTCAATGCCACAACCATTGAAGCCGCCGAAGCAATGGTCAGAGGCACCGCCCGCAACATGGGCATCACAGTCCAAGAGTAATCACAGAGAAAAGAAGTAAGGAACTCGGATCATGGCTAAGCTCACCAAGCGCCAAAAGAACTTGAAAGCAATCAAAGAGAAATATCCAAATCCTTTGACTGCAGAAGAAGCGTTCAAAGTTCTCAAGGATGAAAAAACCGTCAAGTTCGATCCCACGGTCGAAGTGCATTTCAGACTGGGCATCAACCCCAAGTTGAATGACCAGCAAATCCGCTCGACAGTCAATCTGCCAGGCGGCACCGGCAAAGACGTAAGAGTCGCTGTTGTTGCCAAAGGCGAAAAATTGACTGAAGCGACCGAAGCTGGAGCCGACGTAGTCGGAGCCGATGACCTCGTCGCCAAAATCGGCGAAGGCTTCATGGAATTCGACAAGCTCGTCGCCACTCCGGATGCCATGCTCATGCTTTCTAAGATGGGTAAAATCCTCGGACCGCGCGGCTTGATGCCGAACCCGAAAGATGGCACCGTCACTTTCGACATCGCCAAAACAATCAAAGAATTGAAAGCCGGTAAGGTTTCCTTCCGCGCTGAAAAAGATGGCGGTCTCGTGCAAATGGCAATCGGCAAACTGTCTTTCGACGAAGGCAAACTTCTGAAGAATCTGGCAGCCGTTGTCGACACCATCAACAAAGTGAAGCCGGCTTCCGTAAAAGGCACCTATATCAAAGCTGTATACCTCAGCTCCACTATGGGTCCCGGACTCAAGCTCGACGTCAACGCACTGCAAGGGCTGGGCAAATACCTGGCTGCATAAGCTTGCCGGCAAGCAGAAAATTACGATACGGGCGCTTCGATTTTCGAAAGCGCCCGTTTTCTATTGTGTTTTAGTATCCTTTGCGAAAGAAGAAAACACCTATGGCGCAAGCTTGGAATTGTTGGGAACGACGAAAGTGAACGGGAAACTCTGACCCGATTGAAATACGAGTGGCGCCCCACCGCTGTACGCATATTTCACAAGGAAGGGTCTCACCTCGACCGTCGTGATCACGGTCACTGTGCCAGTCACCGGTCCTCCGGTCTGACCCAGCGCATTGATCGTCGCGGCAATCGAGGACTCGGGCGGGCTGGTCGTAACCGAGAGCAATCGGAAGTTGGAAAGTATCCCCGCCGACTGTGTGTTGGCCCGCTTCACAACGGCGTCTGCTCTTTTGTAGATGTCCGACGCATTGAGCGGCAGATTCGCCGGCGGTCCAAGGTCTGCCAGGTTGCCTGAAGCAGCGACACGGGCAGCTTCTCGACAGGTCGAGTCATTGATTTGGACAGCCATCACGATAACTGCCAGGTCGAAAACCAGAAGCACGATCGGCACGAGCACCGTCAGCCCGACGCACAGCTCGACTATCGACTGCCCTCTTTTCTTGGAAACTCTCACTTTTCCACCCCTTGCACGCCATTTACGAGGAGACTCTTTAAGTATGCCCCAAACCATATAGGGTCAAACGAAAAAGAGGCATTCGCGCTTATCAAGCCAGATTAGTTCAATGTGAAACCAACGTGAAGTCTTTCAAGAAGTGGTTAGCAAGCGTTTGCGTGCAGGAGACTCCGCAGCCGATTGGCAACAAAGCAAACTCGATGCCGCACCGCCTCTGGTGCCAACATTCAAGATTGAAGTTTAGACTCCGGACGCCGCAAGAGCCGCAACAGTTTTGCCGGATGAAGCCTGGCGGCGGTGCAATTTCAATATATTGTACTGCGTATCGCGCTGCGCCGCATCGAATCCAGCCGCATGAATGCAGCGGATCATATCATCGAGCGTGACATCACATCTGGTGCCTGCTGCGGAGACGACATTTTCTTCCATCATCGTGCCGCCGAAATCATTAGCACCAAATGCGAAGGCAGTCTGACCGAGAGCAGATCCTTGAGTTACCCATGAAGACTGAATATTGCGAATATTGTCCAGCATCAATCTTGATACGGCGACCATGCGCAAATATTCAGTTGCGGTGGTCAAGTTTTTCACTTTCTTGCCCAGGGGTGTTCCACCCGGCTGAAAACTCCAGGCGATAAAAGCGGTGAAACCTTCGGCGCGATCCTGCAAATCACGCAGTTTTACTAGGTGTTCGATGCGATCTTCAATCGTGTCGACGGAGCCGTACATCATTGTCGAAGTCGTGCGAACGCCCATCTTGTGCGCTGCTTCCATCACTTCCAACCAGCGGCTGGCAGGGATTTTCAGCGGGCTGATGATTTTCTTTACTCGTTCGCTAAGAACTTCAGCGCCACCACCGGGAATAGATGTGAGTCCGGCAGCGACCAGTCTCTTGAGTGTTTCTTCCAGACTCAAATTGCTGGTTCTTGTGATGTGATCGATTTCCGATGGCGAAAGCGCGTGCAGCGTCAGCTTTGGAAAATCCGACTTCAATTTGCTCAACAGTTCTTCGTAGTACTCGATGCCCAGGTCCGGATTGTGCCCGCCTTGAAGAAGCAGTTGCGTCCCGCCGCAATCAACCAGCTCGGTTACTTTCTCTTTGATGGTTTCGTAGGGCAAAACATAGCCTTTGTCCGAGCCGGGAGGCGCGTAGAAAGCGCAGAACGTGCAATAAGCATCGCAAACGTTGGTGTAATTGACATTGCGGTCGATTACATAGGTGATCGGCTGATCGTCCGGATGGAAGCGACGCCTAACTTCGTTTGCCGCGTAGCCTATGTCCATGAGCGAGGCTTCATTGAAGACTTTGACGCCCTCATGAAAATCCAGCCTGCCGCCGGCGATTGCTTTCTGCAAAAGTTGTTTGACCATTAGAAGCTCCCACGGCCGAAGCCAAGTTCTTGAACTTGGTATCGTATCAAAAGGAAGAGCCGCATACATTTACAGGGGTTTACGACAGGGGTTTACGCCAGGGGTTTACAACCATCGGCTCGTAAAATTCATTAAGATAAGGTAGTGCCGAAAACGCTTACAATAGTCCTCAGACAACGGGAAGCAAAACAGCTTGGTCAAGTACAAAGATTACTACCAGATTCTCAATGTGCCGCGCAGCGCCACGGAAAAGGAGATCAAGACTTCCTACCGGAAGCTGGCTCGGCAGTTTCACCCGGATACTAATAAGGGCGACAAAGCCTCGGAAGAAAAGTTCAAAGAAATAGCCGAAGCTTATGAAGTTCTAAAAGACCCGGAGAAAAGAAAGCGTTACGACCAGTTGGGCTCCAATTGGAAGTCAGGCGACCAGTTCAAACCGCCGCCCGATTTCAGCGGCTTCAACTTCGATTTTGGAGACCTCAGCGGTTTTGGAAAAGGGTCGGCGTTTTCCGACTTTTTCGAGGCCATATTCGGGCAGAGCTTCAGCCAGGAAGGCGGCCCAAGAGCCGGAACCGCCGGCGGCAGGCAGCAGCAGAGACCGGGTGGACCGGGCGCAGGGCGCAGTCCGCTTGATCAGGAAGCGGAAATCGAGCTCACCCTTGAGGAAGTGGCGAAAGGCACCGTGCGCACGCTTCAAATCAGTGGTCCGCAAGTAAAGACAAAGACCATTGAAGTGAAAATTCCGGCTGGAGTCCGCCAGGGCTCGAAGATTCGGGTTCCGGGTGAGGGCGCCAAGTCACCGGTCAACAATGCTTCCGGCGACCTCTACTTGCGCGTGAAAATAAAAGCTCATCCGGAATTCTCGATGGAAGGCGACAATCTGGTGTGCAACGTGACCATTTCTCCTGCTCAGGCGGTTGTGGGCACGGAAGCATCGGTGCCCACTCTTGATGGTCCTGTCAAAATCCGCATTCCAGCCGGCACTCAAAACGGTCGAATGCTGCGTTTGCGCGGTCGCGGGCTGCCAAAATTGAAAGCGGCGGATCGCGGCGATATTCTCGTGCGCACAAAAATTATGATCCCGACAGAACTTACGGATCGCGAAAAAGCGCTCTATGAAGAGCTTGCGAAGATCGAAAAAGACGGAAATCACAAGTAGTTTTTGAGTTTGCAAAACGGCTGCGTTAGTCGAGCACCTGCATGTTCTGCGCGAGCCTTGCCCAGGCGATGGAAAAGCTCTCCAGAGCAGCCTTGGCATTCACGTAATGGTCGACGCGCGACTTTGCTTCTTCTGCCAATTCCAAAAGGTCTGCTAAATATTTGCTCTCGTTCAATGATTCCATTGCCCGTACTTTTAAACGTTCGAACTCTTCTTTCAGCACGTAGTCAACGACTCGAGAGATAGCCACGCGCTGATTATCATCGTCATCAATGAGCGTATCGGCCGCCTTCAAAACAGCTTGAGAAAAATCGAGGGCGCTGAGATAAGCGCGCGCGCGTTTTGAACCGCTCTCTTTAATGGCTTTGTGAAACGAGAGATTGGGCAGCTCCGGCGCATCTCCATCGGAAAACGGAATCTGCGGAACAGGAATTACCTGACTGCGACTCACCACTGTTGGTAGCACAGACTCGGCATTTTCTGCAAAGAGGAAAAACATCGTATGCTCGGGCGGCTCTTCGAGCGTCTTGAGAAGCGCATTGGCCGATGGGCGGTGAAACACGTCTTGCGTGGCATCTTCGACAATAATGATGCGAAACGCAGAGCTTGTACGGGCGAGCGTTTCAGTCATGGCACGGGCGCTTTCCACGGAAATTTTTCTTGATGCAGTAGCGCCGGCCGGACCCAGTTTATAAAGGCACTCAGGGTGAGCATCTTCCTGGATCCATCGGCAATCGCGGCACATGTTGACCACATCTCCCGATTGCGATTTGGCAAGGCATGAGCGCTCTTCAGGCATGGCAAATGCCGCCAGTGACTTGTTCGCCTGCTCGAAGACTTCATCTGCAATCGGCAAACCGAGCAAGTTTTGCGCCGGCTGATGATCGGACTGTGCATTTTGCCAGTAGCTGCGAGTTCTTTCGCAATTGAGGAAAGCAGCCATTTGCTTGGCAAGTTGCCATTTGTCGACGTCGATACGTCCAGTAAGAAGATAAGCATTTGCCAATCTTCCTTTCACCAGGGCGCCCGTCAAAAGGTCGGCCGCCAGCCGTTGCCGGACCGTAAGATGTCTGTCAAATATGCTCGCTTTCTGCGTATCTTCTGGCATTGCGATTTCTTTTCTCAACAAAACAGCCTGCAGTTATTCGGTAAAAGTGTACTCGGATGTGGCAACCGTGAGCTTTCCCGGCTGCCGGTTCCAGCGAAGAAATACTTAACTTCGCATGCGCAATCAAGAGTTTGACAGCTCTTGGCGAGTGTCATAGACTATCTGAGGTCTAAAAGCGGATAAGAGAAAAGAAAAAAGCTTCTCGATTTCCGATTTGCGCGGTGCGATGCCAGTGGAAGCGTAAAGGCCCGCCCGCCGTGACCGTATGCCCCTTTGCGGGTTAATTCGTCGTGTTTTTCACTATTTTGAGAGGCGAAACCGTTGGCTAACGTAATAGTTGTAGGTGCGCAATTCGGAGATGAAGGTAAGGCTAAAGTAACCGACCTTCTCGCCAAGAACGCCGATGTAGTGGTCCGCTATCAAGGCGGTTGCAATGCCGGACACACTGTTGTTGTTGATGGCGAAACATATAAGTTTCACCTGATTCCTTCCGGCGCTTTGTACCAGAAGACCTGCATCATGGGTCCCGGAATGGTTATCGATCCGGAGCGATTCCTCTCAGAAGTCGAAGCACTGGAAAAGCGCGGATCGCTCGATACCGAGAAGCTGAGAGTATCGACGACAGCTCACGTCACAATGCCTTATCACCTCATGATCGACGCCGCCGAAGAAGATTCCCGCGGCGATCAGAAAATCGGTACCACCAA
>JADYYD010000304.1 GCA_020853845.1 Candidatus Melainabacteria bacterium
AAACAAAAGTCGAGTGCTTTTCTCAAGCGCCGTTTCTCAGCAGCGAAAACCATTAAAATGAGCCTAACATCACTATTTCGATAGTCAAGAAAGTCAGTGGTAATTCCACGGTGATGTTTTAGGTCGAATGATACTTGCTACTTAAGATAGTATCAAACAGTAAAAAAGCAGGCGGTGAGAGGGATCTGCCAATTGCAGAAATCCCTCTAGCCACCCGCCTTTGTTTCAGAAGAGAATTTCTACCTGCGGACACCTCGTTCGCGAACGCCGTATCGAACAGGATCGAGCTTCAGCTCATGACGAAGCGACAGCAGTTCCTGACGCTCCCTCTCTTCCATCTCCAGAGCCAGCGACTGAGGATAGGCGACATCGTAGCCGAGTCCCTTTTCAGACATCAGGCGCTCGGCGTATTCATGCACGAGCGCGAAATGGGCCTGCTCGACGGACATGGCGCTGTCCAGCCAGATTTCGTCTCTGGGGATGAAGTCGTACTTGTATCCGTGACCGGCGAAACAGAAGTCGCCATCGAGATGGCGCCTGACTTTAGGACCGTCGACGATCCAGATTTTCACGCCTTTGCGAGTGCGAAGGAAAGACCGGTACACTCCGCCAACAGGCAGCGCACTAGTCTTTTCACGCCGCAAGACGCGCATCTCATCACGCTTGCGCATCCGTTGCTCCAGAGCAAGACCGGCTTCGTGAGCCCGTCCATAACTGTAGCCCCGCTCGCGCATCAGCTTGCGTTCGATAAGCTCGTGAGCGATTGTGTACTCCAGCTCGTCGATGCCGATGCGATTGTCGATCCAGACTTCATCGTCAGGGTTGAAACGATAACGCTGATCGTTGCCGCCCATGATGAACGCAGGGTAGATGTAACGCGCCACTCGCGCGCCGTCCACCAACCAAATCCTCTGACCTTGCCGTTCTCCGAGACGGACTCGGTAGATGCCCTGCAGTCGAAGCCGACCGGAGGCACCATCCAAACGCCGGCAAGACTCGTTGTTCTTGCACTTGTTCATTGTTTGCTCCAGGTTGTTCAGTTGACACGCCCGTGATTGCGCAGCACCCTCAGGCTGGCTTCTACGGGCAATTCGCGAGAAACGTTGCCGTCCCGACCCACTGTCGTCTCAGCCATGAAAAGAGCGTTGATGACAGCTTCTTCCACCGCTTCGGCAGCGGCTTCGAAGAGCGGGTCCACGCTTGCCATGTTCATCTCCGGCAGGTTCAAAACTGGCGCATCGTCCTTGCGATCGAGCTTTCGCCCGGTGGAGAAGGCCACTACAAAATCGCCTGAGCCATGATTGGCGACCGCGCCGGTGCGGGCAAGACCGAGCGCTCCGCGCTTGGCCAGCCGCTTAAGGAGCAGCGCGGAAAGAGGCGCGTCGGTGGCGATGATGATGCAAATGGACCCTTCGCGATGGACTGTGGCCATCTCTGTATCCAGATAACGCCCGACCGGAACTCCATCGATGAGGAGCTGGCCGCGGTCGCCGTGATTGCAGTTGACCAGCGCGCCTACGGTGTAACCGCCAGCGCCTGCATCGAGTTTCCGCGAAGCGGTTCCGATGCCGCCCTTGAAGTCATAGCAACTCATGCCGGTGCCGGCGCCGACTGCGCCTTCTGCGACCTTGCCGGAAGCGGCACCTTCGAGCGCCTGGAAGACATGCTCTTCTTTGACGTGGCGCCCGCGGATGTCATTGAGCGCGCTGTCATCGCACTCCCCGACCACCGGCAGGTAGGTATCGTCGGTGATACCAATCTCCGGATACTTGTTAAGCATCCAGGAAATCAGCGCGTCATAAACGCCGCCCACCGAGAGCGTATTCGTGAGAAGAATCGGACCTTCGAGCAATCCGGATTCCGCCATCCAATCGAGGCCGGTCACCGAACCGTTGCCGTTGAGAACGAAGGAAGCGGCGCTGCAACGCTCGTTCCAGATATCCCCGGCATGCGGAATGATGGCGGTCACGCCTGTGCGGACGGGACCGGAGCCGGGCTTGAGAGCGCCGTCTCCATGATTGATGGTGGCGTGCCCCACCTTTACTCCATCGACATCAGTGATGGCATTGTTCGCTCCGGTGTTGTGGACGCCGATTTTTACGCCCCAATCGCGAGCTCGCTTGCGCGTCATTGCTGTCTCCTTGTCGAGCAAAATTTGCGGGCTTTGCTTTAATTTCTGTGCCCTGATTTTCAGCCTGATAGTCAAATAAGTCAGCGATAAGGCTGCCGCCAGAAGAAGATATCCGGCGCAGCCCAGAAAGTGAGATTCATGCAAGACGATTGCTTCATACATCGGTGCCTCCTGTTTCGAACCACCGGTCTAATGGACATCGAATCGCAGACATCGAAAACAAAGCGTGCTTCCACATGGCCGTGAGCGGCCCGGAATTCGGTAGTGCTGAAGCACTTTGCTTGCTTTGTGATGTGCTTATTCGGGTTTCGGACGGTAAAAAGAAAAATCGGATTGAGCATAGATATTCAGGCTGGCTTGCTTCAATCCGCTCTCCCGGCGAAGTGCCACTAGCGAGACTGCGCGAATCACGCGGATCTCGGACGAGAAAGTGTTATCGACGGGTGTTTTTGAGATTGAACTTGAATCCGCTAGCAGAGCCGCATCAGGTGTGATGTTCCGTTGCGATCGCCAAAGAGAGGATGCCAAGCGGACGCATTTTTCTGGTACCGGACGCGCCACCATAACTCCAAAAATTCAGCTTTTTGCCCACTTACAACCAGGCTTAACACTGTCGAACATCGCAGCAAGAACCTCTTGGCATCCGCCTGTTGATCGCTATCTTCGATCACTTAAGTTCAGGGTGTTCCTTTGACTCATCATTCTTTATCCACTCTTCGAGAAAACCAACAACCAAGAACTTCCCTAAGTTCCTACATATCTCCAGCGCTGATCCCGAAAAAGCTCTCTTTCTTGAGCCTGGTTTCGGTACGCGCAATTACGCACGACGGGAGCTTTTCTCTCCGTCGAGGAAGCGCTTTGCCGCTTCTTAAACCTGAACGAAAGAGGTATCTATGCGCAAATGTCAATCTGCCGACCGCAATCTGTGCGCGGGCGACGACAAAATCGCTGCACTTTTCATCGACATCGACGGCACCTGCGTGGTCTGCCAGCCCTACTGGGACGGAGCCTTCGCCGAATTCTCCAAGCTCATGCTGCTCTGCAAGCTGGGCACCGAGGAAGAAGCTCTCGAGATTCTCCGCAAGGTCTACTACGGCAGCATGCCCATGCGCGGCTTCGAGCGTGCTCGCTTCGGCGAAGCTCTGCATGAGGCGTACGCCGAGCTGTGCCTGGCCAAGCGCAAGAAGCAGGACCCGGTCATCGTCGAGCTCTGCAAGAGCATCGGCAGCCGGCCGTTCTTCCGCAAACCCGAGGTGTTCGATCACTGCTTGCCCGTCCTCGCCCGCGCCCGTCACAACTTCCTGCTCGTTGCCGTCACCGTCGGTGACCGCGAAGCGCAGAAGTACAAGATCCGCCAGGCGGGTCTGGACGCGCTCTTCGACCACACCATCATCACCAACGCCGAGAACAAGGCGGAGCTGGTGGAGGAAGCCATCGAAGACATGGGCATCGACCCGGACGCTTCCGCCTTCATCGGCAACAGCATCCGCTCGGACGGTGTCTGCCTGTCCAAGACGAACTTCATCTACCTGCCTCTGGAGACGAGCCTCAGCCGCCCCGGCGACGCTCTTCCGGAGAGCCGGTTCCGCAAGTTCGACGCCAAGGACTGGCGCGAAGTCGAAGAGCGCGGCATCGTCCGCCTGCTTCGCAAGCGCCAGACGCACATGGAAGGCTCGCCCGGCGAATACGGCGACACTCAGGAAGAAGGCTGCACGCACTGCGGCCGTTGAGTAAATCCCCCATTCCATGGGGACAAAAGAGTCAGGCGTGAGTTTCACGCCCTGGCAAAAGAGCCGGTCAACGGCTCGACAGGCGCGGCTGCAATACTTGCAGTCGCGTCTGAATTTCAGTCGTTCGCGGGGCGCAAACTTCCTGTGCCACCGCGGGCGATGACGCATCCAGGAGAAAACGATTTGAAAAGATACCACGAAGATCGCGGTCTTATGAGCCGTCGTCGCAAGTTCTACGCCCATGTTTCACATGGTCAAGTCGACTCGGCAGGACGTTTTCGCAAGCGCAAACCGCTCGATTGCGGTCGCGCTCAGTGCAAACTCTGCCACGGCGAAAAGCTCTTCAACCGCCCTTGCGTGAAGGACATTCGTGCAGACGAAGCGTTCCGCTTCGAACTCCAGCAGGTGCACGCGAAGTAATTCGCCCCCGCAGAGCGGGAGAAGTCACAGTGCTTCTCCTGCTCTGTTTTTTGCCACCACTTTACTATGTGTTTTAGTACCGCGAACAAACACGCGAAAACGCCTTTGCGCAGCGGGGGAGCGAACCGATTTAATCAGGCAGCCGGATGAAGCGCAAACCAATTTTCACGCTATAATTTTCCATCCGCAGGGGCTTACCGCTTTGCTTGCGGATGTTAAGGCCGCCTATCGAGGCGCGCTGCTTGCCGCTTGCCCAAGGAGTGAAAAATGGCTGACGTGCTCTGTCTTGGTGAAATCCTCGTCGACTGGGTGTCCACGACGGTCGGCGCAGAGCTTGACGAAGCCGCTACTTTTACCAAGGCTCCAGGCGGCGCACCAGCCAACACCGCTGTCGGATTGGCAAGACAAGGTGTAAAAACGGGCTTCATCGGTCGCGTTTCAGATGACGAATTCGGGCGCTGGCTGAAGAGCGTTCTTGAAAAGGACGGCATCGAAACAGCGCTGACCATCAGTGATCCGGAAGCACAAACGCGCATGGCGTATGTAGTGACAACAAAAACCGGCGACCGTAAATTGGCCGAGTTCACCAAAGTCGCCTGTGCCGATGTGCGTCTCAGCGAAAAGGATTTGCAACCCTCCCACTTCGCCGCCGCCAAAGTTCTTCACTTCGGTTCGATCTCACTGATCGCCAGCCCCGCCAGAGAAGCTACGGAAAAGGCGGTGAAACTGGCCCGCGAAAACAATATGGTTGTTTCTTACGACCCTAACGTCAGGCTGGGCCTCTGGCCCTCGCCCCAAGCGTGCAAGGACGCCATTCTTAGCACTTTGAAATGGGCCGATATCGTCAAAATCAATGAAGACGAATTGGAATTTCTCACGGGCTCGCGCGAAACACAAAACGCCGACGAGCTTAGAAAGACGCATGACCTGCCTGTTCTCATCATTACACTGGACTCGCGCGGCGCTTACGTGACGACCAAGCAAGGCAGCAAGTTGGTGCCAGGGTTCAAAGTGAAGCTCGTAGAAGCAACCGGTGCCGGCGATGGTTTCAACTCCGGAGTGATCAGTGGTTTGCTGCCGATTATTTCCAATGACGAGCAACTCAAGAAAACATCGGGCAAGCGGCGCGAATTGATCGAATCGATTGAATTGGGCGAACTCTCTATCATCATCGCTCGCGCGAACGCGATAGGGGCCCTGACTTGCACCCGGGCCGGTGCAATTCCTGCGCTACCAACAACGAAGGAAGTGGATGCCTTCCTGGCAGAAATGACCGCAAATTCGCCCGCTTAGAGCTTTTCTCGCAACACTTAGCGCAGCTATTGCACGCCGGCGACTGCGCTTTTCGAGTGTCCTTGCAACCTTCCTGTGTTCACTGTTAGGGTCGATTTGTTCTCTTTTCACATCCACCCACCAACTCGTTTAAGCAGCTCAGGCAGCCTTGCACCGCAATCCGCGACCTCCTTTTGAAACCGCCAAGGTTTTAGAATTGGCGCCGCCGCTCTTTGCACAGTGCTGCAATGCCTGCTCTGTCACAGTTTCACCCAATGAATTCGGCCGCATCCAGCTTGTCAGCTCGGACTCGGCTTTAACTGCTAGTGGAGACTGCCATGTCCCAATCCATCTATCTCTTCATCGCGCCGCTGCTCGCTGCCTGCCTGCTTTTCGCAATGGGCTGCGCGACGGTCATCTCTTCGAAAACCGGCGGACATCCTCGGACCCAGTACTGGAACAAGATTTTCAGCGGTCTGGGATACATCTGCCTTGCCGGTCAAGGAGCACTGGCTGTGCCTTACCTCGTCGGCAGCTCGATCTGGATCACCGGCATCCTCAGCTTCGCCTTCGCGCTGTTCGGTCTTTTCATGCTCTACTGGGGGCTGAAACAGCGGCAGTTCGCAAAGTCGAAGAAATAAACCGTCGAGAAAACGCAGTCAGGCAAATTCGATCTTGAATTACTTGCATCGATTTTTGCCGATCGCGTTTTCAAGCGCCTGCGCAATCAACGCGCAATCAATTGGATTGGGAGCTGTAACCGGCTCCCTTTCCTTTTATGCAGGCTTCTACGATATCTTTTAGTTGTTGCGTAACAGCACGCACACGTAGGTTCTCTCCAGGACGGATGAATACCAAGAAAACACATATAATGAAACCGACTATGGATTGGTCGGTCATCTTGGCAAGACTTCCTTAGGCGCGGTGCAAAGACTTAGTAGAGAGGCAATATGAAAAAAGTTGCGACAGTTCAATCGTTGGTATCTGCGTTCGTCATCCTGTCCGTTCAGGGCGCAGCAACCTTGCCGGTTTTTGCCCAGCTCAAACAGGCGCCTCCTGCAGTAAGCACACCGCCTGCGGCCGCCAAACCCGCCGAAGAAGCCAAGGAAAAGAAAGACGACAACATCCAGGTCATTCAAGAATCCAAGCCGATTGTGCAAACCGCCAAAGGCTGGCAAACATTCACCGACTACATCAACATCAAGGCCGGGCAGGACACGGCACCTTTGACCTTGACCTTCAATAACGGCTCAGCGACAGCCTTGCCGTTCGAGTCGATGCAAATTTTCCTGGCCGGCAGATTGCTGGGCACGGAAAAGAAATTCAAAAGCCGGGTCCTGACCATGGACATGACCGGCGCTCTGGGCGCCGGCGGCACGCAAATGATTATCAAAGCGTTCGGCCCTCAAGGGGCGAGCATGAACTGGCAGCTCACCACACCCAAGATTGCCGTCACTTCCATGACCCCTAAAGAAGCGGCTCCCGGCGACAAGATAAGCATCGTCGGCAAGAATTTCGGCAAAGGCTTGCAAGTGCAAATGGGCAAGCAATGGGCTAAGGTCGTGGAAATGACAGCCACCAAACTGACCGTTGAAGTGCCTGCCGAAATCGAAGGCGGCAAGCAAATGGTCGTCGTCTCGCAAGGCGGATTAAAAGGCAAAGCTCAGGAATTGAACATCAAAGCCGCACCCTCGGTAACCGGCATCGACACCCTTTCGGCTCCTCCCGGACAAACCGTGAACATCACCGGAAAAGGCTTCTCCGCCACATCGGCGAATAATACCGTCACCTTCAACGGCACACCGGGCAGCGTCGTATCGGCATCCACAACCCAGCTCAGCGTAGTCATTCCGGAGATCGCCTACCCGCAATGGGATGTGCAGATCAAAGTGAAAACCAACGGTCAAGAATCGAAAGACCACGTCAAAATCAACGTTCAGCAGCGCGTCATCGAGAACAGCGGCGTGCCCGAGCAATAAAAGCAAGTCGGCAAAACACTGATAAAAAGCCCGCGGCGCCAACTGCGGGCTTTTGTTTATGCGGAAATTCAGGGACCCTTCTCAACGGAAAAAGCCATCGCCGCCGGCTTTTTCAACGAATCGCGCTGGACGCAAAAAGAACCCGCCGAGGCGCCCATGAGCGCCACATTGATAAGCATGCGCGCCAGGTTCATTCCGAAGCCCAAACCATGCCCATTACAGCCGACCGCGCAAAACACCCCCGGCAATCCTTCGTGTTCACCGATAAGCGGCAAGCCGTCATTTGTGAAGGCCATGAGACCGGAGAAGCGGTAATCGACGGGGATTCCGGCGCACTCGGGAAAGCGGTGCTTCAGATACGACTCGAGGGCCGCCTGCACAGGACGCGTCACCGTGTCGCCGAAGCCGCGCTCTTCATCCATGAATTGCTGGCGGCAACCGCCCAGAAGCATGCGATTGTCCGGCAACTGGCGAAAATATTCGAAGCCGTAATTGGCATAACATATTGATTCCATCAGCTCCAGGCGCTTCTTGAGAGGCTTGGTGACGAGAATCTGCCCGCGAATGATGTTCAACTTCTCCGAAAGAGCATAGGAGCCGAGGGGCGCATAGGCATTTGTAGCCAGCAAAACTTTACCAGCGGTGAGCGAACGCTTTTGAGTCGAGACAACCAACTTGCCGCCGCTGGCGCTCTTTTTGACCGAGAACACTTCTTCGTTCTCGAAGACGGACGCTGAGCTTCTGGCAAGGAGAGCCCGCGTCAGCTTGACCGGATTGATGGCGAAATCGCCGGGGTTGAAGAGAGCGCCGTAGAAGTCGCGGTCGATGGGGTCTTCGACAAGAAACTCGCAACTGAAGCCGTCTTCCTGCATCAACTTGGCGGATTGCTTCAAATCATCCAGCTCGTCGAGCGAACAGGCAAGCAGATAAGAACCGCAGTTCGAAAGCTCGAAATCAAGCCCTTTCTCGTCGGCTATCGACTCTGCAAAAACTTTGATCTGGCGCTGATTTTCCTCGGCGAAGCGAAAGACCTCGCGGGCAATCTCGCGCCCGTAGAGCTTTACGGCATGGTTGTAGTAAGCCTGAATGCCGCGCAGGACAAATCCGGCATTGCGCCCGGTCGAGCCGGAAGCGATGCCTCGACTCTCGAAAAGCGCTACTTTCAAGTCTTTTGTCGCATCGGAATGGCGCAAAAGATAAGCGCATGAAGCTCCGACTATGCCACCACCAATGATGGCAACATCGACTTCATCGAGGATTTCCTCTCCTGAAGCGCGCTCGTCGAGCCAGATAGGTAATGTCATTTGATAATCGCGACCGCTAAGAGATGAAACATGATCATAAAAGGATCCAATCGCCCCTATATAATAAGACCCGGATTGAACAAATCCGTATCTTAAATGCTGTCCGAACACACTTAAATAGAGTCAATCTTCCTATGATGCTGTCCGAGCTGAAACGAGAAGTAGAACTAGCCGAGGAGCGCCTGGCGAAAGTCAGCGAATATCTTTGACTTAGAACAAGTCTCGGCCGATCTAAAGAAGCTGCAAGAAGAAACATTGGAACCTGATTTCTGGACGGACAATCGGGCTGCCAAAGCCGTCACGCAGAAAATGAGCCGCCTTGAAAGTTCACTGAAACAGCACGAAAGCTGGACCACTCAGGTAAGCGATCTCAAGGTGCTTACACAGTTGGGGCTGGAGGAAGGCGATGAGTCGCTGGCACAGGAAGTGGCGCAGGGGTTGGATCGCCTCAATAAAGAATTGGAATCTTACGAGTTCACGCGCTTGCTGTCGGGCGAATACGACGACTCGGCTGCCATCGTCACCATCAACGCCGGCGCCGGCGGCACCGACGCTCAGGACTGGGCGGAAATGCTCTTGCGCATGTATCTGCGCTGGGCTCAGCAGCGAGGCTATTCGACCGAGCTTCTGGACCAGAGCGACGGCGAAGAAGCAGGTATAAAGAGCGCTACTTTCAAGGTCGAAGGACCTTACGCTTACGGTTATCTTTCCTGCGAGAAAGGCGTCCATAGATTGGTCCGCAAATCACCGTTCAAACAGGGGTCGGATTCACGGCAAACGAGTTTTGCAGCTTTGGAAGTGAGCCCGATCATGAACGACATCGATGCGATTGTCGAAATCAAAGACGATGAAATTGAAGTAGACACTATGCGCTCCGGCGGAGCTGGCGGCCAGAACGTCAACAAGGTGGAGAGCGCTGTGCGAATTGTGCACAAGCCTACCGGAATTGCCGTCAAATGCCAGCAAGAGCGCAGCCAGTTGCAGAACAAGGCGCTGGCAATGGAATTGCTCCGGTCGAAACTTCTGGCTATCCGTCAGGCCGAGCGCGAGGAAGAGCTGTCGAAACTGAAGGGCGAAAACGTCCAGGCCACCTTTGGAAACGCGATCAGATCGTATGTTCTCGACGATCGAATGGTTAAGGATGTTCGCACCAAATGTGAAACCACTAATGTGGAAAGCGTGTTGAACGGCAATCTGGACGAGTTCATCAATTCATATCTGCGCATGCGGGCTGCAACAAAAGGTGCATAGTCGGCAAACTGCGCCACTCAATTTTTGTCTACAAAACATCATTTCCGAGTTGCGGATACAGGGAAACCCTATGACAACCTCAGACCAGTCTCATCCACATTAAAACCGCCAACGAAAGCCCCGCGAATTGTGCCCCCTTGGCAACAACCCCTCACAAGCCTCACCACCACAGGTGAAGTTAGCCGCGCGAACCATTGCGGAATCATTAAGAAAACCAAAACGAGCCACGGGCGCGGTTCTTAGACCAATCTCATCGAAAAAACCGCCTTTGAATGTACCCCAAAAATAGCTTGTCGACAGGTATTTTTATGGTCGCCTGACAACCGGGGTTTTCCCGAGCAGTTCCTTTATTTACCGTTATCAAGTGGTATTGCGATTCGGATGAAAAGTGGACCGGTTAGCTTTTCCTTTAGCTTTTCAGTATGTCCCCTTCCAGTTATAGATCTTTATTTGGTGGTTCCCTCCTTATTTGATACGGTCGAATTATCGTTTTGCATTCATTCGCATATCCCTGGAGTCCCACCCAACTACCCGCCCATCCGTCTTCTACAGGTTTCATCAGTTTCACCCCCCGCTGCGTGTGTCGCTGCGTTGTTCAACGTCTTTCCATATCAGCGGTCAAACCTGACTTCTGAGAAGGAGAGATGTGATACCGCCAGTAACACCTCAATCGGGTTGTGAGAAATTGTTCAAACCAGGGTGTTCAGGCGAGAGTATGCAAGGCATAAGGTTGATGGTGTTGTTCGTGACTCGCACCGGTGTAAGAGGTTTGTTCCTCTTATAGCGCTGCGTTTTTCGAGCACGCCTTGCCCGGTCCGGCGCCGTCTTAAAGAAGTTGCCAGTTCGCAAGAACGCGCAATCAATAGATTCGAATCGAGATGGCGAGCCGGAATGACCAGACAGCCAGTTCTCCTTCTGGACCACTAGCGATAGTGCAACAGGGAAGGCTGACATCAACCATCAATCATGGGCCAGAAGGGGCGCGAGAATCCGCTCTCAATGGCTGATTTCTGTCGAAGATGCGTGACTGATTCGAAGAGTCACGTATCGACATCCATCTAACGACGGCAGAGACAGACGTCCTCTGCTATCGAGCAATTAGGAGGTAAGGGCATGTCCCAACATGAGCTAACAAATCTGCTGAAGCTCACTCCTCTGACTGATCCTCCGCTCAAGTACGCCGAGTTCCTCATGGAACTCAAGGACCACCAGGATCGCGCGGACTCTGCTCCGGCGTTGATTCTGCGTGCCATCAAGGCGCTGGGCGAGGAGAAGATCGAGGATGAGAAAGATCCGGAGCGGCGTCAGTTCCTCATGACGCTCAAGGACGTGGGTATCCCGTCCCTGCTCGCGTTCAAGCACGTGTGCGGTAGCCAGCGCTTCGCACTCCAGATGCTGAACTTTCTCACCGCAGCCGGCTCCAACGGAGCGCAGCTCAAGAAGATGATGATCGTCGAAGGCGGCCCCGGCGCGGGCAAAGACTACTTCGGCGACGGCATCGAGCGCGCGCTCGAGCGTGGAGCTAAGGTCTACGCGGTGAAGGGATGCCCGGACCACGAGAACCCCATCAACTTGCTGCAGCTTCTCGGCGACGAGCAGCTCAAGCAGTTGGCGGAGGCGACCGGTCTGGGTGGCACCCTGTTCGATATCCTGGCGGTTGCCGGCGACCCCTGCCAGCACTGCTATACAAAGGTGAAGGGCACGCTTGCCGAGCCGAAGGAAGAGCCTTCGCTGGAATGCATCGAAGTGGAGGCAATCCACGTCTCGAAGCGTTCGGCGGGTGTCTCCGAATGGAAGCCCGGCGAGAACTGCTCGCTCATCGCTGCGCTCCGTCGCGGCAACCGTGGTTTCGTTTCGCTGCCTGATGCGTTCATCAAGCGCGAGCTGAAGCCGGGTGAAGCGGACGAGCGTCTCATCCTGCTCGACGCTACGCAGTATCGTCGCTTGCCGGCAGTCAGCGATGGCTGCTCGGACGCCGCCGCGGCCTCGCCCCTGGATGCGTTCATCATGGCGACGACCAACGCCAAGGCGTTGTCGGAGTTCCTCGACACGCTGCCCGACAAGGACGCGTTCACCGGTCGCTCGACCCTGCTCAAGTTCCCGTACAACCTCGTCCGCGTGGAAGAGATTCGTGCGTACCAGCAGGAGATGTCGCGCTACAAGGTGCTCGCCAAGTTCGACCCGCTCGTGCTCAAGATGATTGCGACCCTCGCCGTCATCAGCCGCTACGCGGTGCCGAAGGAAGGTGAGAACTTCATTCATCCGGTCGATCGCCTGCGTCTTCTGCAGGGCGAACCGATTCAGGTGAAGGCGAAGTCCGGCTCCGACTGGTCGAGCGTCTGGGCGACCGAAGCGTCGTCCGCGTCGCGCAGCACCTATGAAGACACGCGGTACGGCGGCGGCTACGGCAGCACCAGTTCGAAACCCGCTTCCACAGCGGCGAACTACGGGCCCGAAGCCATGTCGATTCCCACCGACGTGCCGATCACCAGCCATCTGATGTGGCGTCTCATCGGCAAGGACGAAGGCCTGCAAGGTCTGGACATGCGCTTCATGCTCGGCTTGCTCAGCCAGATCAACGAGATCGGGCTCAAGTCGAAGCATCAGTGCGTGGGCGCGCTGGATGCAATCATGCTCCTGCGTTCCGCCATCCAGAACAGCTTGTCGACGTCCAACCTGACGGACGGCCAGAAGGCTGTGCTGAAGCGCTGCCAGAAGTGGCTGGGTGGTGAAGTCACCGCCAGCAGCGACTGGAAGAAGAGCGCCAATGACCGCCCCGAGCTGATCGAGGCGGAGTATCGTCGCCTGCTCAAGCAGCAGGTTCTCCAGGTCTTCTGCCCCGACTACGAAATGCAGGCCCAGGGTCTGTATGACGCGTACCGGGCGCACGCCACTGCCTTCGCGCAGGGCGAGAAGATGGCCAAGGTCAAGGGCATCGGCAATGTCCCCGTGGACACGTCCGTGCTCGACGACCTCGACCGCTACCGCCTGGGCAAGCGCCCCGGCGACTGGCTGGAGGAGGGCGACAAGAAGTTCCGCAACGCGCTCGAGACGCTCATCGATGAGGCTCGCGAGAAGTTCATTCGGGATAACCTCTCGAAGGACGACGCCGAGCTCAGCGAAGAAGCGATGCGTCAGAAGCGTATCGAAATCATCAAGCGTTTCCGCGAATCCTGGGAGACCATCCCGGAGATCGCAAACGCCATCCGCTCGAAACTCGATGAGAAGGTTGGCAAGGCAGTCGAGAAGCTGCTCACCACCGAAGTCACGTCTGACCTCACCGAGGACGACCAGAAGCTGCTCGCCAGCGCCAAGCAGACCCTCACCAAGATGGGTTACTGCGAGTCGCTGCAAAAGCCGGTTCTGGAGTACGCGAAGCGTGTCAAAGTCTGGGCCTACAAGGCCTAATTCCTCAGATAAGGAGTCTGCAAAATGAATACGAACCTGCAGTTCACCCGCGAGACGCATCCTCAGCTCTGGTTGCCCGAGGATCCGTTCCCCTACTCGTTCCCCGGCCTGAAGCCCACTCTGAAGGACTTCCTCAAGGTCGTTCGCGAGAATGCCGCCTACGTGGAGACCACGCACGCCGCGTTCTACCGTCTCAACATCCGCGAGGGTCTCGACACCAGCCGCAGCGAAGCCCTGCTCCGCATGACCGGCAAGGAGATCCCCGGCTACAAGACCGCCAGCAAGTTCTTCGGCGTCGAAGAGGCCGTTCACGACATCGTCAACGGCTACGGCTTCCAGGCGGCTCAGGGTGGTCGTACCCGTCGCAAGGCGCTCACCGTCACTGGTGCGCCCGGCGCCGGCAAGTCCGACCTCACCAACCACTTCCAGTACAACGTCATGCGCACGCGTGAGCCGATCCCGTTCCTGGGCGGTTCCGACATGTGGGCGAACCCGCTGGGCGCGCTCTACCTGATCAAGCTCGTGGCGCAGAAGAAGTCGAAGCGCGTCAAGGACAAGACGCTGGCCGAGATCGAGCGCATCATCACGTCGCTCGACTTCACCGGCGACTCCGAGCTCGACTTCACCGCTCCGGAAGTGGTCAACATCCTGAAGAAGCACGGCATCACGTCGGAGACCCCGACCGCGGCCGAGCTCGCTCAGATCGTCTACGCCAACGAGAAGGACTTCGTGGGCATCGTCTGCTTCGGTCTGGGCCTGCCCCAGCCGACGTTCGAAGCTCTCGTGGTGCCGGATCCCAAGGCGCAGGACGTGGTGCTCGGCGAATTCGTCGGCGCCGCGTTCGTCAACCGCGACGTCCTCGCGGCTGCCGACGTGAAGACCCTCTCCGGCAAGCCCGCGACCGAGGTCAAGGGCAAGACCCGCAAGGACGCGATGTACGGTCAGTTCGACGCGGACTGCGCGATCGACCTGGCTGACTTCCCGCTGGACAACATGTTCATGTCCGAAGGTCAGGGCATGGTGGACGTTGCCGAAGTGCAGCCCATCAACTTCGACCTGAAGGTGTGGCGTGGTGACACGGACATCTCGGCTCTGGGTCTGTACGACGACCGCGACCCGCGTACGGTGTCGCTGTCCGGCGTCTTCAACAAGGGCAAGTTCATCGTCCTGACGGAAGGCTTCCGTAACCCGGACGAGGCGTTCCGCATCCTGCTCGAGGGTCTGGAAGGTCAGCGTCTGTCGCTGCCCGAGCCCATCTCCAACTTCCACCAGCAGGGTGTGGGTTGGGAAGGCATGATCCTCATCCACTCGAACGACGAGCAGTGGAACAAGTTCTGGTCGAACCCGGCGCACCGTGCGCACAACGACCGTCTGTTCTGGGTGTCGTTCAAGTACCCGCTCGAGCCGGAGCAGTCCGCGCTCGTCTCGGAGAAGCTGTACGGCTCTTCGCAGTTCGGCAAGCCCGTCGCCCGTGGCGGCGTGCACCGCGAGCCGCTGATGAAGCAGTACATCGGCATGTTCCGCGTGGCCACGCACCTCGACTGGGCGAGCAAGGGCAACCTTCCGTTCATGGCGGTGCTGAAGGCGTACTCGGGCGAGGTCGTTCGCGACTCCGGCATGGGTACCGAGCTCGAGCTGCGTGCCCTTCGCGAGAAGGCGCCGTGGACCGAGGGTCTCGAGGGCATGTCTCCCCGTGAGATGGACACCCTCCTCGGTGAAATCGCGTCGCAGGCGCGCAGCGAGTTCGACGCGGGCCTCCGCTCGTCGCCGGGCTTCACTGTCGCCGAACTGCGCGACCACATGATCGAGAAGTTCCGCAAGGATCCGCGTCTCGACCAGAAGAAGAAGGACCAGTGGATCGGCTGGCTGCAGGGCCCGATGGAGCGCCAGTTCCGTCGCGTCGAGCTGAGCAAGGTCTACAAGGCCGCGTTCATCCCGAACTTCGCGGATAGCTGCCAGCAGTTCTTCCGCAAGTACCAGGACTACCTGAAGGCCATCAACCTCGGCTCGACCCGCAAGGGCTTCTCGGGCTCGAACTACATGACCCAGGCGGAAATGGAGCGCTTCCTGCAGGAGATCGAGCGTGCCGACACGCTGCAGATCAACTCCGCGCAGGCGGACAAGTTCCGCACCAACGTCCTGGTGGCCATCCGCGCGTACAACGAGGAGCACGGCACGTCCGAGCCCCCGTACACCGTGCACGAGGGCCTGAAGCGTTGCATCGAGGCGTACGTGCTGCGTCAGGCGAAGGACTTCACCGGCGTGATCGGTATGTCCTCGCTGTCGGAAGACGAGAAGAAGCGTCTCGACGGCGCCAAGGCTCGTCTGATCAAGGAGCACGGGTACGACGAGTACACCGCCGAGAAGCTCCTGGTCGAGGTGGCGCTCACCCGCGACTTCCTCGTCGCCTAAGTCGTGACCGAGCCTAGCTTGGCATGACGCGCAGCATCGTCTTCGGGCGGTGCTGCATTGGGCAATAGCTTGAGGGACGGCAGGCACCGGATTTGGTGGCACATCCACCGAACACCGGACCTGCCGTTTCTCTTCTTTTCCATCTAATCATGACAAGCTCAGGCACAGTCCTGTGCCAAGTCTCTAAGACTGGAGGTCAAAATATGAACCGCGATGACATCAACCGTCAGGACGGCGACCAGGATAACCTTCCGAATGGCACGGGTGCGGGTGAACACGACGCGGCGACTGAAAAGGCGCTTAGCGAGTGGGAGACCCAAATGCTGCGGGTACTCAACGGAGAAGTTGACGTACCCGAGCGCACCCGACCCTCGGTGGTCCTCCCGAAGCCGACCTATTTCGATCGCACCATCACCGACCGCTGGCGCTTCATGGAACGCGCCAAGCCGAAGATCACCAAGGACGTTCTGAAGCAGATCATCCGCGGCAAGGGCGGCATCATGGGTGACATGTTCCGTGGCAACAACACCACGCGACTGGCCCATTCGCTCCTGACCAACGCGATGTTCCGCGACGTCGAAGTCGCTCGCGACATGCACGACATCGTCTATGTTCCCTCCAAGGTGCTCGAATCGGGCTTCCTGGCGGGTGGCGATATCGAAGTGCCGATCGGCGTCGACGAACCGAGCTGGTGGCCCGGCCGCGACAAAGCTGGTGGTGGCGGAAGCGGCAACGAAGCCGGCGAAGACGACGCCGACATCGTGTATCTGCCGATCAGCTACGAGGAATTCCTCGAAATGCTCTCGCTCCTGTTCGATCTGCCGTTCCTCAAGCAGACCGACATGGACAAGATGCTCGTCTACACGATGAAGATGCGTGGTCTGAAGAAGACCGGTCCGAGTGTCCGCATGGACAAGCGGGCTACGGCAGTCGCTCGTCTCGAGCGCTTCCGCATCACGTACAACTCGCGCCCTCAGGACTTCCCGGACCTCAACGCCGACTCGAACCCGACTGTGGATCTTTTCCCGTTCCACAAGACGGACCTGCGCTACAAGCGCATCGAAGAGCGCTGGGATCCCGATTCCAAGGCCGTCGTTTTCTTCGAGCTGGACACCTCCGGCTCGATGGCCGGCGAACCTCTGGCGATCGCCAAGTTCTACTTCCTGCTCAACCTGATGTGGTTGCGCACCAAGTACAAGGAAGTGAAGGTCGTCTACATCGCCCACAACCACCGGGCAGAGCGCATCCGCAACGAAGCGGACTTCTTCCGCACCGACATCAACGGCGGCACGGGCTTCGCCCCCGCTCACGAGCTGGTGTGGGAAATCATGAACGCCGAGTTCCCTGGCGACGGCTGGAACAAGTACTGCTTGCACGCGACCGACGGTTACGGCGAGCACGAAAGCCAGATCACGCCGTGGATCGAGAAGCTGGTTCGAGGCGGCTTCAACTACTTCGGTTACTGCGAAGTGGACATCGGTTGGGGCGGCTGGGGTGACACCTCCGGCATGCGCGCCGTCAAGGCGACCGCTCCTGACGTTCGCGAGCACTGTGGTTGGGCTCGCATTGCCACCCTCGATGAAGTCCCTGAGGCCATGCGTCAAATCATGACCAAGGACAAAACCGCCTAATAGGAGGATTGGATATGACCAAGAAATCATCGACGACCTCCACCCACACCTGGGCGGAGATTCTGTCAAGCGATCCGCGACAGGCACAGCTCGTGCGCAACCTGAACATCATGGTTCCGCGCGTCGAGGCTGCAGGCAAGCGCTACGGCGCTGCGCCTTGCCGTGCTCTGTTCACGATCAAGTCTGATCAGCAGGTGCTGGACGACCTCGTCTATCCGCTGGGCGTGCCGGTTTCTCGGCCCGCCTGGTGGTACGGCAAGGCGACCCAGCAGTCACGCAGCAAGGGCCAGGGCGGCCACGTCTTCGAGTTCGCGACCGTGTCCAACCCGGCACACGTCGTTCTCGGCGAGACCAACGACCTCATGATGCACATCCTTGTGATCATCCACGCCTGGATGGGTCACGTGCACATGTTCACGAACAACGTCTGGCACGACGAGACGGAGCGGGAAACTGCTCTGCAGCGCTTTGCCCAGGCCGAGTCGTTCGTGACGCGTCTGGTCAACGACGAGAAGACGTTCGGCTGGGAGTGGTACGAGTTCTTCTCGGATGCCGCCCATGCGCTGGAAAACCACTCCGGCGAACTGCCGTCCAACACGGACCGGCAGTCGGATGTGGCCGAACGCGCCGAGCTTCGTTCGCAGCTCGAAGAGCTGAAGAACAAGTTCATCCTGGCGACGACGGACCCCGATCGCGCCGCGATCGAGTCGGACATCCGCGACATCGCCAAGACGCTGTCCTGTCATCCGCTCACGCCGACCACCGACCTGCTCGGCTTCCTGGCGTCGGATGACAATCCGCATGCGCTCCTTCCGGAAGTGAAGGAAATCCTCGACATCACCCGCTACGAGAACCGCTATTCCACGCAGGTGATCGGTCGCACGAAGACCATCCACGAAGGTCTGTCGCACTGGTTCGACGCGGAACTCCCGCACGCGCCGGAGCTGGACTTGATCCGTCTGGGCTTCGACCGCATGTTCGATGCCGCCAAGTACGACACCATGCACGATGCGTGGCCGATCTACTGGTACTCCGACCCCTACGCGCTCGGTCAGGAGCTGATCTATTACGTGGACTCCAAGCACAGTCGCAAGATTGGCAAGGAGACGCTGAAGGTTCGGCGCCTGAAGCTCCTCACGGAGGAAGACGTGAAGGCGGGCGGCAAGTACATGGAAGCGGTGCCGGACTACGTCGACGCCAACGGCAAGACCGTGGTGAAGTACGTCGAGCGCGACATCCACGAGGACAAGCGCGTCGCCGGCGACCTCGTCGAGCTCGATGAGTTCAAGGAAGTGGAAGTCGACGTCTGGGACCGCGAAGAGTTCTGGAGCGTCATGAACACGTTCGATGACAATCGGCTGTTCACCACCTACCTGACCGAAGAGTTCTTCGAGAAGCTGCACAAGAAGGCGCTGAACTGGGTCAAGAAGTCGATCACCTCGATCAACCGCACTTTGAAAGAAGTGCGCTGGGACCCCAACCTCATCTTCGACGGCGACCGCTTCCCGCAGACGCTCCAGGAGATGTTCCAGGTCATCCAGATCTGGATGAACCAGCTCCAGATGTCGCAGTGGATCGGTCAGTGGTTCGGCTACGGTGCCGCGCCCTTCCCGGTGTCTCAGGTGGTCCTGTGGCAGATGCTGCAGATCGTCCAGACCGTCGCCTCGTACGACGCCGACAAGCACGAGTTCAAGCGTCACATGTTGCTCCGCACGGGGCTTCTGGCGCTGCCGAACATCAAGCTGGTCGACACCGGTCGTGAGAACAAGACCCCCTACTGGACGTTGCGCCATGAATTCGACCCCGACTTCGGTCCGCTGAAGCAGGGTCACGCGCGGCAAACGCTGCGTTACTTCTGGCGTTTCTCCGGTCCGGTCCGCATGCTCACGATGGAGATTCTGACCGACGCTTACGGGCGTCCGGTCGGGCCTCCGCGTCCGTACGAGTACTACACGGAGAACGGCAAGACGGTGAAGGAGCGCTGGATGTAAGTCCGGCGTTTCTCACTTATTGCCTGAACTGTGTGAATGAGCTCGAGCCTGATCCTTTGTATGGCGGTGCGACGAAAGTCGCATCGCCAGCGAGGCTCGGGCGATGTCACCAAATTCAGTCTCTAAAGGAGTACTCACATGAACAAGCGAAATCCGGCTCTGCCGAGTTTGCCCTCGGGTCTTGTGAAGGTCGACAAAGGTGCCATGCGCGACGTCATCGTCGGCATCATCAATGGCGATCGCATGCCCGCGGGTGGCTTCGATGTGCACGGTCTGCCCCCCAACCACTTCCGCGTGGTCGAGCAGGGGTTCTGGGGCCTCATCATCGGTGCCAAACACGCGCTCGATGTGCGTGTGATCCAGGACGGCAAGCTTCTCATCGAGAAGCGCATCAACCCCATCCAGCCGCCGAGCAATCCTTTCATGGATGCGCGCGTGCGGCAGATGATGGCCGAATCGCCCCAGCCGCACTTCATCACCGAAGACGCGGAAGGCAAGCGGTTCGAGTTCAAGATGACGGACTCGGAGCTCAGCGCTTCCGAGCTCGTCGACGAGCAGTTCCACCCGCTCCGCAACGCCATTCCGCCCGCCGTCAACATGATCGACGGTAAGGACGCGCCCAAGACGAACGAACTCATCGCCGACATCACGCCCGAACAGGTCGTGGCTGCGATGATGAAAGCGTCCGGCGCCACTCCGCCCGCGGACGACGTTGCCGTGCCGCCGCCCCCTTCTCTCGGGGAGACGACCGGCGACCTGCTTGCCACCACCGGCAGTGACCAGCCCGAGCTGGACTTCACTGCTTCGGAGGATGGTTCCGCAGGCGAAACCGCCGAAGTTCCCGCTTCCGACCTGAAGTGCGAGGCCGTCGAGGAAGTGCAGGAGCATGCTCCCGCCATCGACCTGGCCAGCCGTCACCTCTACTGGGCTCCGTCCAACGGGCTCGTGGCGGTGGGCATTCGCATGGTTCAGTCCATGGAAGAGAACGAGCCTCCGACCGCTCCCGACGCGTTCACCTACGTGCTCTTCCAGATGAACCCCTGGGACGTGCACTGCGTGGCGCTGGCGAAGGCCGCCAACCGCGTCATCATGCCGAGCCGCGAGGCGATGGCACGGATGATGAAGGACGAAGGCTTCGAGGACGACGCGCCGCAACTGCCCAAGGTGGTCTGCGCCTGCGCGAAGCTCGGCTGTCACGGCGGTCACTAAACCGCATCATCAAGTAAATCCGAAGGGAAGGGAGCCGTTCGTTGATAAGACGGACGCGCTTCCTTTTCAGCATACGGAGGTAAGACCATGGCAAAGCTTTGTCACGAGTGCCAGCAGAAGAAACCGGACCAGTCGGTTCGCGGAACCTGCATGGCGCCAAGCTTCGTGAAGGCGGTCAACTTGCCCCAGGGACACTTCCCCTGGACGGCAAGCCCGAACTTCACTCTCTGCGATGCCTGTGCCGACCACTTCGGTCGCTGCGCTTGGTGCGGTGGTTCGCTGTCAGGCTGGAATTCCAGCATGCTGCCCACCACCAAGCGGTTCTGCCAGCAGTTCGACAATGACTCCGGCAAGCACGTCGAAGGTATGTACGTTGGCGAGCAGATCCTCGTCAAGTTGACCGTCGACCTCTACTCCGGTATCTCCTGGCGCGTCAAGCAATTGTCGCGCGGTGTCAGTCTGGCGAACAGCCGGATCATCACCGAGGGCGGTCAGTACGGCTGGCTCGAGATGTACTTCGACCTCAACCAGGTCGATTCCAAGGCGGGCATCCTCTTGGAACAGGAAGCTTCGCGCTCCTGGGTGTCTCTCAAGAACCCCCAGATGTGGGGCATCACCGTCGAAGTGAAGCACTAACATCGCTTCGAGACTCGCATGATTCGAATCTGACGAGTCGGCAAGGGGGCAGAACGGAGGCAGAGAGAATTCATTTTCTCTCTGCCCGAGTCTCTGCCTCTTTGTTTTTTCGGCACTTTTACTACTTTCTATAATAACATCACACAAGAGCACAACAAGCCGATCGTGAAAACAAAAACAATTTTTACTACACTTTATAGTGTTACCCTGCCACATATAAAAAGAAGAAAAAAGAGTCGGGGGGCTCAGCACAAATGGTTTCCCACTTATGCCTTGCCCCCCTTCTCCCGGTCGTTTAGAACCGATGCCCAAACCGCATCAATTCAGATTTCGTTTGGTTTCGACTAGAAGCGACCTACTTCTTGCCGCACTCCTTGGTCTCGGGCTTGATGGGCGGAGCATCGCACACGCCAGAGCAGCGCGCGCATTTGCCGTCCGTCATCAGAGCCGAAGCGTAGCTGTCGCAATCGGTGCACTTGCCGCCGCCCATGTGTTTGAGAAAGGCGGTGTGCCCGACAGCGACCACAGGGTTGCCCAGAGTGATCTCGGGCTCCCGGGTTTCGGTGGCGTTTGCCATTTGGTATTTCTCCTTATAGCTCTAGAGCTGCGCGCAAACGGTAGCGCCCTGATCGGCGCGATACGCCCACGCGAACACTTCCAGACGCTGTTCCACCTGGAACCACTGGACGCGCGAATTGGGCGATTTCTTCGAGACCCGCACGCTGCTCTGCGCATAGCACATGGCAGCACCCGTCACCTCGACATCGGCGTTCTCGACGAACCAACCCTGCGTGGTGTCGCAGAGCCAGGCCTTGACCTTGCCGCGGGCGCGAATACGAGAGCGACCGTACGCGCGCAGAACGGCATTGCCGGCACCGACGATGGTGGCGTTGTCGTGGCTGTCGAAGATGGCGTTGCCGACGACAGTCCAGCGAGAGTTGTTGCGAATCGTGCCGCGCGCATTGTCGCGAGCAACGCCGATGACTCGGTCATTGCTGTTGATTCTCGCGCGCCCGCCAGCGTCGACATTGACGCTGTCGTAGCAGTTCAACACCGAGTCGTCGGTGGCAATGACACGCAGATTGCCGCGCGCCACACCCTTCGACTTGCCGGTGAGAATCAGGACGCCATCGCCGGACATGTTCACCACCGCGTTGTTGAGCGCGATGACGATGCCACCTTTGATGGTGTGCTGTCCGGAGGAGAGAACGCGAAGCTGAGCCATATCCGCATCGTCCAGGAAGCTCGCGAGGATTTCGCGAATCTCCTGCTCGGGGTTCTTGCTCAGCGATTTCGTGGACACGACTCCCAGGGCGTCGCGAAGGGAAGCTTCGGGTACCTGGCACGGGTCCTCGAGGAGGATTTTGATGTCGGAAGCCCGGGTCTGCGGTGGAGTCTCCACCAGCAGCTCGGACTCGCCCGATGCGAACGAGGGAATTTCAGCCCTGCTCATCTGAAAGAGCAAGTCGATACGAGACGCATTCTGATGCATAGATCACGTTCTCCAGTTACACGAGCGTCATTGCTCGCAGAAAGTAGTTGAGCCCCATTTCAGATCTCGATTCCAAACCGCCAATAGGGTGTCGAGTGACAGCCAGCCAAGCGCAGAGAACATCCAGAAACCTCGCGGGTTTCAGAACAGGGGCATGGTCCATGTGGATGTGGGATACGCTTTGGTTTTTGGACTTCTTGAACGGAAAAGGAATAAGAGATTCGAGTAAGACCCTAGTTCTCGGCGCAAGAAGTGATCAAGAGGAAACGATACATAGGGTTACACAATCATGACAACAGGCAATAGGCGCCACAGGCGTAGAAAAATCCGCAAAAGCATGTGCCCC
>JADYYD010000305.1 GCA_020853845.1 Candidatus Melainabacteria bacterium
CCGCTGTTGAGAGTGAGAAATTGGAAAACGATGAAAAGCAAGATGATGAGAAAGCCGGCAGAGATAGCGACCAAGACCATGGAAACGCCGCCCTGTCCGCGGACTCTTCGTGATTTTTGCAGTGACTGACGTGGCATTCGAAGATCCTGCTTAGTTAGGTGCGGGTGTAAACACAATCGGTTCGATCGAGCTGGCGCGGCAACTTACTTCAGTGTATCCGGGCAATGGAATCGGCAGTTTTACGTTCATCAGAGTGGCTACTGAAACAACTCCTTTACCGGCGCTGTACTCGACATCATCGACCATGACGCGCTGCACCATCCATGCGGGAGTGCAATGTTTCACAACGTCTTCGGCGATAGTCTGGGCACCGTCCTGGCTGGGCGCTTTGGCTGCGGCGCGCGCCGCTGCTTCGGCCAGGTGCTCGTTGCTGTCGACCGCGGACACGAAGGCGACCACGTCCACGGCTGCCAGTCCAAGCGGGATCAAAATGACGAATCCGGTTAAAGCTTCCACAAGGCTCTGCGCCCGGCTGCTGCGCGTCCGCCTTGCTGGAGACTTTCGTGCTTGCGGCACTCTAGCGGAACATATCATTGGGATTCTCCAGCGGCTTAGTGCGCGCGATATTAATTTCCACCGGTGCCCCCATGCCCGGAATCTGAGCCAGGAAGGGAATTTTCAGGAGCGGCTCGATAGAGACTTTGGTCTCGACACTCACATAAACTGCCACTTCGCTGATCTTGTAGTTGACCGTAGTCAAAGGCGGGTTGGTCAATCTGGCCAGTCCACCCAATGCTGAATTCGCCCATCGTGTCGGTATTCCCGCGATGACGTCACCCTTGGCTGAAACCGCCAAACTCTTGGGCGATTTGGACGCTTCACGCAATTGCAGATCATTGAGGGTGACGATGGAAAAGTAGCTGACACCGAAGTAAATCAAGTCGACAACTGGAAAAATGGCGAACATAAAGAGCAAAAATAGAGCCGGTCCCGCTTCGCTCAATGCTGAACCACGACGGCGTCGGCCGACCGGGAATTGTTTTCTTCTGGATAGGCCAAAAGGGGTCTTTTTCATATTCGAGAAAAGTGAGATTCGCCTAATAATTATAACAGAGCTAGATCAAAAGCTCTCTAAAGTAGCCGGGCTGAGATCTAGCTGTCGAAAAGAACTTTCTTGCCGGGCGCAAGCAGAGCGCAATAAGCTACATCTTCACCGAGGTGTTTGACCGACACTTCGTGCAATTCGACTGCATCTTCCAATCTTCGAGCTTTGCCGCCCAGCGCAGGGACAGCCAAAGGATCGTGCAGAAGTTTGGGCGCGACGATCCAGACAATTTCATCGATCAGACCCGCGTCGATCATGTTGCCGGCAAGATTGCCGCCACCCTCGCACAACACTGTATTGATGCCTCTTTTCACGAGCTGGCGAAGACCTTCCTGCAGGTCGAGATGAACGATGTCTTGTTGCTTATCATCTTCCCGTCTCAGGGGCACTCCTGCTGCTATCAATGAATTGCTAGGCTGCGGCTTTGATACCACATACGGTACTCCGATTAATTCCACGAGAGGCAAATCCGCCAGTTTTCTATCCGCCAGATCATCCCTTGTAACGACCAGGGTTTTCGCTTCCGTCTTGTGTGTATAGAGTTTCGCATCGAAGGAAACTTTCAAGTCTTTGTCGACCAGCACTTTGACCGGGTCGCGGCTGCTTTCGATGTCGCGGACATTGAGCGAAGGATTGTCTATCAGTGCCGTGTTCGTTCCCACTAAAACGGCATCAAAAGAATTGCGCATTTGATGCACGAAATGCCGGGCCTCGGCGCCGGTGATCCATCTGCTCCCGCCATGGCGATCGGCGATTTTGGCATCGAGCGTGGTGGCAAGTTTCAAGCAAACCCACGGCAATCCTGTTTTAATGCGTTTGATAAATCCCCGGTTCAAACGCAAGCATTCTTTTTCCAGCACTCCAGAGACGACTTCTATGCCTGCGTCTTGAAGAGCTTTTACACCGCCGCCGCCGACCACCGGATTGGGATCGATCATTCCGGCAACAACCTTTTTGACACCGCTGGCAATAACCTTGTCAGTGCAAGGCGGTGTTTTGCCGTGGTGGCAGCAGGGTTCGAGATTTACATAAATAGTGCCGCCGCGAGCTTTTTCACCAGCGTCATTGAGAGCGTTTACTTCCGCGTGTGCTTCACCGCGCCTTTGGTGATAGCCACGCCCGACTATTTTGCCTGATTGATCTAGCACCACAGAGCCGACCATTGGATTGGGAGCTGTTCTGCCTTCGGCTTGTTGAGCCAGCTTGAGGCATTCGCGCATCAGCTCTTCATCAGTTTGGTTGGTGACCTGTTTCGCTTGCGGCATAACTCAAACCTGTTTCTTTTGAGTTTAACTCAGTTCAGGAAAAGAATACTTCAGCAACATTGTAGAGGTCCATGTCCAGTGATTTGATCTTGCCGATGCCTTCTTTGATAGGCACATCGACGACATGATTCCCCTGCAACGCAACCATGCGTCCGAATTTCTTTTCGTGAACGAGGTCGGTTGCTTTCACACCAAATCTGGTGGCAAGCACGCGGTCGAAAGCGGTCGGCGATCCGCCGCGCTGAATATGGCCGAGCACTGTCGCTCTGGTTTCGTAGCCGGTCTCTTGCTCAATCTGTTTAGCCAGCCGTTCGCCAATACCTGTGCGCTTATTGCCGTTTATCGTTTTGGGGATATTCTCGTCATCCCCTTCCAATTTGGCGCCTTCTGCGACAACCACAATCGAGTAATCGCGGCCTCTGGCATGGCGTTTTTTGATTGACTCGGCGATCTCTTTGAGCTTGATCGGTTTTTCCGGAACGAGAACGAAATCAGCACCACCAGCGATACCGCCATAACAGGCGATCCAGCCGGCGTTGCCGCCCATGACTTCGCACACCAGCACTCTATTGTGGGACTCTGCCGTGGTGTGCAGCCTGTCAATCGCTTCCATCACGACATTGACTGCCGTATCGAAACCGAAAGTGAAGTCGGTCGAATTGAGGTCGTTGTCGATTGTTTTCGGAATGCAGACAACATTCAAATTATGTTTCGAGCACATCTCTTCGGCGATATTGAGCGTTTCTTCTCCGCCGATGGCAATCAAGGCATCAAGGCGGTGTTTTTCCATTTGCTCGCAGATTTTTTCCGGACCGCGTTCGGTTTTAAAAGGATTTGCCCGCGAAGTCCTTAATATGGTCCCGCCTCTGTGAATCAGCCCGCCGGTGCCCTGCAAGGTCAACGGCATGACCATGCCTTCCATGGGACCGCGCCATCCTTCCAGGAAGCCGACCACTTCCGAGCCATGTTCCATGACCGAGCGTCTTACGATCGCCCTGACCACGGCATTCAAGCCGGGGCAGTCTCCTCCGCCTGTTAGGATTCCGATACGCATAGTCTTTGTATTGCTTTCGGTAAGTCGGTAAACGGAAATGCGGGCTCATGCTGACTTAATGTCCAGCTTGAAAAGAGCCGATCTCAAGCGACCGGAGAATTATAACGGGATTGCCCGGCGTGCTCGCATTTCATCAAGCTCGAGACGGATTTTTGCCGGGCGAAAATCACTCAAATCGGGACGGACATGGCGAAAGGGCGGATTAAGCACTGTGAAACACCGCATTTAATGCTGATTATTGCCAGCATTTTTAAGCTTTTTAGAATTCCGAGACGATCCGCGCCGGTTGGATCTACATTTATATGAGCCAGAGCCGGTAAGGGGCTGCTGCGCTCTTGTAAACAATCGCGGTCGGCGCGATAAATGCCCGTCACGCGACCCCAATGGAGGAATTTGTCTTGAATTTATACGAGTGGGAAGCCAAGAAGATTTTCCAGGAGCACGGCATTCCGGTTCCGCCGTCTCATCGCATAACCAGGCCGGAAGAATTGAGAAAGGTTCACCTGGGTTATCCGCTCACTCTCAAGGTGCAAGTGCAATCCGGTGGGCGCGGCAAGGCAGGCGGCATTCAGTTCGCCAAGGACTTGAAAGAAGGCGAAACCAAAGCAGCCGAATTGCTCAAGATGGTAATCAACGGCTCCAAGACTGAAAGCCTTTTGATTGAACCTAGACTGACAATCGCCAAGGAGCTTTATCTCTCGGTCACCCTGGACAGAAGCCGTGGCTGCGCAATTTTCATCGCCTCGGCTGAAGGCGGAATTGAAATCGAGTCGTCGAAAAACGTCGTCACCATGCCGATTCCTTATCCCTATCATGACTTCGTCGGCCGCGATCTGGCCAAGCAAATCGGATTGACAGGCAACCTCCTCAATAAGTTCGCCGACCTGGCCAACAAGCTCTACAAGCTCTTCGAGTCGAAGGATCTCGAACTGGCTGAAGTCAATCCGCTCATTGTTACCGACGGAGATGAAGTGCTCGCCCTCGACGGCAAGATCACCATCTGCGACGACGCTCTCGGTCGTCACAAGTGTTTTGCCGGCTGGCAAGAAACGCACATGTTGGATTTGAGTGACAGAGAAAAGCGCTCCAAGCGCGCCGGTTTGAACCTGGTCGAGCTGGACGGCAATATCGGTATTCTCTGCAACGGCGCCGGACTGACCATGGCTACCATGGATCTGGTGAAAGCTTTCGGTGGACAGCCCGGAAACTTCCTCGATGCCGGCGGCGGATCGGACACCGAAAAAACGCTGGAAGCTTTGGAAATCGTGCACGACAATCCGAAGTGCGACGTTATTCTGGTCAACATCCTGGGCGGCATCACTGCTTGCGATGAAGTAGCTCAAGCCTTGACCGCTTTCATGAAGCGCCATCCCGAGCGCAAGCTGGTTGTTCGCCTGCGCGGCAACAATCAGGATGTCGCAGAAAAAATGCTAGCCGAATCCGGACTGAAGCTGTATCCGGAACTGGAGACAGCCGTCAAAGAAGCCGTCTCGCAATCGAAAGTTCCCGCCGGCGCCGCGCGCTAATTTAAGGAGATTCTGAAAGTGATTCTAGTTAACAAAGACACCAAAGTGATCGTTCAAGGCGCGACCGGGAAGATGGGCTCAGCCCACACCAAGCGCATGATCGCCTACGGCACCAAAGTCGTCGGCGGCGTCACTCCCGGCAAGGGCGGCAGCAAAATCGAAGGAATCCCGGTGTTCGACACCGTTAAGGAGGCTTTCCAGGCTACCGGCGCCAACACGTCGGTAATCTTCGTTCCGCCTTACCTTGCTCTCGATGCCGGCTCCGAAGCCCTCGACGCCGGTGCGGAACTGATCGTTCTCATCACGGAAGGCATTCCGCCGCAAGATGCAGCCAAGCTTGTCGCCCAGGTGAAAGCCAAAGGCGCCGAATTGATCGGGCCGAACTGCCCTGGCATCATCACTCCCGGCGAGTGCTTGATCGGCATCCTGCCCGGCTCGATCTTCAAATCGGGACCGGTCGGAATGGTCAGCCGCTCAGGAACGCTCACCTACGAAATCGCTCTTGCCTTGACCGAAAGCGGACTTGGACAATCGACCTGCGTAGGCGTAGGCGGCGACCCGATCAAGGGCATGGGCTACGAAGAAGCGCTCTCGCTCTTCAAAGAAGATCCGAAGACCGAAGTGATTGTTCTTATCGGTGAAATCGGCGGAACCGCTGAAGAAGAGGCGGCAGCCTACATCAAGGCGAACGTCAAAAAGCCGGTGGTCGCCTATATCGCCGGTCAAACCGCACCTCCCGGCAAACGCATGGGACACGCCGGTGCCATCATCTCCGGCGGAAAAGGTACGGCTCAATCGAAGATCGAAGCCTTCGAGAAAGCCGGTATCAAAGTCGCGAAAACCCCATCTGAAGTGGCAAAATTCGTGGCTGAAGCGAGCAAGCAAGTCGCTCGCGCATAGTCGCTTGCCCTTGGTCGCCCGCTCATAGTCGCCCGCGCTTTGTCGCTTGCGATTAATCGAGAAACCTAAAAAATTCGCGCTCCTGGTGCTCCGGGGGCGCGTCTTTTTGACGTGTTTTCTGTCCCCTGAAGCTGATAATAAGAACTATCACTTTTATATCAACCAGGAATGGGGCACATATTACATAGTATTGGAAGTTAGAGAGCGGATTAACTCCCCTAACAAAGGCTATCTCTCATCTAGAATATGGGAGTAGCAAGAGAAACTGATTGAGCAGATTTCCAAAGCACAAGATTTTACCGGAGCCCTGATATGGAAGATGGAGACCGCAGTCAACCCACCCAAGTGAAACGTCCAAAACGGGCGTTGGTACTACCGGGAGGAGGCGGTCGAGGAGCTTATCAGGTAGGCGTCGTGAAGGCGCTCTACGAGAAAGGGCTCAAGTTCGACATGGCATTCGGCACGTCCATCGGCGGTATTAATGCCGCGATCGTCGCTCAAGGCGGCATCGAAAGGTTGGAAGATCTCTGGTGCCAGATTCGCGCCAATGATATTTTCAGGTTGCCATCTCCTCACCAGATGGGGCGTATGCTCCTCGGGCACAAACTCGGGTTGCTGGATAATTCTCCTCTGGAAGAGGTGCTTCGCCGCGAAGTAAATCTTCCGAAATTGCGCGCCACTAACATGCAGATTGGCTGGTGCGCGACGGATCTGTGCAGTCTGGAGACGAAGCTCTTCATGATGGACGACATCATGTCGACAAATGAACTTATCGATGTGTTGATGGCAACATCCGCCATTCCGATGGCATTCCCGCCTCGACATATTAACGGCCACGGTCTCTGGGTGGACGGGGGTTTGGTTCGCAATACGCCCATGGAAACAGCTATTCAGATGGGAGCAGATGAGGTCTACATGGTGCTATTGCACCCTGAGAAAATAAACGTCTGCCCGACCAATATGTTTGAAGTTATCGTGCGTTGCCTGGATATCGTGCTCGACGCCTCCGCACGCAAGGAAATTCAGACGGCGGAACTCTACAATCGCCTGGTCGCCGAGGGTAATATCGAATCCAAAGGCAGGAAAAACGTGGACATTCGCGTTTTCCAGCCGAAGCGAGCAGTCAATACGACGCTTCTGGAAATCGATCCGCAGCGCTCGCGTAAGTTGATCACGCAGGGCTATGAGGAAGCCATGGAATTGATGGCCGATTACACCCCCAGCGATGCTTCTTCCGACGAAGAGGACAAGGAAGTATCGGCGGCGCGCGCATCCTGATTAAATGCGCTTTCTGATTAACCGCGCTTTCTGATTAACCGCGCTTTCTAAGTAACCGCGCTTTGCAGGCGAAAATTCGCTGGCGTAAAATTTCGGACCGGTATATGTGTCTTGAAAAACTTCCACGCACCTACAATTATTTTCCTGGGAATTTACTTGTTGGCGTGTGACCGCAAAGCCAGCGCCTGTGGGAAACTTGATTTTAGAAGCTGGGCAAAGAAATGCTCACCAGGCTGAAAAGCCTGATGTACGCTGAATTTCGTCATATGCCACCTACAAGTATTTTCCCAGGAAAATACTTGTGCATGCCGCGATGAAAAAAATGGATCGCCAGGTCTCGATTTAATATCCGAAGCCGTTTTTGCGCAAATGTATCATCGGCTCGTCATCGTTAATTTGCTCGCCGTCCACAGCCTCTGCAATCAGCAATTGATGATCGCCGGCGTCTGCATACGTCATGACTTTGCAGTTGATGAAAGCAACGCAATTAGCAAGCACAGGATTCGCGGTGCCGTCTTTCAGCGCTATGCCTTCGTAGCGATCGACACCCTCTTGATACGGCTTGGCAAAATTTTTGTAGACGTCCATGTTTTGCTTTGACATCACATTTACGGTCAAAGAATCGCCGGGCTTGAGAATGTCCAGAAGGGGGCGCTTGTTGTTGACGGCGACTACAACAACCGGCGGGTCGAATGCGGCTTGCATTACAAAGGTCGACAGCATGCCGTCGTTTTTCCCGTCCTTTGCAAAGGAGACGAGATAGACTCCCGATGCTATGCGTCCCAGCGCTTTACCCAAACTCTCTTTCTGTGCTGTTTCCGTTGTCACCGATCTATCTCCTGTTATGTAACTCTAAGTGCCGCTGGCGGCATCGACTGTTTCTTTCTGATTCATAATTTCTGCGGAATCGGCACCATCAAGCTCTTCAGCAGTCGTGCTCATTGCGATAGAATCGGCCTTTGGTGCCACCTTGCCGGAAACCGCTTTAATCGGCTGTTTGCGACCGTGACGCATGTGCCAGATCATAATTGTTTTGGCAAGCTTGTCCGGATCATGATGACCGACAGATTTTGCGCTCAATAAAGATCGTTTCAATGTGACAATGCCCAGGTCACGTATACGCTCTGAATCGAGATTTACAGGTTTGACCTCGGCAGGAATTTTGCCTTCGAAGTCCGGCGTTTGATCGTTGACCAAGACTGTTTCCATAAGCCTGTAACCAAGATTTCCTGGAGTTCCCGAATGCGACAATATTGCCTCTATGTGATCGCCGACGCTGTATCCGGTTGTTTCACCAATCTGCGTAAGAACATTGGTGACATAAATCTTGTCTGCATTCGAATCTCTTATAGCGGCAGCGATACCATCGACCAGCAAATTCGGAATGATGGATGTGTATAGACTGCCGGGACCAAGAATAATCAAGTCGGCATCGTGAATTGCATCAATAGCTTCCGGGGTGGCGGGAGGCTTAGCAGGCTGCATCGTCAAAGTCTTGATGCGGCCGCCATGCAGAGGTATTTGCGACTCGCCTTCCACAATAGTGCCGTCGGTCATCTCGGCAATGAGAGTGCAGTTGATTAATGTCGAAGGCAGCACCTGACCGCAACTGTTAAGAACACGGCTGGCCACACGCGTCGCTTCCAGCATGTCACCGTTGGTGATGGCGCAGACTGCAGTCAGGAATAAGTTTCCAAAAGAGTGGCCTTCCAGTCCTTCACCCGCTTCGAAGCGATAGCGGAAAAGGTCTGTGACCAGACCTTCTTCGTCTGCCAGTGCGGTGATGCAGTTTCTCAAATCCCCGGGAGGCAGCACGCCGAAGCCTTGCCGTAGCCGTCCTGAAGACCCGCCGTCATCACCGACCGTCACGATGGCCGTTATGTTGTTGGTAAACATTTTGATGCCGCGCAGCAAATTTGAAAGTCCCGTGCCGCCGCCGATTACGACTACGCGCGGACCTTTGGCTAAATGCCTTTTGCGGTAGAGAACATCCGGAATCGATTCGCGATCGTTCGGCAAATATGCGCCTACCACCGACATCGTCATTCTATATA
>JADYYD010000306.1 GCA_020853845.1 Candidatus Melainabacteria bacterium
AGCTGAACGCGCTCGACTTCACAGTGCGGGTGGCGTCGCCGTAAAACGCGGCACCACCCGTGCTACCAAGGTGACCTCAATCCCCTCAATCGAGAAAGGAAATTCGCCCATGTTCCGCAACCTTCTCAACGGTTCGCCCCGCGTCGACGGCGGAGCCTTCCTGCTCCTGCTCATCATCTTCCTGCTGCTCTTCTCCGGCGGCCGCCGTCGGCGCTAAGCAGCTCTCGCATTGAATCCGGACGGGCGGCGTTTTGCTCGAGCAAAGCGTCGCCCGCTTCGGGTTTATTACGCGGGCGGATAAAACAGATACAAGTTCCGCAGGCAGGCGTATAGACTCCGCGCCGGCGGAATTTTTTTTGTCGCGAAGTGATCGCGCGCGATCTCCACCTCTGCTACTACAAGCAAAAATTTTTCCTTCGCGATGTCAAGGAAGGTTCTTGAAAGTGTTCTACGCGCGATTCTTTCTTTAGTCGAAAGCTTTAGGCACAGCCCATTAAGCTCATGCGACTAAAGAAACAATCGCGTGTCGTCTATCAGCTTGAGCGCAGAAGAAACGCTCAGTACCTTCGGTACGGGTGCGAATCGTTCAGGCTGACCGACCACACGCTACAGGTGAACCCCAACTAGAAAGCACACAACATGCTTGTCTTGAAGAACATCGGCTTCGGTTTGTTTTTCGGCGGCTTCCTCATGATGGCTGCCATCGGCGGCGCCATTTGCTTAGGTATATTCGGCATGGCCATGCCGGTCGCCAACGCCATGAAGGCTGCCGGTTTTGACGGCTACCTGACGCTCGGCGTCGCCTTCTTGCTCATGGTAGCTCCGATCGCTTGCGCCTGGTTCCCGCTTCTTCGCTACGTCTCGTGGCTCGAACCCGAGCTGCGCCGTCGCGAAAGGCAGAACTCGCAATACTTCCGTCTGCGCCGCCTGGCGCGTTCGGGGTAGTTCACATCAACCAGCGAAAAACTGTCGGACACAACGCCGCATCCGCGACGTGACAGTCTGAAACTCACTCCTAACGCGGCGTCATCGACGTCCGCTCTGTTCAAATCCTGCGGCATCGCTTGCGGCTGAAGTGCGCGTTACCACACGCTCACTTCTCCTGCGGCGTGCCGTTGCGCGTTGAGCGCATCTGTCTATCTCCCTATCCCTAGCGCTTTACGCGCGCATGCCAAATAGGAGAACACGCCAATGTTTCTAGAACATCGTGTTTTGGATCCCGGACGTCACACCCACCTGGGCGCCGGTTCGCTCTTGAACTTGAATGAAGTGCAGGAGACCCACTCGGTCGAACTGCCCACCGGCCGGCTGGACATCAAGGTGTTCAACACCGAGATGCCGCTTGCCGACATCTGCGGCTTCGCCGCTCGCCAGAACCCCAAGCGCGGGTTCCTCTTCGTCTCCAAGGTTCTGGGCAAGCACATCCCCGTGCGCCCCTCCAAGGTCCGCGAAGTGCACACGCGCCTGGCCGCTCAGATCCCGGCCGACCTGCCCGGTCCGGTCGTCGTCATCGGCATGGCCGAGACGGCGATTTGCTTCGGCAACGGCGTATTCGACGAATACGTCCGGCTCACCGGGCGCAAGGACGTGATGTTCACCCAGTCCACGCGCTACAGGCTCGACAAGCCGGTGGCAATCGAGTTTCTGGAGGAGCATTCGCACGCCGCCGACCACATCATCTACGAGCCCGAGGACGAAGCGCTGAAGGCCATGTTCTACGGCGCGCGTTCGCTGGTGCTCATGGATGACGAGGCGTCGACGGGCAAGACTTTCGTCAATCTGGTCAAGAACATGTCCACCATCATGCCGAAGGTCGAGCAGGTGGTCACGGGCGTGATCACCGATTGGCGCGGACCGAAGCGCACGCAGGAGACGCTCGACGCCATGCCGATTCCGGCATCGACGGTGGCTATCCTGCACGGCGAATACCAGTTCACCCCGTCGCCCAGCTTGAAGCTGGTCGAGATGCCGAAAGTCTCCGGCTCGGGCAAGGTTCTGGATGCCGAACTGCCGAGCAACTTCGCAAGACTCGGTCTTGCCGCCGACAGCTCGAGCGAAGCGGACGCGCGCAAGCTCGCCCGCGAGCTGATGTTCAGCCTGGCTCATCCGGGCATCACCTGCCACTGGGGACAGCACGGTCAGAAGATGCTGGTGCTCGGCACAGGCGAGTTCGCCTATCCGCCGTTTCTGCTTGCAGAAGCGCTGGAGGACGCGGGCTTTGACGTGTACTACCAGTCGACGACTCGCTCGCCGATCATGGTCAATCCGGAGCTGGCCATCGGTTGCCGTATCGAGCATACGGACAATTACGGTGACGGCATTGTCAACTTCCTGTATAACGCGCGCCGCTCGGACTACAACCGGGTGATTCTGTGCCACGAGACGCCGGCAGGCTCCGTGGACCAGACCCTGGTCGATGCCCTCGGCGCCGAAACTCTGGAGTTCCGCTATGAAAAACGCAAAGCAGATCTTCTTGCTGGCTGATGTCGACGACAACCTTATCGACAGCGGCCGCGAGCCCAAGGTCCCGGGCGCCAAGCCTGTCGCCTGGGACAACAAGGGTGAGGTGTGCGGGTTTCTGACGCCCAAACAGCAGGTGATGCTGGACTGGTTCCGCGCCGGCTGCGAGGTGGTTCCCACCACCGCGCGGTCGACCGACGCCATGCGCCGCTTCAAGCTGCCGTTCCGGCGCTACGCCATCACCGCTTTCGGCGGCACCGTCCTCGGTGCCAACGGGCAGCCGCTCAGCAAGTGGCGCCAGCATGTCGAGGCACCGGCTCAGGCTGCGCAACCGGTGCTCGCCGAGCTGCTCGCCCTGGTCAAAAGGGAAGCCTCCGCCGCGTCCATCGACGCGCGCTGCGTCTTGCTCAATGACTACGGCATCGACATGTTCCTCTCGGTGAAGCACAACAGCCGCAACCTCGAGGAGCTGTCGGCACTGCATGCGGTGCTGGTCGAAGCCGTCGAAGCCGGCTGGACCGTGCACAAGAACGGCAACTTCGTGGCTGTCTACCCGCCGTATCTCGGCAAAGAGAAGGCGGCGCGCTGGTTCATCGACAACGTCGTGCCCAAAGGCGCAGTCACTATCGGCATGGGCGACAGCCTCACCGATGCCGCGTTCATGGGCGAATGCGATTACGTCCTGTTCCCGAAGCGCACGCAAAACTCGCGTGCCTTTCTCGAGGGCATCAAAGCCATGGCCAACGGAGGCAAGTAAATGATCAATTTCCCTGGTAGCTACGAATCCGGCGACGTCACCTTCCTGCTCAAGGTGGTGCCCATCGCCGAGACCGATGTCGCCGAAAAGGAACGCCTGATTCAGGCGGGAACGCACTACTCCGAGATGCTCTCCGCCGAGAAGTCGCCGTCGCCCGCCTACCTCTCGCTGTTCCACAGGGCGCTCGGCATGAACGCCCAGAAGATGGCGCAGCACATCGCTGACCTGGCAGCCACGCTCTCTAAGCGCCCCGGGCGCGAAGTGGTCGTGGTGTCTCTCGCTCGCGCGGGAACTCCGGTCGGCGTGCTGCTCCATCGCGCCCTCGCAGTGCTCGGTCGCAAGTCCGTGCACTACTGCGTTTCCATCATCCGCGACCGCGGCATCGACTGGCAAGCGCTCGACTACATCTGCGCCCATCACGCCGACACGGACATCGTCTTCGTGGACGGCTGGACTGGCAAAGGAGTGATAACGGCCGAGCTTCTCACCTCGGTCACCAGCTACAACAAGAGCCGGCACAAGAACGTCGACCCCAGCCTCTGGGTGCTCGCCGACCTGGCCGGCTCGGCTACCTTCGCCGCCACCGAAGAAGACTACCTGATACCGAATGCGGTGCTGAACAGCACCGTCTCGGGTCTGGTCAGCCGCACGGTGCTGAGCGAGCGGTATGTCCAGCCGGGCGACTTCCACGCTTGCGCCTTCTACGGCGACAAGCGCGACGAGGACCTCTCCCGGTTCTACGTCGACGAGCTGACGCCGCATGTCCTCACGGCTCTGTCTTTCACCCGCCCCGTCAGGTGGACTGCCGACAAGCGCCGCAGTCTGAGCCGCATGTCGCACTCGTTCGTCAGCGCCATGATGGCGCAGTACGACGCCGAGCGCAATCACGTCAAGCCCGGCATCGGCGAGGCCACTCGCGCGATGCTCCGTCGCGTCCCGGACCGGCTTCTGGTTCAGGACAACACGGCAGAAGACGTGCAGCATCTGCTTCGCCTGGCGGTGGAGAAAGATGTGGTCGTGGAGCGCATTGCGGACATGCCCTACAGGGCAGCCGTGATCATCAAGTCTGTAGTCGAGTAAGCGAGATGAGTGAACCCCAACTCCTCGCTCGCTATCTTCAACAATTTGCCAAAGGAAACGCACAAATGATCAAGAACCGCTCGCAGATTCACCTGGGCGCCAGCATGTACGTGCCCTGCACCCAGCCGATCGAGAACATCGTCGCCATCGCCAACGGCGAGAAGTATCCGTTCCTGCGCTCCGTCATCTTCTGCCTGGAAGACGCGGTGCGGCACGACGAGCTGTCCTTCGCCATCAGCAACATCGGCAAGGCGCTCAAGCAGTTCAAGCCCGGCGTCGGACCGATGCGCTTCATTCGCGTGCGCAACGCGGACGTGCTCGGCAAGTGCCTGCGCATGTCCGGCATCCACAACGTGGAAGGCTTCGTGCTGCCCAAGGTGACCTACCAGTCGCTGCCGCGTTACCTGGCGCTGCTCACCGAGAAGGACCCCTACAAGCTGATGCCGACCCTGGAGACGAAGGAGGTCTTCAACGCCAAGGAGATGTTCCGCCTGCGTGAGCTGCTCACTCAGGACGAGATCGCGCGCGACCGCATCCTCTGCCTGCGCATCGGCGGCAACGACCTGCTGCACTGCCTCGGCGTGCGTCGCGACCCGCGCCGCACCATCTACCAGACCCCGGTCGGCGAGGTCATCCGCCGCCTGGCCGGCGAGTTCATCCCCTACGGCTTCGGTCTCTCGGCGCCCGTGTGCGAGTGCACCAAGAACCCTGAGGTGCTCGCCGAGGAGGTCGAACTCGACCTCCTGCAGGGGCTCTTCGGCAAGACCGCCATCCATCCGGACCAGATCAAGATCATCGAGGCGGGCTTCCGCGTCGACCAGAAGGACCTGGACGAGGCGCAAATGATCCTGGCTCCCGACGCCAGGGCGGTGTTCAAGATGAACGACCGCATGTGCGAGCCTACCACCCACACCAAGTGGGCGGCCGGCATCATCGAGCGCGCTGCCATCTACGGCGTCAAGACCGACGCCTGACCCGGCTCGAGCAGCGCTTTGACAGCGCTGCGTTTTCACTCAGGGTTGGTCTTCTCTATGAAAAAGGAAAAGACCATCCTGCTTACCGATGACACAAGCGACGGCGCGCTGCCTAACGCGCCGCCGCTGAGCCGGGTTCAATCCGAACCTGTAGCTGACTGGACTTAGGTGCAAAAGGACAACGAATGAAAAAGATCACTGTCTGGTTTAACCGGGGACTGTCACAGACAGCCTGGCTCGTGGGGGGAATTCGAAGTTCCCTTCAACCGGGCGAAGAATTGCATATCATCTGTACGCACACCGACCCCAACGCCGCCGTCAAGGAAGTCGCCGACCAGTTCGAGCTGGAGCCGACCAACGTGACGCCGCAAGAGTACGTCGAGTGGGCTACCGAATTCGCCGCCCGCAACAAGGTGGACGTGCTCATCCCGCACAACTACACCATCGGCCTCTCGGCAGCCAGCGACAAGTTCGCTGCCTTCGGATGCAAGGTCATCGTCGCCGGCGACGCTGCCACCATCAGCTTGCTGAAAAGCAAGTCCGAGCTCTACGACGTGGTCCGCGAAGGCGGCGGTCTCGGTATCGAGATTCCGCCCTACACGCTGGCTGCCGACATAGAACAGGTGACGGCTGCTCTTCGCGCCTATCGTGAGCGTTTCGGGACGCTCTGCTTCAAGCCCGTCAAAGGTCTGGGCGGTCACGGCTTCCGTATCGTCAGCGACCTGGGCTCCGACTATCCGCACGCTCACAACGGCGACTTCCCTCCCCTGAAGATGGAAGAGGTCGAGGCCTATCTGATCGGCGAGGGCAATCCTCTGCCGGAGATGATGGTGATGCCGTACCTCAACGGTCCGGAATACAGCGTCGACTGCCTTGCCGAAGACGGCGTGCTCGTCGCATCCGTGACGCGCACCAAGTTTCCCGGCGGCATCGAAGAGGTGCTCGACGACAAGCCCGACCTCGTGGAGCAATCGGCCAAATTGACCGAGCTGCTCAAATTGAGCGGGCTGTACAACGTCCAGTTCCTCGAAGCCGACGACGGCACGCGTTTTCTTCTGGAAATCAACGCGCGCATGGCAGGCGGCATTCACTGGGGCATCTTCACCGGTGTCCTGCTTCCTTATTGGGCGATTCGTCTGGCGGCAGGCACGGCAACACCCGCCGACATTCCTCAGCCCAAGACGGGAATCCGCTTCAACCGCAAGACTCGCAAGGTGGTCGGCTAGGCATTCGCCCGGCACCACCGCCCGCAACCCGGGGCATCGTCAGAAGGAGGTGCATGGATGCGCCTCCCGCCCCTACCTCACGGAGAAATCCAATGACGCTGTTCGAACTCCCCTTGTGGCTCGCCGCCATCGCCATCGTCGTCATGGCATTCGCCACCGCCGGCATGTACGCCACCATGCGCTCCATCCCGGCAGCGCTCAAGGGCGTGTACCGGATGCACATCTACGCACCGCCGACGGCCGCCTTCATCTTCTTCGCCGCCTTCATCTGCATGATCGCGCCCTTCGCCGGCATCGTTCCGGCGGATACGGGTCGCATCGTGCTCTCGGTGGTGCTCGCCGCCGTCTTCGCCGTGGTCGGGTTCATCTCGATGCGGCGGGGCGGCTACGCGGCTCTGAGCTGAAGCGCAACTGCACAAACGGATGACGAGCGGCTGCCGTAATAAGAGCCTTAGGCAGCCGCAGCATCAATAACAATAACCCGCTCCTCTAGAAAGGGGCATGAATGGAGGTTCTATGTCACTCAAACCGAAGCTCGACGAACGCTTTCTGAAACTGAGGGCCCTGGCCGAACGCCTGGACGCCTTCAGCGAAGCACTGCCGCTCGCCAGAAGCACAAACCCTGTCGTAGCCAGCCAAGCGCTCATCGCTCTCTCGCTCGCCAATCAGACCGGCGCCCTGCTCGGCACCGCCGCGCAGTCACTCGGCTTCGCCGTCGATTCACTGCGCATGCCGCTTCCCAAGCAGCGCAAGGAGCTCGAAGGTGTGGTGGCACGCCTGAAGGCTGCGGCGGAAGCAACCGTCAAGGTCGTGATGAAGCGCTTCGACATCAACCAGGCAGCGGCTCAAACCGCGCTGCCGGTCATCGTCGATGAGCTCACCGATGTGGCGGATGAGCTGCTCAAGCGCGCCGAGACGCACTTCGCCGCCGCCAGGCGCGCCAATGTCGTGTCCGTACCGCAAGCCGATGGCGACGACGGTCAACTGACCGACGAAGCCGTGTCGATGGTCGACCCCAAGTAAGGGTCGGCCTCGACAATCCACCGTCCAAGGGCACCACC
>JADYYD010000307.1 GCA_020853845.1 Candidatus Melainabacteria bacterium
ATATAGACCGGCGAATCCGCAGGCGCGCAGCCGTCATTATTCAGCAACTCGGAGACTGCTCTGTGAGGCATTATGTGCTTCATTTTCAAGGCTGAGACATCGTAAACAACTACCGGCTGATCGCATTTGTACATGGGAGCCGAGCGCGTATTGCCGACCCTTTCGCTGCCGTCTTTGGGATTGAAAAACCAGCGCAGAACTCCGGAAATATTTATCTGCGGATCGTTCTTCGCCACGTACAGACTGACGTGCTTGCCGGCGCGAACCACATGCTTTACCTGCGTCTTGAATGCAAAAGCGTCCATATCGGCGCGTGACAAGATTATATTGTCGAACTTGCGAAGTTCGCTATGTTCGCAGGTTTCAAGACAATATTCGACAATCATCATATTGCCGACACTGTTTCCTGCCAGAGTAATCTTCTCGTCGGGAAACTCTTTCAACAATCGCCGGACCAGACCATTGAACCGCTCTTGCGAACGCGGGTAGGTCATAGTCGAGCCGCCATAATTGCCTTTGACAGAGCCCCAGGCGTAAGCTACTACAGGTATGCGTGTAGCTTCTTCCAGCGCAGCAGCCTGGTTCATCGAGCCTTCGAAACCAATACAGCATCCGTGCACGAAGATGATGAACTCGCGGCGTTTGTTTATCTCCATTGCCTTGCGCAAGGAAGCAACCAGACGTTCGAACTCATCTGTCTTCTCGAACACTTGATTCTTGAATGTTTCCTCCGCCGCGGACAGCGCTTGCGATGCCGCTTCGGTGGACACGGACGTCGATGACGACAGGCTTTCCGTCGTCTCTACAGTCGAGTTTTGCCCAGCGCTTCCATTGCTCTGAGCGACTTGTGCCTCACCAATTTTCTCGTCCTTCTCACTGCGCAAGCTCCAGCCCCACAGAGGCAGAGGCGTCATCTCCTCAGCCTCTTCGGCGGTCACTTTCAGCTTCACCTGCTGGCAGCCGTAATACAGCGCATCCACAGGCTCGATCATCTGCACGCCAAAGTCCTGATGGTCGCCGCGAACGACAGTCTTATCGCGGTCGGTCACATAAAGTATGGGTAACGATAAAACTCGCCTGGATTTGTCGGTGGCCGCCGCCCACACAGGCGACGAAAAACAGGCGGCAAGAAGATAGAGAGAAATAATCAGCCTGAGCAATATCGGTCTCCGTTGCGCATCAACCCGCAATGCCGATGCGACTCAAAATGATTGTAACTGATAAGCCCGCCGGCGCGGCAGGGGAGTTAACCAAACCGCGAATTTGGTCTGTTTTAAAGGCGGTCTTGCTCTTTCAAAACCTGATGTAGGTTGGCTTGCAGCTATTGGACAGGCGGTGGAGGGTCATTTAATGTTCGAAATAAACGAAAGTGGGGTTCTACGGCTCTCGCAATCCGGGCATATTAATGACTGTGCCGGGGGGATATTTTGATGCGCTTAGTAAAAAACTCTAGATTTTCATCCGCTGTCAGGCTTTCAGTCTTCGGAGCGACTTCAGCACTCTTTCTTGCCGGCGCACTGGCGCAAAACGCCTTCGCTGACCAGTATTACGACTACGGAATGAAGCTTTTTCAGCAGCGCAATTTCAAAGGCGCAGGGCAGTATTTCGACATTCGCCTCAAATCAAATCCCAATGATGCATACGCCCAGTATTATCGAGCCGTTTGCTATCACGCAACCAACGACTTGCAGAAAGCAAAGGATATGTACGCATCGATTATTGCCACTACCCCCGATGCCAATGTGAGAGGTCTGGCACAAAAGCAATTGAAGAGAATCGAGGACGCGTTGGGGCTTCCAGCCAGCGGCAGTACCTCGGCTGGTAAAAGCTCCACAGCAAGCGGAAGCGCAACGTCGTCGGGGTTATCTTCGGCCGCATCTGATCCGGACACTATTCAAGCCGGTCCGACCATAATTCCTCCCAATGCGCGCGCCTATTTCACTATCACGCCAGGCGGCAACGACCTGATCGTCGACGGTGCCATTAATAGTCGCGGACTGAAGTTCAAATTCGACACTGGAGCACACAGCGTTTTTCTCGGGAAGAACCACCTTCGCCAGTTGGGCATTCAGCCGCCGACTACAAAAGCGACCGGCAAAGCCGGTGGCGTCGGTGGAACGGTAGACACCTGGACCGTCCCCGCCAATGTCACCGTTGGCGGTATCACCAAGAAAATCAATTTAACAGTAGCCGAAGAATTCGATACCGAGCCGCTGCTCGGACAAATGTTCTTTGAAGACCTCGAATACGAGATCGACAACAAAGGACGTTGCATTTATTTCCGCAAGCCGCAAGAAATTTTGAGAAGCGACAAGGGCGATCAATATTCAATTCCATTTCGAAAGAAAGGAAAGCACCTTGTCGTCGCCCTGGAAGGACCGAAAGGCAGGAAAACAGACATTCTTGTCGACACGGGCGCATACAGTGTTTTGTTCAGCAAACAGAACATGACCGATCTAGATCTCGATTTGCCGCAGGATGCCGATGAAGTTTCATTCCAGGGAGTCGGCGGTACATCCACCGGCCGCAAATTTGTGGTCGACGAATTGAGACTCGGCCCGATCATCATGCGTCACATTCCGGTGGTCGTCGACACGGGAAACAAGGGCGCGATCGGCAAGGAGGGCGCAAGAGAAGGCTTGCTGGGACAAGAATTTTTCAGCAGTTGGCGATTTGCCGTCGACAATAAAAATCAGCGCTTGCGCTTCTTCCATTGATTGTCGTGCGGTGAACTTTCGCTCTCAATGTTTCATCTAAGTCTTCTGCATCTCGCGCTTCCATGCAGCAAAGTCGGCTTGGAAATTGTTGGTGACATTGCGCCTGGTGTATAGATTGGTATAAAGATCCAAGCCTGTCGCCATAACGGCCGCGGAAGCAGCAACGGTCGGGTGTTTAATCGGAGCTTTTTCATTCAACATCGCGAAAGCACCGGCAAATCCATATCCACCGAAGACGGCATCCCTCGTTAAGGCCAGCTCTTTGTTGTACTTGCTGAATCTTTCAGCATCTGCTTGAGGCATGGATTTGAGGACATCCTTCGCGGCACCGCCTGCCAGCCCGGCATTGATTGCGCTTGCAGAAGAGACGCCCAGTCCGGACAATAGCACCATCAAGTTTGCATCCGGGCGCCGACGAGCAATGCTGATGCCCATCATGGCAGTCGTGGTCCCGAGCATCTGAACTGCACCATAGTAATTCTGATTTTCAATCGCCGTATTCAATTTTTCTATCAGTTTAGTGCGATGCTCAACCGATAGCGACTCTCTGGCGTCCGGCCTCACGAATTGCGCAGGTTCGGCTTTTGGAAAGTTTGCATACTCAGGCTTTGCAAAAACGTAAGAGGCGAAAACATCTCCTGCCGGAGCCATTTCCTTTGGTGGCGACTGTTCTGAACCTTTCGCCTGACCGCGCATAACATCGCCAATCTCACCTGCCATAGCAAGAGCACTCCGTAATTTGGTCGTTGGGGGGGACAACACTAAAGTAGAGCAGGGAAATAACGAAGGAGTAACAACGCTGCGCCAGGCATTAAATTGCCCTGTTTCGAGTGCTTAGACATCCCCTGATCGGGTTGCCGGTAATGGCGAAAAGCAAGCCAGTTCAGATTGATGCTCTCCCCCTCAGCAGAGGGAGGCACAAATGGACCAATAAGTTCAAGATAGAAAAGTAGGAATCACTGAGGGCCGCACATATATGTTGCTGGAAAAAAGACTGTTGAAACTTTTGGTAGCTCGCGATCTTTTGGAAAAAGGCGAAGATGAGCAAGCGATGCAACTCTTCAAAAGCGCGATAAAAGACTGCCCTCAGAGCGATAAATGGCTGGTGGACTCCTTCGTGACCCAACTAGAAGGCTTCTCGGAAATTAAAGACATCGCCTGAGAGCGCTCAGTAAAAGCGACTGACGTAGCGATTGTCCACTACATCGCCGTCAACGTGCTCAGATGTAATGACTGCGACTTGGATGCTGGCTGAATCATACTGTTTGCGCAGAGCGCAAGCAAACACCTCGGCGCGCTCGATAGCAGCTTCGCTTGAGACAGCAACAGTGACTGGAAATTGTTGATCTAGCAAATCGCGGATAGTCGGGAAATAGCGCTCTTCCGTGGCGCCGTTCCTGTGCGTGACGATGAAACGCCCGTAGCTTGAGTGCATGTATGATCCCGATTCATTTGCAGCGACGAGCTGGACGGGAACGCCGCCCAACAATTCGCCTTCAGCGTTTTTGAAAACAAGGGTTCTCGGGCATCGGCGCCATTCAACGCCATCTTTGTCGGTGAACAAAAACGGAACTGGATTGTCGCCGCCGTATGCGAACTTCAATTGCGTGAAATCGCTCAGCTTGAGGCTTGTGATGCGCCCGCGCGAGTCTTTCCTGTAGCTGAAGTTATCGCAATCTTCGGGGGCCTGATGTTCAGTCCATGTGCTTCCATCATCAAAGTAGCGAACTTCGATAAATCCATTTCCCAGGTGGTTGGCTCTTATAGTGCAAATTATCTCACCGCGGCTGTCTTCAATAACAGTGCGGCTGTCGAGGAAATTGGGACCGGAATAGATCGTTTCGACGTCGCCGTTAGGAAGAAGTCTCTCCACAAATCGATACTCTCTATTGTGCGGATAAACGCCCGCCTTGAGCGTTTCGCTCGTCAAATAGATGTCGTAATCGCATTTCGTCGTCGGCGCTGTTTGTCCGAAATACTCTTGCGTCTGGTCGAGAGAAACATCATCAATATGAGGAACAAATTGCTTTTCATCTCGCTTGCGTGCACCGGCGCGGCGGGCTCGGTTCGGTTTTGCGGCGTTTGCTGGAAATCCGATGGTTTGACCCATAATCGTGTTCCTTTTTAAAAGCTTGTCGCCCGAAGAGGCGGACAAAGTATTAGCGGCGCTTGGCGGGACTGCATGCATTCTGAAGTCAAAATGTTTCAACGAAGTTTCAGAACCAGCGTGCCGCGAAGTTCATTTGACTGAACTGGGCATTGCCAGCAATTCACCCCGAGATCGCCTTGGATAAAGACTTGGCGGCGTCGAGCCCGGGCGATTGCACTTCAGTGAGTCAGGTAGGCAAAGCGCTCCATAGCGCGCATAATGAAATCACGTTGTACTCCAACCTTTTGAGCTTACATACTCCTGGTAAAAAAGTAATACATAGCTCTCCTGACTCGTACAGCTTTAATCAGACTCTCGGCACTGCCGGGAGTCTGCCTTTTTATGGCTGCTGCAAAGTTTTTGCAATACTGCTCCTGCACAATGTTTGTACTTCTAGCGCAAAGAAGTCGGCGATATTGAATTACGATTTGGATTCAAGTTGAACTCCAGTTTGCATTCAAGTATCGGTTTTTAGCCTGAAGACAGGAGTTTACCAGCCATGGCCGAAGCCACCCCCTCGGTTCAATTTGCACAACAAAACGGCGTTATAGGCAGTCTTGGGAATGCTGTGAGCAGTGCGTCCAGCCCCTCATCTATGCAAAGAGTCGACTGGAATTACTTGACCAGGGCGATGAACGGCACAACGGCGGACGTGCCCGAAATAGAAATCGACGAAAACTATCAGGCAAACGAGAAGGCCAGAATCAGCGCAGCCATTATGAATGACATGATCGCAAATTACTGGAGTCCTGATGTCGTTCCAGAAAGAGAAAATTTGACGGATGGAACTTACACGCGAGACGGCGGAATGTACACCGTCGAAGATGGTCGCATTACTTCACTGACGACCGCAGCCGGGCAGCGATTCTCGGACATCAAATACGACACTGAAGGCAGGGTGCTTTCGCTGAAAACGCCGGAAGGTTACAGGTGGGAGCAGCGCAATCTAGTGGGCTTCGACGGCATGTGGAAGCGCGATGGCTATGATCTGCATCTATCTAATTTACGATTGCACTACGATCGACTTATAGTCGATTCGAAAGGCGTAACGCATATGAATACTGGTCAGCCCGGCTACATCAGCACAGTGACAATCGGCGCAGCCCGGGGCACAATGCATATCGGCAAAGATGGCGCGATGCAAAACTATTCGATAATAACCGGCTGACTTCGCACTACTGGTGGTGCGTGCCTGCCAGCGGCGCCTCTTCTTCGACCACCCGCGGTTTTTTCCGCGCCCGCCATTTTTGACGCATCGTGCCCACATATTCGTAAACGACCGGGACCAGATACAAACTCAGGATTGAAGACAGAACCATGCCGCCGCAAACGGCTGTTCCCAGCGAGTGACGGCTGGCAGCGCCGGCGCCATGTGCGAAGACGAGAGGCAAGATACCCATTATGAAAGCGAGCGAGGTCATAAGGATCGGCCGCAGCCGGATGGTCGCGGCTTTCACGACCGCCTCTTTCACGCTCAGTCCTCTTTCGTAGAGCTGGTTGGCATACTCGACAATCAAGATAGCGTTCTTGCTCGCCAGTCCGATAAGCATCACCAGCCCGATTTGGCAGAACACGTCATTTTCCAAACCGCGCGCCGATTGGGCAGAAAGTGCCCCCAACATGGCCAGCGGGACCGACAACAAAATGATGAATGGATCGAGAAAACTTTCGTACTGGGCGGCAAGAACAAGGAAAACGAAAACAAAGCCGAGAGCGAACAGAATAAACGACTTGCTTCCCGACTCCATCTGTTCGAGCGCGATACCCGACCATTCATAGCCCATTCCGGGTGGCAAATGTTGTTTCGCCAACTGCTCCATCTTTTCCATAGCTTGACCGGAGCTGACACCAGGGGCGGCACTGCCGTTGATTTCGGTAGAGCGGAAAAGATTGAAGTGTGTAATAGTCTGCGGCGTCGTGGTGCGGGTCACTGTCACGAGATTGGCGAGACTGATCATTTTGCCCGACTTAGAGCGCACGTAAAATTGCTCGATGTCTTTCGGATTGGAGCGGAATTTCTGATCGGCTTGAACATAGACTCGATAGATACGGCTGCCCATATCGAAATCGTTGACGTACTCGGAGCCGAGGAAGACTTGCAGAGTGCGGAAAACGTCGTTCATGTCGACGCCAAGAGACTTGGCTTTGTCGCGAAAAACAGTAACGACAAGCTGCGGAGAATTGGCTTTGAAGCTGGAGAAAACGCCTCGCAGTTCCGGGCATTCGTTGCCCTTCTGGCACATCAACTTGGTGGCGTCCGCGATCATCTTGGTGTCGCCGCCCAGCATGTCCTGCAATTCGAATTGGAAACCGCCGAAATTGCCGAGACCTTCGATTACGGGCGGGTTGAACGGAATGACCGTAGCGTCAGTTATCTGCGACAAAGGACCGCGAATGCGCTCGATAATCTGGTCGAGAGATTGACCGTCGTGGCGTTCTTTCCATGGTTTCAAACTGGCGAAAAGCAAGCCGTTATTCGGAGAATTGCCTGCGAAGCTGAATCCGGCAATACCGAAATTGGACTCGATGGCCGGCTCTTTGCTCAACGCCTCGTCGACCCGCTTCAGAACATCAGCGGTATATCCCAGAGAAACACCTTCGGGCGATTCGACGATGACGATGAAATAACCTTGATCTTCGTTAGGCACGAAACCTCTGGGCACGGTCGTGAACAACCAGTACGTCAAGCCCATGCAGACTAAGAAGGCGAGAATCACGAGCGGTTTCACTTTCAGTGCCAGACGCAGTGTCCACTCATAACTCGACTTCAGCCAGTCGAGGAAAGCATTGACCGGGGCGAAGATAATGCTCTTTTTGTCGGAGTGCCCTTTGAGCCATTTAGCCGAAAGAGCGGGCGTCAGGGTGAGAGCGACGAAGGTGGAGATGCCTACGGAGCAAGCGATTGTGAGGGCGAATTGCCGGTAGAGAAGACCGGTGGTGCCGGGGAAAAAGGCGACGGGAATGAACACCGCGCCCAGCACAAGAGAGATGGCAATGACTGCGCCGGTGATTTCGCGCATCGATTCTTGCGCTGCTTCGATGCCGCTCAAAGAGCGTTCCTTTATCAATCGGCTGATGTTCTCGATGACGACGATAGCGTCGTCGACGACCAGACCGGTCGCCAGCGTGATGCCGAAAAGAGTCAGCGTATTGATGGAAAAGCCGAGCGCTTGCATGAATGCGAACGTGCCGACCAGTGACACGGGAATGGTCACTGACGGAATGAAAGTGCTGCGCCAGTCTTGCAAGAATAAGAATGTGACGAGAACGACAAGCCCAATCGCCTGAGCGAGGGTAATCAAAACCTCCTTAATAGATTCGCGAACAGCAAGGGTTGTGTCGAATGCATAGTCATACTCGAGACCGGGCGGAAACCGTTTGGAAAGGCGCGCCATTTCGTCGCGCACGCCTTTAGAAACTTCCAGGGCATTGGCGGTGGGAGTCTGGAAGATACCAATACCGACGGCTTCTCGACCGCGATAGCGCACGATTGACTGATAGTTCTCAGCGCCCAATTCGGCACGTCCCACGTCGCTCAGGCGAATCATCTGACCATCGGGAGTGGCGCGGATGATCATGTTTTCGAATTCTTGGGGTGTCTTCAAACGGCCGACAGCGCGCACACTCATCTGATAAAGCTGCCCGTCCGGCGCCGGCGGCTGCCCGATTTGCCCGGCGGCGACTTGAACGTTCTGCTCGGCTACGGCATTGACCACGTCTACGGCTGTCAGATTGCGATTGGCGAGCTTTTGCGGGTCGAGCCAGACGCGCATGGAATATTTGCGCTCGCCGAATATCTGCGCGTCACCGACGCCTTTAACGCGTTTCAAGGCGTCCTTGATATAAACGTCGGCATAATTACTGATGAATTGGCTGTCGTAGCGATTATCACGACAGCCGATGCCGATTGCCAAAACGAACTGGCTGGAGACTTTGTTGACGGCGACACCGGTCCGTTTCACATCTTCGGGCAGGCGCCCTTCGACAGCGGCAACTCGTGTTTGCACGTCCACGGAAGCAAGGTCGACATCGCGCTCGAGATTGAAAGTGATATCGACTGAGGCGGTTCCATCATTACCGCTGGTGGAGCTGATGTAGCGGATATTCTGCGCGCCGTTTATCTGTTTTTCCAAAACGGTCGTCACTGCCGACTCGACAACTTCGGCGCTGGCGCCTGTGTAGTTGCAGGTCACATTGACGCGCGGCGGCGCTATTTGCGGATATTGAGCGACCGGCAGTCCGGGTATGCAAACCGCGCCGGCAATGACAAGCACGAGCGAACAGACGGTGGCGAAGATCGGCCGCTTGATGAAGAAATCTGCAAACATCAGGCGTCACTCTTTCGGCTGGATAGCCATGCCGTCGGTCAAGTTTTGAATGCCGGAGACAACAATCTTTTGGCCGGGCGTCAGTCCGTTGCGAACGCGATAAGCGTTGCCTTCGATGTCTCCCAGCTTGACCAATTTTTGTCTGGCGACAAAATTCTTGCCTTGCTGCTCGGCGACGAACACAAAGTTCTGACCACTAAGGTGCACTACCGCCGGAGTCGGCACCAACACGCCCGGCTCCGTTTTCCATAAGACTCTGGCTGTAATCATTTGCCCGGCGCGCAGCTTCTCGTCGGGATTGTCGTAAATGGCTTTGACAAGCACCGTCTGGCTCTGGCTTTCCACATTTGGAGAGACGAAAAACACGCGGGCGCGACCGAGCACATTATCATCGGCGCTGGTCAGCTCGACGGTCATACCGTTGCGAATACGGCTTGAGTACTCGGTCGGAATCGAAACATATACTTCTAAAGGCCGATTCTGCGTGATGCTGGTCAGCACCATATCCGGTGACACATAGTCACCGACTTTCATAGGCACGTCGCCTACCGTTCCGGCAATCGGGGCGTCGACGGTGTGGTAGTGAAGCAGAACGCCCTGCTCTTTCATCGCCGCGTTTTGCTGGCGCACTTCGCCTTCGAACTTTGCCAGTATAGAACGCTGCGCGCGAATTTTGGCGTCAATCGACTCGACCTGCGCCTTCGCCACGCTCAACTGATTGGTGCGATTGTCTTCCTCTTGCGCCGACACGGCGCCTTGAGAGTGCAAATCTTTGGCGCGCTCAAATTCATGCTGTGCCAGCCGCAATTCAGACAGCCGCGACTGTTTGTCGGCTTCGAGCGACTGCAAAGTCTCGCGTGCGGATTGCGCTTCCGACTGCAAAGAATGTTCGTGCGCTTCATAGCTGCGCATCGCCATTTGCTGCTTTTCATGGTCGATTAAAATAAGTTTTTTCCCAGCCGACACTCTGTCGCCGCTGCGAACATAGATCTCCTTGATGAGACCGGAAACCCTCGGATGCAGATAAACCGACTTTCGAGAATTCAATGTCGCCGAAAAGCGACTGCTCTCCGTGACCGGACCCAGTCGCACCTCATCGAGCTTGACCGACGCGGCCGGCGGAGCATAAGTGGCGGATGCAGGCGCCCCATGTTGCCCGCATCCGTAGAGAAGCAGGCTCGTCAACGCGCACAGCGCCAGACAAACAATTTTCGGAAGAACGTTCTGCATACTGACGAAGACCAAGGTTTCCCAGATCTCAAGGATACCACCAGATAGTAGTTTTACCGTGACATATTGCTTATAGTTGCGCTCAAGATAAGCAACCGTTCAGGCTGCTCGCTTTTCATCCAGGTATCCAGAACAATACCGTCTGATTCGTGAAAGGCTTCATTGGTACACTCGATAGGGGCGTGAAAAACTCGCCCGTGGAACTATGGCAGACTTTGCAGGTCGTCAAATATGCGTGACGCGCGCCGCAAGAGGAAACTGGTGAATCTCCAATGATGACCGTCTGGACCATCGCAATTGGTCTGATATTCCTCAATTCCATATTCGTGGCCGCTGAGTTTGCAACGGTGGGCTCTCGAACGACCAGTATCCGCAAGGCCGCGCAAGACGGAAATCCTCTGGCGAAAGCGCTGTTGCCGATTTTGGAAACGCCCAGGCGCCTGGACGAATACATCGCCACCTGCCAGATTGCCATTACCTTCGCCAGCCTTGTGCTGGGCGCCTTTACAGAAACACAACTCGGCCCGCACTGGGCGGCTTTTTTGATCGAGCATTTTAAAATCGACCATCTTTTCGCCGAGTCGGTCGCAGCGGGGCTTATCCTCTTCGTTTTCACAATGCTGCAGATCCTAATCGGCGAATTAGTCCCGAAATCGATTTCGCTGCAGCACTCCGAGCGAATCGCTCTCTTTATGTATTGGCCGCTTCGCGTCACGTCCGTCATTCTTCGACCGTTCATATGGCTGTTCAACGGCAGCGGTGTTGCGATTTTAAAAATGCTGGATATTCCCGCATCCAGCCACAGGCATGTTCACTCGCTGGAAGAAATTTCCATGCTGCTTGCGGAAAGCAAGGACGGCGGGCTTCTCGAGCCGGAAGAACATGAGCGGCTGCACCAGGCGCTGGAACTCAGCGAGAAGACTGCCAAGCAGTTGATGGTTCCCAGACCGAAGGTTTTTGCGATACCGAACACGCTAAGCATGGAAGAGTGCTATCGCAGAGTCCTGACCAGCCCTTACACGCGATTGCTTGTTCATGGCGAAACGGTCGACGATGTGATTGGAATTCTCAATGTCAAAAAGGTGATTCAAGCATGGTTTAGAGAGGGCGAGAAAGGCGATCTGGAGAAGCTCATTACGCCTGTTCTTATCGTCCCCGAGAATCTGACTCTGGGCCGCCTGATCACTTTATTCAAAGCCAAACATTCGCATGTGGCAGTAGTCATGGACGAGCACGGCGCCATGATGGGTCTGGTTACAGTCGGCGATATTCTTGCCGAGCTGATCGAAGACATTGATGCCAACGAGCTCAAACAGTTAGAGAGCGTCGAGGTATTCGAGGACGGGCGCATACGCATCGCCGGCAGCTACAAATTGCACAGAGCGGCCAAATTTCTTGGCGCTTTGCCCCATTCGCAAGCGGAAACAATCAATGGTCTGATTGTTGAGATTTTAGAACGCGTGCCGGAAGTCGGCGACTCCGTCGACCTTGAAACGTCCGTCATCAAAGTCGAAAAGGTCGAGCATCACGCAGCCACTCTTGTGACGATCGAACGCACGGGAGGCGCCAGAAATGTTTGAGCTTTCCATAATACTGTTCTTGATTTTCTGCAATGCGCTTTTCGTTGCTTCCGAATTCGCCACAGTAGTGGCTCCCAAGCAGTCTATCGAAAAACGCGCCCTGGAGGGCGACAGCACGGCAGCCAGTATCGTCGCCGTGATCAAACAACCAGCTCTGCAAGATCGTTATATCGCCACATCGCAAGTCGGCATAACAATCGCCAGCCTCGGACTGGGCATGTACGGCGAAGAGGTGCTCGCGCACTGGATTTCACACTATCTCGGCGCCACGACTTTTCTTCAGATAGCCTCAGTTCATGTGGTGGCCAGCGCACTATCCCTGGTGCTGCTTACATACATGCACGTCGTCCTCGGAGAAATCGTTCCTAAATCGCTGGCATTGCAACGCTCGGAAACAGTGATGTTTCTCCTGATTCGCCCGATGATGTTTTTCATGAATCTGTTCAAACCGATTATTTTTGTGTTGAACGGCGCCAATACGATTATTCTCAAAACATTCTTCGGCATCGACAGATCTAAAGCAACGATTTCCGCATTCTCCCCCGAGGAGATTCAGCTTATTCTCAAGGAGAGCGAAACCGAAGGCATCATCAGCGATGAGATCGGCAGCGTGATTCAGCAGATGTTCGACTTCGGCGAGTTAATCGCAGAAGACATAATGGTGCCGCGCGTCCATGTGTTGGCCGTGCCGCTGCGGCCGTCCAAGGAACAAGTTGAAGAGTGCATTTACGACGCTGTGCATTCCAGATTTCCGGTTTATACAACAGACAAAGACAACATTGTCGGCACTGTTCACGTCAAAGATCTGGCGGCGCTGCTCGAATCCGAAAATGAGGGCACGATCACTATTCACCCCGTGCCATTCGTTCCGCACACCGTGCCCGTGCAGTCCGTACTCGAATCAATGAGGCAATACAACACTCACATGGCGGTTGTTCTGGATGAACATGGTGGCACAGCCGGTATCATCTCCATCGACGACATTTTCGAAGAGGTGATTGGAGAAATTGATGAAACCATAACTCGGCACTCGATAGAAGACTTGAGCGACGGTTCGGTACGAGCGGACGGTACCGTACACTTGGAAGAACTGGCCGACCACCTCGAAATCACCATCGACGAAGAAGATGTCGACACCCTGAGCGGACTGGTCCTCGATCGCCTGCGCCGACCGCCGCGCGTGGGAGACAGCATCAAATACAAGAACTTGACGATTGTGGTGAACAAAGTCAAAGGGCGTGGAGCGCAGGTTTGCATCATCAGGAAAAACGAGGGAAATAAGAAGAATTCCTCACCTGAGTGACGCACTTTCGGGTATTTATTTGCAACAATGTAGCGAACGAGATTAGCGGATCAATCTCGCAAACGGCGACCGGACAAGTTCAATGAAAGTTTCCTTTTCTCGATGCCTTCTGTGCTTTTCATTGTTGCTGCTTAGCACTTGTCTTCCCCAGAAGGCCAGCGCCAATGCCGAACACGACTTTCAATTGTGGACACCGGTGACATTGGACGAGCCTATCCGCGGCAAGTTGCGCGGATATTTCGAGGTGGCTCCGCGTATCGGATACGACGCTTCGCAGATAAGCCAGCTTCTCGTGCGCCCCGGCTTGGAATACCGGTACAAGCCTAACCTGGGCTTTTTTGCCGGCTACCTCTGGCAAACGAACTACAGCAATGAAAACAGCCAGGTCGTGCATGAAAACCGCCTCTGGCAGCAGGTGCTCGCAAGCAAAGACATCAAAAGGTTCACAGTAATCGGTAGAGCCCGTTTAGAGCAAAGATTTCTCGGCGGCGTAGACGGCTGCAGTAACAGGCTTCGCGGACTGGCGAAGATCAACATGAAAATCCACAAGCGCCTGTACGTCACCGCACAAGACGAGCTGTTCATCAACCTCAACTCTCTGGACGGCGGGCCGCAAGGCGGTATCGATCAAAATAGATGGTTTTTCGGAGTCGGGCTCAAAATGCTCAAGAGAAACCGCGTGGAAGTCGGCTATCAACTGCAATACGTCAATCGAACGGACAAATTTGACGACCTGGCCAATCATGCGCTTGTCATTCAAACCTTCATCGGATTGAGAGACTAGGCAGACAAAGAAAACCTTAAAATCCAACGAAAGCGCCGCGAAAGAATTCTCAAACACCACAATGAATCATGACTTCAATCATCTTGCTGCGTCAATAGGTCTGTCAAGACGCAGGAAAAACGATTCAAGAACAAGAGTGGCGACATCACAATCGATTGGGGCCCGGATCAAGCCAAGTTCAAGAAATCGGTGTCACGCATGACGGGGGTCGGCACGGAAACATCATCGGCGGCTGCTTAGGCAGCCGCTTCGGTGGCATCAGGTCTACGTGCAGTCCAGCCCTGTGCTGAACTAGATCGCCACTTTTCCGGTTGAACCGTGCGACTTCTTGGAAGCGACGGACAGTGCCGGATCAAATAATCCGAACACGTCCTTCTCGAACTGGGGCGCATACTTTTTATACTCTTCCAGTTCGACTTCAGGAAGCGCTATATTTTTCTCGCGCCAATCGGCAACCAGCTCGGCGACCTTTTCATGCGCTTGCCGGAATGGCACGCCTTTAAGAACAAGATACTCAACCAGATCGGTAGTCATCAGGGCAGGATCGCTTGCCGCAGCCAGAGTTTTCTCAGCGTTGACCGTCACCGCGTCGACACAGACGCTCATAACTTTAAGAGCTTGCAACACTATAGTCGCCGAGTTTATGACCGGCGGTTTCGTTTCCTGCAAGTCTCTGTTGTAGCCGAGCGGCAGTGCTTTCAAAGTGACAAGCAAATTGACCAGGTCCCCGATCACTGCGCCTGATTTTGCACGCGCAATTTCCAGTGGGTCCGGATTTTTCTTGTGCGGCATAAGACTGGATGTTGTGGTGACATTGTCAGCCAATTCCACAAAGCCGAATTCTGAGCTGCTCCAAATAACCAATGTTTCCGCCATCTGCGAAATATGAATGGCGGTCAAACTGCACGCCATCAGAAACTCTGCGGCGAAATCTCTGTCGCTCACAGCGTCAATCGAGTTGGAAAAGACTTTTGGAAATCCCAATTTTTGGGCCACGGAATGTGGATTGATCGACAGCGCAGAACCAGCCTGCGCACCGGCTCCAAGAGGAGAAACAGCGGTGCGTTTTTTGCAGTCGTTGAAACGCTCGATATCCCTTGCGAACATTTCATGGAATGCCAGAATGGCGTGCGCATATAGAACCGGCTGAGCACGTTGCAAATGAGTATAGCCCGGCATCACCACATCGACGTGCTTTTTAGCAGATTGAACGATCGAAGCTTGCAGGAAATTCAATCCATCGATGAGTGAATCGATGGCGCTGACTGTGAACAATCGCAGGTCGAGAGCGACCTGGTCGTTTCTGCTTCTTGCCGCGTGCAGCCTGAGAGCGTCCGAACCAATGAGTTCTTCGAGTTGTTTCTCGACATTCATGTGGACATCTTCGTACTCGACTTTCAGATCGAAATTCCCTTCTTCCGCTTTTGCAAGAAGTTTGTTCAATCCGCTGCCAATCGCCTCGCCCTGGGAGGGGCTGATGAGCCCTTCTTCGGCAAGCATTTGAGCGTGCGCGATACTGCCTGTCAAATCTGCTTTAACAAGATTCGCATCGGCATGCGTACAGGCAACGAATTCAGTGACGACGTCACTAAGAGGTTGCTTGAAGGCTTTTCTTAATACTTGCATTTTTCTTGCTCCAGGTTTTCAGTCTCAGTCCGGCAATATTGATAAATCCGCCTGCATCAGCAGATTGGAATTCAGACATATTCTCGAAGCTGGATATCTTGAGGTCATACAAGGACGCCGGCGATTTTCTGGCGACCACGATCGAGTTGCCCTTATAGAGCTTGATCTTGGCGGTGCCGGTAACTGGTTGCTGGGTTTCTTCCACCATCTTCCAGAGAATTTGAGTCTCCGGCGCGAACCAGTAGCCGTTGTAGATTTGAGTTGACAGTTTTTGCGTAAACGAATCTTTGAGATGCATCACTTCTTTATCGAGCACGAGCGACTCGATGGCTTTGTGAGCTTGCATCAAAATCGTCACGCCTGGTGTTTCGTATACGCCTCTGGACTTGATGCCGATGTAGCGGTTTTCCACCATATCCAGCCTGCCCACGCCATGTTCTGCCGCAATGGCATTTGCCTTTTTGAGCAGCTCTACCGGGCCGAGTTTCTCACCATTGATCGCAACTGGAATACCGGCGTCAAATTCGATGGTGACGAATTCAGGTTTGTTGGGCGCATCTTCGGGATTCTTGGTCCAGAGGTAGATATTCTCCGGAGCTTCAGCCCATGGGTCTTCCAGAATGCCGCCCTCGTAGCTGATGTGCATCAGGTTGGCATCCATAGAATAAGGCTTTTCTTTGGTTACGGGCAGCGGAATGCCGTGCTTTTCCGCGTAGTCGAACAAGTCATTGCGTCCGTCGAACTGCCACATTCTCCAGGGCGCAATCACCTCCAGATGCGGTGCCAGTGATTTGGCGGCCAGCTCGAAACGGACCTGATCGTTGCCCTTGCCTGTGGCACCATGGGCGATGGTATCGCAGCCTTCTTTTAACGCGGCGGTGATCATGCCCTGAGCGATGCAAGGACGCGCGATTGAGGTTCCCATCAGATAAAACGATTCATAAAGCGCGTTGGCCTTGATCGCTTTGAAAATATAGTCCTTGACGAAAGTCTCGTTCAAATCTTCAATGATGCACTTTTCAGCGCCGGTCTTTATCGCTTTCACGTTCACCGCCTCGAAGTCTTCTTGCTGCCCGACATCCGCGCAGTAAGCCACGATCGGCACATTGTATTTCTCCTTGAGCCAGGTAAGGATGCAGGAGGTATCGAGTCCGCCGCTGTAAGCTAGAAGAATTTTTTTCATTGTATAAACTCCAATTACATAATGAGTGAGATGACTGCTTTTTGAACGTGGAGTCTGTTCTCCGCCTGTTCAAAAACGACTGATTGTGGTCCATCCATCACGGCATCTGTGATTTCCTGCCCCCGGTGCGCGGGCAAGCAATGCATGACGATGGCATCCGGTTTGGCAAACTTCAAAAGAGCGTCGTTGACTTGAAACGAGCCGAAGATTTTTATCCTTTCGGCCATCTCGTCTTCCTGCCCCATCGATACCCAGGTATCGGTGTAGACCGCATCCGCTCCGGCGACTGCCTGGGTGGGCGACTCCGTGATAGTTAGTTTCGCACCGGTGTGCTTCGCCTCTTCCAGCGCCATTTCCCAAAGGGTGGCGTCGGGCTTGTAGCCGGACGGACACGCGATCGAGAAATTGCAGCCAAGCTTGGCGGCGAGCAGCATGAGTGAATTAGCCACATTGTTGCCGTCTCCTACATATGCAAGGTTGATTCCTTTGAAATTCCAGTCTTTAATATCCTTCTGTTCTTTTATGGTGAGAAAATCCGCCAGTGCCTGGCAGGGGTGCTCGAGGTCGGAGAGCCCGTTGATGACGGGAACTTGCGCGTAGTCCGCGAGCAGGATCAAAGTGTTGTGTTCGAATACCCGAGCCATGATTCCGTCCAGCCATCTGTCCAGATTTCTGGCGATATCGGGAACGGATTCACGCACGCCGAGCTTATCTTCAAGGAAGATGGAGCTGCCGCCGAGCTGAATCATGCCGGCTTCGAACGTAACTTTGGTTCTCAGCGAGGGCTTCTCGAAGCAGAGCGCCAGCGTCTGCCCTTTGGCGAAGAGCGTTTGCGTGTCGTCGAATTTGTTGGCTTTGAGAAGCGCGGCCACTTCCAGAATAAGCTTCAGCTCGCCACAATTGAAATAGCCGATGCCGAGAAAGTCTTTGCCTCTGAGCGTATCTTCGACAAGAATTTTCGCGAGCGGCGAGCGGCCTTGCTGCGGCGGCGACATACGCTGCGACTTGAAGCCTTGAGGCGTGGCGGGCGGCTTTTTGTACATTGTGCTTACCATCTCGTTTCCCTCTCTTATATCGAGCTTTCGCTCTGTGAACTGCCGGCTCTCGCGTGGCTCGGCTTTCGGGGCGCCGCTTGGTGCGGCCAGGACAAAAGAAAACTCCCGAGTCTTTGAAGAACTCGGGAGCTAAAGGTGTGGTTTCTGGTGACCTAGATCAACGCAGCCCAGCCGGCCCCGAGTTCAATTGAACGCGGCGCGTACGTCGGTTGTTGCTGGTGTGATTCGCAAAGGTCATTTATGCGTGCCTTGAAAAATACAAACCTTTGTCCACGTTACAGTCTAGGGTCCGAGCTGTCAATAGTTTGCCGGCGGACGTAACAGCAGATTACACAAATCACATTTTGCCGCCGAATCCCTACTAATAATATGGAGGCGGGGATTTCTCCCTTGCGCTACACTTCCATTTCTCAGAAAGCGGAAGTCTAAACAAATGGATATTTCAACGATCGCCAATCTTCGCGGCAAAGCCCTCGCAGTTTTGAACGGACAAGCCGTCGCTGCGTTAACCAGCAAAACTCTGGTCATTTTGATTTTGACTACGAATTTGTTGCTGGTCCCGCCTGCGGCGATTGCGGACGGCGCGAACACACAGGCTGATGCTGTTCCGCAGTCGATTCTCAATCTCGACCTGTGCACGCTTTCTTATCAGTTTTATCACCAGTCGCTGTGTCTGCCATTGGACCCATGGTACGACATGTTTTCTCGAGTAGGCAGCGACCGGCGCGACAACATCTGCCGTTTCACTCATGAATACGCACAAACTCTAGGCTTGCAGCATGGATTCTACAGCGGTCCGAACGCGGCGCGCGGATGGAGCCAGAGCAATTTAAATCTCGATCCTGTCCTCACCAACTACAAGCAGATCGATTCGCAGTTGCCGGGCTTCACACGAGACGGCGAAAGATTTCTCGCGGTAGAAGCACCGTCTTATATCACCCAAAACATCAAATCAATCGACGCGATAAGGTACAGAGCAAAGCCGACATCCTATCCAAACAATGACGTCGAGCTTGTTCAGATTCGCGAATATCCTGCGGGCGACGACCATTTAATTGTGTTCGAAGGAGGCACGGGAGTAGCGGGCAACTCAGAGCCGTCGTGGAGTCTCATGGGTTTTGTCTTGATGAAGAAAACAGCCACCGGCAACGACGCTTATATCGTTTTTCGCGGCAGCCGCAGTGGTGCCTTTCTCAGCAAAACACTCTGGCGTGCGCAAAACGCAGTCGGCGAGCACAAAGGAAATGCTGATTGGATAACAGATTTGCGAGGGATGAAACAAATTGAGCAGCCGCTTATCAGCAAGGTCGGCAAAGTAACGGAAGGATTTGCCGAGGTGCTGCCGACGATGCTTGGTCCGATCACCGCTTGCTGCAAGACATTTGCCCAAAAGTATCCGGCGCCCGAACACATATACGTGACAGGTCACAGCCTCGGAGCGGGACTTGCCAGCCAATTCGTCAGCGCCGTGATGATGGGAAGCTATGGTGATGAGTTGCGCGATTCGGTGAAAAACTGGCCGTGGGACAAGATGACACTGATGGCTTACGCTCAGCCGATTCCTGGTGATACCGCATGGGCTGCCAGTTTTGACAAAACCATGCCAGGCTCGCAGCATTACTGGGTGGATGGGGATGTCGTCGTTGAAGCGACTTCTAACAAGTTTGTCGGCTTGTTGATAGACAAAGGCGAACACTGCGGCGTCCAGACAAAATTGGGCAAAGTGGCAGGGTGCAACGATAATGTGCACGAAGTTTTTGTGATTCGCGACGCACTGGTGCGCGACATGGCGCCGGCAAATGCATCACTATCGCAGCAGCTCGGGCGCGACAACAGTTGGGCATATTATTCGACTTTTGCAAAAATGCTGGCGAACGAAGCTGAGAGTTTCGTTTATCCAGGCGCTCCGGCACCGAGCATTGTCACGCAAGAGAATTTACGCAAAGTCCTTACGACCTACAATTTCGGTGCGGAATTCGAACGCTGGTTGGAAAACGTCTACGCCAGAATGATCGTCGACAAGAGCAGCTACATCGGTCCGAAATTTCAGAGCACGCTCGATGAGCGCAAGAAACTTGTGATTGAAATAGTTGAGCGCATGAGAAAACCGGCGGCGATGGACAATTCACAAGAACTAGAAAATCTGGCGAACGAATTTGCACTAATTGATGGAAACCTAGGACTGACCAACGAAGAACAATGGATATACTGCGGTCTGCTCTTATCCCGGTTTCAAAAGTCGAACCTGACTATGAAAGACCTTTTGTCGAAACCTCCGATGCGGGCTTGCCTGGAGTCGAAGTTCAACGACTGAGGGAAACGAAAATCGTGAATAACAAATGGGTTGTGATTTTCTTAGGCTTGATGTCAGTCGTGTTCGGCACAATAGCCGTCATTACATACAATCACTCTCAAAAACTTCTGGCAGAAGGTATGACCACCACCGGTACTGTTGTCCGCCTGGAAAACTCGGCCAAAGGTGCGTCCTATCCGGTTGTGCGTTTCAAAATAAGCACTGGTGAGGAACTCGTGGAGCGAGGCAAGGTCGGCTCATCGCCGCCTGAGCATCGGCAAGGTGAAACCGTCGCGATTATCTATGACAAAAACAATCCGAAAAACTGGTGCATCCACAGTTGGCTCAATCTGTATTTTCTGCCGACGATGTTCGGAGCCGCTGGAAGCGCGCTGATGTTTGCATCAATAGTTGTCGGCATCTTCAGCATGGGAAGGCTTAGATCGAGAAAGAGCATTTAAGTATGAATTGGTTCATAGTCCTGCTCATCCCTTCTTGAGTAACATGCTAATTCCTAAAACTAAGATGATTCCGCAAACAATTCTCTTGAAGATTAGCTCAGGGATTTTGTGTAGAACCAACTTTCCAAACCAAGTTCCTACCAAGCTGCCAATCACTGCGATTAAAATGGGAACTTGCAACTCTAGCAAGTCGGAAAATCGCTGATAGAAATAAACAGGCATGCGCGCTGCGTCAACCAACAATCCTATACCGGTTCCGGTTGCGATGAATTCCATTTTCGAAAGATTGAAACTCAGCAGCGCAGCAGATCTAATTCCACCCTGATTTCCTGCAAGTCCGCCGAACATTCCCGAGGCTAGTCCTGCAAGCCAGGCAAATTTCCTCGGAAATTGAAACCTTTCTGATAGTCCGAACACACCTGATAGACCAGCAAAAATGAGCAGCGTGGCAAACAAAACAATGAGTTGGTGCTCTTTGATAAAAATACCCATGAGTCCGCCACTCAGTCCGCCTACGGCACTCCAAATACCAAAACTGACGAAGACCTCTTTGTTCAAATCTTTTCTGATAAGAACGAAACGGTATACAGTAGACAATAGATGAGGAATCGAAACAGCAGCGACAGCCAACTGCAAGTCCATCCGCAGCGCGAACAGTGGCGTCAACAAACTGCCAATACCAAAGCCCGCTATCGAAGCTACAACGCCTGCAAGTCCCGAAACAATAGCAATAGCTATTAACTCGGTCAGCATATGCTCACTATCTGACCCCGGTCAATGTTCGTTCCTGAAAAACAATTACGTCGCCGGGCGCGAGGCTCACGTTAATGCCGTGGTTAGTCAGTCCAGAGATGAAGAAACCACCAGGAAGACCGCCTATCACACCTTTGAAAAAACCTTTCATATGCGGATGCGAATCTTCTTGTGTCACTGGGCGACCATAAGCAAACGTCGGATCAGTAGCACCAGCCACGCCACCAACAATGGGTCCTACAATTAAACCAGCCGGACCTGCAGCAAGGCAGCCACCGGAAATCGCAACGTTTGCGGCAGTGTATCCGGCGGAATTGTATTGAACAGTAATCTCGCCCTTGCCATCAACGCCCAGGGTAACAGCCTTTTTGTCTACTCGCTCAATCCGTGTTTTCGGAGCAGGGATGATGTCATTGATGAATTGATGCTCGCCAACTCTGGTTATTTTGATGCAGATTGTGCCATTGCAATTGCGCCAGTGTCTTGGCGAAAAGTCAGATTTTAATGAGCTTTTCTTGAGATCGACCTCGGTGATCTCACCGATTACATGAGCGCCGGCGCCGATAAACTTGCCGTCGGGCATCATTACGGTATCGAGCAATTCACCATGCACAGTATCACCGACCTGTGCAATGGAACCGTCAATTGCAGAAATGAGCTTTACGCGAAAACGAAGCATTGGAGCAACGGCTTTTGCCATCTTTGCCGCTTGTTCGCCAGGCACCGAAGCATCGCGTGAGACGGCAGCCTGAATTGGATCTTTTTGCACATCAAACGCCTGGCAATGTCCATCGACAGTACCGATGCTGAAAGAGAGTAAAAGAGCTAACGATGAAGCGGCGACCCAATTTTGCATATAGAAATTGTACACATCACACTTCCTTCCGTGTAAACTTTTAGACTCGTGGGTGGAGAATTTATATGCCACTGAAAAGCAAAACCACTAGCAGCAGGATGGCAACGGACGCGCAGAAGTTCCTCCATGCGGAATACGAGCCGTTGGCAGATCATGACAAGGCTGTCGAGATGGCGGCATACATGAAAACCGACATGCCCTTCTGGGGAATTCAAAAGCCGGATAGAGAACCGATATATCGCGAGTTGGCTAAGAAATTCGCGCCGGCAGATCACGATGAATATTCGCAAGTGATTTTGAAACTCTGGAGCGGAAAACGGCGTGAGGATAAATATGCGGCGCTGGACTATGCTGTGCGCTGCAAGAAGTTTATCGACAAATCAATGATCCCGTTGTACGAAGAGCTGGTGCGTGACGGTGCGTGGTGGGATCTTGTCGATCCGTTAGCGACTCTCCTGATTGGTGTTGCATTTCTGAACGATCAGAAAGCAGTGAAACCGATCGTGAAAGAATGGATCGAAGACGACGATATGTGGATCCGTCGAACAGCAATATTGAGCATGAACAAGCACAAAGAAAAGACCGACGAAAAGCTGCTTTACGATTTCTGCTTGCGGCGCGCTCACGAGAAAGAATTTTTTATCCGTAAAGCAATTGGCTGGGCACTGCGCGAGTACAGCTACAAGGCACCAGATTCGGTGATCAAGTTTTTGAAAACCAACAGAAGCAAACTGTCACCCTTAAGTTACCGTGAAGGCGCAAAGCAGCTAGTGAGAAACGGGCTGATGGAGCCTTCGTGAGTCGTCAACATCAGCTCTAGTCTAGGCTCAGCCTATTTGCAGAGCAATTCTTCAGCAGGCGATGCGTCCAGGTTTATAATGTCACTAAGATTTCCAGTGAGTCGAAAACCGCTCGGAACGTGGCCCTTGCTTTCGTCTACATTCACTTTCTCGAACTTCAGCAGATCTATATTGATCCGGGATTTGTTCTTCTCTTTCCAGGTCGTCACTTCCTTTAGTGGCAGGCCTCCAAAATCCTTTGTGCCTTGTAATTGAGATAATAATTTCGAGACTGTTTTCGATAGGATAATTTCGTCACTTACGTATAGGTTTGTGATGGTTTCGATCCTGCTCTTTTCGCCGGCCAAAAAACCTCCGTCCGGGGTGCCTCGAAAAACGTTGCTATAATCTGCCGACTCAAAACAAACTGACGACGCGTTTCCGATTTTACTTTTGCCAATTCTCTTCCAGGTGCTGCCGGCTCGAGAACCTCCGGTAAACATTCGCAGAAGATTGACTGATTTGAAGTTAAAGTCTGGAATACGAGCTTTATACAGCAGTTTAAGCTTATCGCTGAAGAAATAGATCATTCCTTCTCGTTCGAGGATAAGAACGGAAAAGTGGTTGTTCAGCCGATCAACGCGCACGAAACGCTCGCTGACGTACGTAACTTCTTTGCCATTTATCTCGTGAAATTGCGTAACTTTCCAGCCGATGCCATGCGCTGAAGATGCGTTCGTACCCAGAAAGAAACCCACTCCCCAAAAGCAACATAGGAATTGTAATTTCGCAGTACGTATCATCTCGATTCAGCCTCAAGACGATCATCCATACTTTTTGCGGCCGAGTCAAACGATAATATGCACTTTTTGGTTAATCGAATTCTTCAATCTGGTCATTTCGACAGAGCAGCACGCATGCGTCGCAACCGCTTCCGACACGCTGCCCAACACGGCCTTTTCGATGCCGCGGCGCCCGTGCGAGCCGACCATGATTAAATCAGCAGGCCAGTTTTTGGCCAGATCCATTACCACTTTTCTTGTGTCTCCGCGAAGAACGTCGGCGCTAGCCACCTTCTTGCCAAATGCGTTATTCAGCTTCGCGGACGCCGCTTCAAGCCAACCAAGTTTTCCGGCAACGATATCCGTATAATGCTGAACCAGCATCTGTCCGAACATGCCATCAGCGTCGCTAAGCATCTTTTGCCCATCTTTGGGAACAACGTGAATGCACTTAAAAGAGACATTTGCCGACCAGGGAAATTCGAGCACATGTTCGATCAATTTCTCGGAGTGCTCGGAGTCGTCCAGAGCCAAAATTACATGGCACACATCGTTTTTAATGTGCTCATCGCTTCGTCGTCTGACTATTCGCACGGCACAGGGTGCTTCCAGAAAAACTCTTCTCGAGACGCTGCCCAAAAGCAAATATTCTATGCCCGATCTGCCGTGCGAGCCTACCATGATCAAATCAGCTTGCCATTCTTTGGCCTTTTTCAAAATTTCGTCCGCGGCATATCCATCCGCTACGGCACCCGTGACCACGGCGTGGGGATGAGTTTTTCGAAGTTGCACAACAGTTTCTTCAACCAGGCCTTCTATCGCTTTTATTTCCTTCTCCTTAAGTCCTTCCATCGAAGGAAGCGGCTCAACATAATCGACAGCAGAGAACACCATGATCTCACTGCCGGCCTTGCACCTTAACGCCAGTGCTGAATTAATTACATCCTGAGAACATCCAGAGCCATCAATGGCAAGCAAAATCTTCATTCTTAGCAACTCCTGAAATAGGCTTGCAAGCAAGCGGCCTGCGTCCCCCTTCGACAATTTCACCATCCAAATGAATTCTGCGCATCATACCTAGGGTTATTGTCGATCACCTCAGGCAATCAGCCTTTAGAACGATGAAAACTCACAAAGCAAAACGCACCCGGGAGGTATGCTTCCTGAGTGCGTTTGCCGTGCCGAACACTTCATTGATTGCAGTCGACAAAAGAGTTCGGCATTATCTTAAGTCGAAGAGCGCAGCGTTAGGCTGCTTTGCGTTTATCGTGTTCGATAACGCTTTGTTCCATTTGTTTAGGTCTTCTGATTGACTCTTCCATGGTTCTTTGGACTTCGAGTCCTCCGCCGTCCTTGAAGAGTTTCTCAACAACACGGGCTTCCTTTTCATTTTCGGTGTGAACGGCTATAAGCGTATTGGAGAAGCGCATGGTGCGCTCGAACTTTCTCGCTTCGAATACCGGTATGCTGAGGCCCCAGAGAGCACCAATCAAACCGGCGGCCAAACCGAACACCGCGATTCCAGCCAATACTGCCATTGTAGGACCGGCTGCAATAACTTGTTCCAGATTCTGAGTGCCAAATACTCCGCGCTGAGCGAAGAAGCCCAGCAATCCGCCCAAGACTGCTCCCATCAAAGTACCGGCCATGAAGCCGCAAGAAGCCTTGGTGTGTTTTTCGTATGCCAATTCTTGAGCGCCGTAGGAGTCAGGCATCATAAGCGAAATGTCGTCCGCGGTGAAACCCGAGTCTTTGAGCGTATCTACTAAGCGCTCGGCGTCCGTAATACTCGGCGCAATACAAACAACTGCTTGATGCATAGTGATTTCCTCATTTTCGTCTGCTGATTCCGCTGTGTAGAGCCGTCGAGAGGCACAAAAGTTCCCGCAGGGCACCAGGGACGCCCTTATAAAGGACAAAAATTCAAATATGAGATTTGACGAATATTGAGTAATGGAGCCGTTTAATGCGGAACCATCAGGTACAGACCCCGTCCTTCAAGCATCGAACGAAAGAGTTGCGAGGTTTTGGTTAATGGAAGAGTATATTGGCGCTGACGCATCAGAAGCGGACGTAACCGCGCACAAGCTCTTAGTATTGTTGGGTGCTCACCTGTCCGGCTTTCAGCCGCTCTCAGACCCCGAAGTATTCGACGTAAAGAGCCGGTTGATTCACTGCTCGCAGGAGATGAAGCCGAACATGGTTATGACGCTGGAAGAAGAACTCCCGCGCAATGCAGGCCCAGTAGTTAGCGTATGGGCAGCCGTGGGCAAATTACCGGACGGCGAAAGTGTATTTTGGCACCGACCGTTGCCATGTCCAGACACGCTGGCAGAGTTCCTCTACTTCCACCGCTAAGCCGAGCCCCGCTCGGCTTTCGCCTTATATAGCGGCGTTATTTCACGAGGGAACTAACAGCCCCCTTCCATCGCCTACCAAAGCAACCGAAAAAGGGATTTGAGGAAATTTGGTAATGAACAGCAATAAAGAACGGTTTCCACTCAATGACCCAGCCTACGATTTGATTTCGATCATGCACCACAAATCAAAGGCGCTGGCTGCGTACGAAAGCTACCTGGCTGACGTTCAGGCTGACACGCATTTGACGCAAATTCTTGTGGAAATCAAGCACGACGAACAAAGGCACCTGGAAAAGCTGAAGGCTCATCTGGGGCGGCTTCTTGTTGATTGCAAATCTGAAGAGTAAAAGAGTAATTTAGTCTAAAGTGCTCGGACTGGAGGAGAAAAAAATGTCTAACAACAAAGTGGTATCAGCTTGCGAAGTGATTCGAAACGATCACGACGGTATCAAAAAACTTCTTAAGAAGTATGATACTGCCGGCGATGCCAAAGAAAAGGAAGGTATTGTGCAAGAACTCGCTGCTCAACTGGCCGAGCATTCCAGAGTTGACGAAACGCTCATCTTTCCAGCCGCTGCACAGATGGCGGAAGACGAAAAGCTGGTCGAGTCTTTGAAGGACAGCGACAACAGCGTCAAAATGCATTTAGCAGAGGTCCAGCGACTGTACGCCGACATCGACAAGGAAGAATTCGAGACGAAGATGAAAGGACTTCGCGAAGCGATTTGTGCGCTCATCGAGAAGGAAGAGAAAAATCTCGTCCCCTGCTTTGAAAATTCGGAATATGATCTCGACGCTCTCTGCAAGGAAGTAGTGAAGTTGCGCGCCGGCGAGTCCATCGAGCCGGTAAAACTCAGAAAGAAAGCGTAGCCGCACATACGCATTGACGACACAAATACTTAACCGCCTAACGCGGGGGCTGCCGACAAGGCGCCCCCGTTTTCTTTCGCACCTGTGGCTGATTCACAGAACACCTGCAAGCATCCCGCGGGCAATTGGAACCTTGGCGGAGGTTTGGCGTCTCCCCTGTGGTCATTACAAAGGGGAAACTTAAACATGGACGTATTTGAATTCCTCCTCACTAACGAGGCTCACTTAGCTCACAGACTATCTGAGACCGCAGCCCACTATTCTGAGTGGACTCAAGACCGCGTCTTTGAGGAAACGAAGCGTATCTTGGATGGCTTGCAGAGCAATTTCACCAAGGAAAATGCACTGATCAGCACCATTAACGCGGAAGGAATAGACGATCTCATCAATGAAGCACAAAAGCATCGCGATGAATTGAGAGCAGACGCCGAGAATCTTTGCATGATTCACGTCGACGAGCCAGGCTTCGAGCAAGGTTTGGAAACACTCGCTTACAAGTTTGAACGTCACAAAGAATTTTGCGAAAAGACCCTCTTTCCTCGCTTGAAAGAGAGTGCAACCCCCGAAGAATTGGAGAGTGTTGCAAATCAGCTCGACGCAGTCGTTCTTGACGGTTAATCATAAGGGGCAAAACTATGAAGGCAAAAATGGAGAATAAACCTGCCGAGGCAGGGAAGTATTTGTGCAATGTCTGCAGCACCAAATTCCGCTATGAAAGCGGAACTTTGACCTGCCCGAAATGCGGCACACTGACTCCAGAAAACATGGTGCGCATCGATGTTCGCAATGATCCGGACGAAGAAAAAATGTACACCGAAGACGATTTCATCGGCGGCTGAGCACCAACCGGCTGAAGATGAACAACAGAAGGCAGCGCAGAGATGCGCTGCTTTCTGCTTTGCGAAGAATCTTGCGCACAACATCGCTTGAACGTACAAACAACATCGCTTGAGCGTACGCACTAAAAAGGAACGGCAACCTTTCGGTCACCGCTCCAAACCATTTGCATCGACTGTCTACCAGTGGCATCGTCTGTCTGCAAGCTCCGTCGCAGACAAGCCAGCAAGAGTTATATCTCTTTGCCTTCTACCGGTGTTGCCGGCCATGCGCCGTCAGTTTCTTGACTAAGCAATTTGCTGATGATGCTGCGAACATGTTGTTGCTCAGGGAAGAGTTCGTTCTTCACAAGGTCGCGGTGCTCGCCGTGCATTTTCACCAGGCGCCACTCATAATCACTCATGAGAGCGTCTTCTTCTTGTTCTAGAGCAGCAACAGTTGCGTCGTCTCCAAAGACCGAAGCACCGCCGGACAAAACTTTCGCCCAACTGCCCCAGATTCCGGAATCGGATTCAGGCGTGCCACCATATTTTCTGATAGCGCCCTGCAGCCTTTCAACTTTCGATTCGTGCGAGGCAAGGCAATCACTCAAAATACTGGCGATTTCCTTGTTCTCAACCTTGTCCAGCGCCTGGCTGTAGGTTTCAACGGCCGATAGCTCGCCTTTCAACAAGGCATTTAAGTCTTCAACAGCTTCTGAATTCATACCTTAACTCCTGTCCATAAGGGAGGGTGAACGTTTCCACCCTCCCTGGTGTTTTCCTTAGCTAGCCAGTTTATCCTTCGCTCTCGAAGAAGCTTCGCGGATGTCATCGAAAGCTTGCTGCAGGTCGGCGATCGACTTCTCGATACCACCCTTCAATTCAGCCCAAGCTTCCGGCGCACTGGCTTTCAATTCATCAAAACGCTTCATTGCAGCTTGACGCTTTTCATTGAGTTCGTCGAGTTTGCACTTCGCGTCTTCCTTCATTTCTGCTGACTTCGCTGCGAATTCATCAATTTTGGCTCCAAGCTTTGCAAGCTTTTCTTCCATAGTGCACTCGCTGTTTCCTTCGCAGGCGAGTTCGTTTTTCTTTTCTTCGTTAGACATACCTCTATCTCCTAAAATCCGATTTTTCGGTCAAATCCGTTGCCTGGCGAACATTCGCTCATAAGCCTGTGTGGGGGACGGCGGCAAGGTGCGAGAGTTCCATTAGGCAATCTGTAAAGTTCATCATTTGGCTGAAACGCCTTGCCTGTTGGCGTTTTCACATAAACTCGAATTCAATTTGGGAACCATTGGAACGCGAGAGGGTCATTCCATCAGCGACCGGACAAGCAAAAGGAACCATCATGTACTACAAAGTATTTCTTACATTTATAACGGCGGCGCTTTTAAGCGCACCCGTGCAGCAGGCTCAAGCAGCCGAGCCGGCTAATTCGGCTCCGGTGGTGGCCCAGGCTGATGCTGCATCTCCCAGCGCTCAAGAAGCCAAGGAAACGGCTAAGGTAGAAGCCAATCAGGCTAAAGAAGAAGCCAAACAAGCTAAGCAAGAGGCCAAGGAAGCAAAAAAAGAAGCTAAGCAGGCCAAAGAGTCAGTAAAAACTCCGGGCGGAGTTAATAAGGCTGAACAAGAGCGTTTGGACACAGCGACCATTAACGCTTCTAATCAGATAAATGGTCAGAAAATCGACCCGAAAGTGATGAAGAAGGAAAAGAAAGGTTTCAAACTTCAACATCTCAACCCTATGCACTGGCTCTTGAAGCCGGTTACGGATACTCAGAAAACCGTAATTGAGTTGCAAAAACAAATCGTGAGATTGGAAGCACCAATTGCGAATCTTCAGAAACCGATGGTCGGACTGCGCTCTGACATGGTTCAAGTAGACGAGCGTATGGGCGCTGTCAATGATCAGTTGAAGACCATGCATGGCGACATTACGAACATCAATACCGGCATGGGATCAGTTGATAGACGTATCGCTCACATGGAGCGCCAATTAGGGCAAATGTACGAGCCTATCGTAGAGCTGAAAAACCCTGTAATCGCGCTGAAGGATCCGGTTAAGGGAGTTGGCGATCAATTGACCACTCTGAAAGCCGATTTGAAAGAGTTGAAAAACGTAGTCAGCTTCACGACCACCGCAATTCTCGGTGCCGTCGTGCTGGTTGGTGTTTTGATCGTTGTCGGAACGCCAATTGCGGCGTTGTTCGCATGGCGCCACCGTCGTTGGATCATGCAGAAATTCGGCAGAGAAGATGTGTCAGGCAAAGCCGAACCCACATCGGAAACACCGGAAGACGAAGAAAAAGCACGTCAATCGAAAGAAAACCAATCAAAGAGGGCCGCGTAAGACGGAGAGGCTGCGTAAAATAGAATAACGCCACCCAAACGTGCAACTATGAAAACGATGTTTTGTCCACGCGACGAAGCATCGTTTTCTTTTGTCTGTCTTCAAGAATATTGTTGACTCCTGCTGTCTATCTCCACGCACCGCGCCATTCCATCAACACGTCCGGCTCCTTCTCTTCATTTTCAGAACCGTCGGACTCTTTGATGACGATGAAACCATGCTTCTTGTAGAACTCAATTGCACGCGTGTTCTTTTGAAACGCCCAGAGATGCAATATTGACGCGTTCTGAAGTGCAAGTTTCAAAAGTTTGGAACCGTATCCTTTGCCTAACTCTTTTGGATGCAAATAAAGATGGTGCACCCAATTTTTATCGTATGCCACGAAACCAAGCAAGCGCTCGCTTTCCTCAAGCAAATAAACATCTTGTTCCCCGAATACAACAACGCTGAAAAATGCAACATCTTCCTCGGGAGTGTGCAATTTCGGCAAGTAAGGAAGTTCGGACTCGCGCGATAATTTGAAGAGCTTCGCGACTTCCGGCATATCGGCTTTGGTGGCAGCGCGAAATTGAATATCTGGATTATCTGTTTGCATTCTTGCGCTCCCACGCTTGCGCAACGCTGGCGAGAAACACCCACACATCGCCTCGTTCGTAGGTTTCCAATTTGCTGGCGCCACCATCCAATTGAAATGGCACCGAAAAATAGACTTCTTGTTTCTCTAAAAAACCTTTGAGATTCCGCAGCTTTTCTATATCATCGGCGCGCAAAAATTCATTCCGCGATGTGACATCACTTAAATGTATCGCTTCGAAGTCCTTAATTGATTTGGCGGCACCAAAGTTCACCAACGTCGAGGTCAGGGGGTTGAGAACACCGAAGTTTGAATTCTTTGAATCGCAAAGAAACACCAAACCAAAGCTGGTAAATCCTACAACCTCAGTGAAAGGTGCCACCACGTCGCTCCATTCCGACATCCATTCGACAACGAGCAGTCCTGAGTCGAAGAGTACATATAGAGATGACTCCTCGCGCTCTTTTTTTCTGTTGAACCAGATTGCCACTTTGCTTCAACCTACTACATCGGTGGACAGGAAATCGACAAGTTTAACTCTGATGACCTTGGCTGAAGACCGCAAGGGCACAGCTTTCCAATATTCACAAATGTACATTAAGTTAATACGAGCTTCGGTTGGATAATAACGTGACAAGCATCGCGACAAAATCCATAATAAAACTCGATTCCTGGCGTCCTGCAGAAATATATACGCTGCCAAAAAGGGCGCTGGACAATCATTTGATTTCGATTTTGAGAGGATATTAGTATGGCAAAAGCACCAACGACAACCACCAAGGCCGCGAAAGAAAAGGCAGCGCCGGCGACCTCAGCGAAATCGAAAACATCCACTATAAACCCGGCTCCGAAACCGGCAACAGTAGAAAGCAAAGAAACAAAAGTGTCCAAAGAAACTGCTGTGACTAAAGAAACTGCTGCATCTAAAGAAGCTGCATCTAAAGAAACCAGCGCGCCAAAAGCGACGACCAAGCAAGTCGCTAAAGCATCGGAAGTTTCCGGTGAGCTGATTTCAGTTCGCGCATTCGAATTGTTTGCATCGCGCGGATACGTTCATGGATTTGACCGCGAAGATTGGATTGAAGCGGAAAGACAACTCAAGGCCGAATTGAACTAGTTAACTGTCGCGTTAATTAAGGCGCGCTTGACCAGTTATTTGAGTTGCTCGCGGAAGCGCGAAGAACTCAGCCAAAGCAGAACAACTGCGAATACCGCAAGCGCGAGCACATCACGCCAGATGGCGTCGAAGCCTGCTCCTTTAAGCAGGATCGCTCTGACGGCGCTGCAATAGTAGCGAAGCGGATCGAGCAGGGAAAGCCACTGAAATACTGGTGGCATACTTTCGAGCGGAGAAATTGCGCCGGACAGTTGGATGACTGGAAGGTTGATGAAAAACGACGTCAGAAGAGTTTGCCTCTGGTTCTCACTGATTGCGGCAAGAAATATGCCTATCGAGATTCCGACGATGATGTAGAGCAGGGAGACAGAAAAGAAGACGAGAAGATTTCCTCTAAATGGAACGTGAAAGAGGAAAGTGCTCAAAAACAGACTGACGGAAACATTTATGAGCAAAAGCAGTGATAGCGGGATGACTTTCGCAGTCAGAATTTGAAACGAACTGACAGGCGTCATCAACAATTGTTCGAGCGTGCCCGAGTCTTTCTCGCGAACGACAGCCGCACTGGAAACCAGTGTGCTTACGAGATTGAGGACCAGTGCGATAACACCAGGGACGAAAAACCAATTGCTCACAAGCCCCTGGTTGTAGACAAAACTGACTTGTGGTGCCGTGCGCTGAATCGGGAGTTGAGATCCGGTGCGTATCAAACGGTCGAAGCTCATGACTATCTGGTTGATATACGCATTCGCAATACCTGCGGTGTTCGCGTCGACGCCATCCAAGAGAACCTGGATCTCGGTTACCTTGTTGGATTTGAAATTGCGCTCGAGCTCAGGCGGTATCACGATGCCGACATCAAGTTTTCCACCTCTCACCTTCTCGCCCAGGACCTCCTCGCTGTCACCTGAATCGCGCCGGTCAAAAACTTCGTTCTCTACAAGCGCTGATACAAAACCTCTGCTGGTAGGCGATTGCGAATAGTCGATGATGCCGAGGCGCAAGTGATTGACATCGGGGCTGAGTGAGTAGCCGTAAATACAAAGCTGAATCAACGGAAGCATGAAGAGGATAGAAATCAGCTGCCTATCGCGCAATATCTGGCGCATCTCTTTGCGCGTCAGCGCTCCCAGCCGTGTGGTTTTTACCAGTGGTCCAATCGGCATAACTACCTGTCCAATTGCATCTTGCGCAGAATTCTGCTTGCTGCCATATAAAACACAAATGCGCAAATCAGCAAATACAGGG
>JADYYD010000308.1 GCA_020853845.1 Candidatus Melainabacteria bacterium
AAATCGAGATATTCGATCATTTTTCCGTTTTTGACTGAAGAGTCTTGCTCATTTTCATTGCTTGCATGCTTTCGGCTAGCTTTAGCGCGTTTGCTGTTTCAAGAGTATCAGGATGCTGCTCTCCGAGGATTTTGGATTGAGCCTTCAATGCTTGCGCCAGCAAAGATACAGCCTTGTCGCGGTCGCCCTCTTTAATCGCAAGCTGACCGAGTGAGGAAACTGTTTTGGAGATTGTAGGATGTCCACTGAGGAAAAAACTCTTGCGTGTAGAGAGTGAACTTTCGAGAAACGCACGCGCCTCTTTTAGTTTTCCTTCCTCTGTCAAAAGCCTGCCCATCGAGCATTCGTCTGATGCAACATCAGGATGTTTTGCTCCATGCGCTTTGCGATCGATGGCAAGCGCATCCGTGAAATATTTTTCTGCGGCTTTGAAATCACCCATGCGCTGCGAGGTTTTGCCGACATTTTCCAGTATTGGCGCGCTGTTTAAGGAGTCTTTGCCGGATTCTTTTTCCATCATTTGCAGTGCGGTTTTACCCGCTTGCATCGATTCTTCCAGCTTGCCTTGCTCGCGAAGCGCGCGTGTCATGCCGTTATAGATCATTGCGAGTTTTGTGTCGCTCTCTTTTTTGACTTTGTCTTTCCAGACCTGAATCGCTCTTCTATAGACAGTTTCAGCGTCAGCGTATCTACCTTCGTCGCTATACAAAGCTCCCTGATTGCTCAAACTCACAGGCAATTCTTCGCGTTTTTTCGAATGCTTCTCGACTATCTCGACTGTTTCTTTGATGTACGGCTCGGCCAATCGATAGCGCCCTGTGCCTCGATAAAGCACGCCAAGATTGTTCAAGACTCGCGCCAGGCGAGGGTCGCTGGCGCTCTCCGCCTTGCATTGCTCGTAGCAATAGAGAAACTCTTTTTCCGCCTCATCATATAGCCCCTGTTTGAAATAGGACTCGCCCTTGCCGATTGCGGCGTAATACGGCAATGACTTTACGGCTATGAAAACCGCCCAGGGAATGGCGATTGCATAGAGAACAATGCGTATTTTGTTGATCGTCTTTTGATATGGGCGGATTTTGTCCTGAAATGCCTGGACTTTCTGCCGGGCGGCGCGGAATTTTGCCCGCACGCCGGTAGTCGAGCCGGGCTCAGGACCGGGCGGTGATATGTCATTGTTTCCCATATCGTCTCAATCTTCGATTGTTGGTAAGGTCCCTTTCGGGCTTGCTTGAAGGGTAGCGGCGGGCAGGCTTGAAGTCAAGGAGGGGAAACCATGAGTTATATAATTCACCTGGTGTCCGATTCGATTCAGGTGCGTTGTGAAATCAATAGAACGAAGTCTCCACAGAAAAATTGAAAGCAGATTTTTTTGCCTGCTTTTGTGCCAACTACTTTTGATCGGACAGGCGATGCCGGTTGTTGCTCAGGACCAATCGCAAGATTCTTCAAGCAATGCTTTCAGGCCAGGCAAGAAATTTATCGAACGCCGCCGTCAGCGGCGCCTGTTGCGGCAGCAGGAAAAGCATCAGACTGAAACTGACACTGCAAATACGAATGCGCAAGATCGTTCGATAGAAGTTATCCGACCCAATGCCGATGGCAAGGTTGATAGCGACAGATTTGAAAAGGATAGAAAAGTATCCAAAGAAGAAGATCAAGCTTCGAAAGATTCTAATTTGCGAGCAGAGGCGCCCTGCCTGTCCTGGTTGAATCCCCTGGGCAAGCCGAAGGCAGTGCTGTTGTGCGTTCATGGACTGGGGCTGCACAGCGGCAGTTACGAGAAATTCGGCAAGGCAATGTCTAGAAGAGGATATGCCGTCTACGCAGTTGATGTTAGAGGCTTCGGCTCCTGGATGGAAGCAAAAGGGCGAGAGAAGTGCGACTTTAAGCACTGCTCGAACGATATAGTATCGACCTTGAAAGTTTTGCGCATGGCTAATCCGGAAGTTCCGATCTTCCTTCTGGGAGAGTCGATGGGAGGCGCTATTGCACTGGAAGTCGCATCTGAAAATCCGTCTCTTATGAGTGGTTTGATTTCCGCAGTGCCTGCCGCCGAACGGGTCAAAAGCAAGCGCACAGACATGAAAGTGTTTTTGCATTTGTTGACCGGCAATCGCAAAGTCAACGTGGAGAAGTCGGTCGTCAATCGAGCTACCGCCGATCCGGCGCTGCGCGAAGAGTGGGCTGAAGATCCGCTCGGCAAGATGAATTTGTCGGCCAGTGAACTGGTGCAATTCCAGGCATTCATGAATGAAAATCATGAGCGAGCAAAGAAGATCGATCGGTTGCCTGTACTGATCGTGCAGGGCGGAAAAGACAAACTCGTGAAGGCCGAAGGCACGAAGGAGTTGTTTGAGGAACTGGCTACCCAAGACAAGATCATGGCTTTGGTTAACGGCGCCGAACATCTTGTATATGAAGAGGGACAGTTCACACCGGAAGTGTTGGATTTGACCGACAAGTGGATCAAAAAACACTTGCCCAGCAATGAGCATATAAATGATCAGATGGCCGCCTCGCCGCAGTTGCTGAGGGCTCGCGAGCTTATTACCTCCAAACGATTCAGTGAAGCAGTTCCTTTGCTGGAGGATTTGACGGCATCCGAGCCTCAAAATCCGGAAGCATTTGTAATGCTTGGTTTGGCATTCATGAAAGTCGGTCGACCGCTCAAAGCAAGAGAAAATGTGCGCAAGGCATTTATGATTGCGCGTTCCAGCAGAGACCCGCAGACTTCGCGCAAAGCAAACGATCTTCTTTTGAATTTGCCTACGGAGATCGTGGGTCCCATATTGGCGAGACAAGCCGCACGACCCGGGCAAAGAATGCCGGGGTTGCCGCCTCTGCCGCCTCTGGCGGGAACGTTCAAAGTTCTCATTTTCGTCGCTAAATGGTGCGAGCCCTGCAAGGATCTCGAACCAATAATCGCTGAGGCGAAAAAGCGTTTTGGTGGAAAAGTGGAATTTTCAACTATTGATGTGGACGAAGAAAGTAATCAATCTATTGTCGAGCAGTATCATGTGAGTCCGATTCCTACAATGATATTCCTTCGCCCGAACGGCGAGGTCGCCGACTATTCCGTAGGATTCTCAGGTGTTTCCGGAATGATTAAAGGCATTGCAAAAATGCTTTTGCCAGGATGATGGTTCAAATACTGTTGATTGGCATTGCTGCGCTTCTTATCGCGATGGTGCTTTGCTGGTATTTTGGCGCTTCACTTGTACTGTTTCTTTCCAGGCATATCTACGAAGGCTTTTATGCTGCCGGCGAGGAGTTCAGCACTGCATACGGCATCGGAGCGTTCACGCACACGGTGGTGCTGTCATTTTTGAAAAAACGCCTGGGCGCCGATGATATAAGATTGGCACCAGTAATGGTGCAAACAGCAGTTTTACTGAATGCGCAGGCGAAGTACAAATCGGCCGAAACATATCTGGTAAGCGCCAAAGAATTGTATGAGTCGGGAATGACTCGAAGCCAGCAGTCCGGCGACAAAGTTGCGCTGCAGTCCATAGCGCAGGAACTGGCGCAGCTTGGACTGGACTATGCTTCGCTTCTCGAGATTACCGGCAGGAAGAAAGATGCGCCGCAAATGCTGTCGCGTATGGCCAGGCATCTGGAAGAGAAGGGTTTCCCGAACCTGGCGGCATCTCTTTCGGGAGAAGCAGCCAAGTACGATGGATGAACACCTAAGATAAATACCTAAAGATGAATACTTAATTCTCCAAGCCGAGATCATTGGGTTTCGTTTCGATCGATTGTGTGTCTATTGATCCAATGCGTCATCTGGATTTGAAAATTGAAAGAAGAAGGGATTCGAAACCTTCTTTGTCAACGCTGGTTGCGACGTGAACTTTTCGTCCGCCGAATAACGAAGTGGAAGTTCTGCCCATGCTTTTGCCTTGAGTTGCGACATCGATGCGCATCTCTTTGAACGTATAGAGATCCGGTTTAATTGTCGCTGCAGCAGTGAGCGTATCCCAAAAATAGTATTCGAAGCCTTTCACCAGCGACCAAAGTCTGAGGGCCAGGGTGCAACCGCGAGAACGATCGGAAAATTCATCAAGAAGACCTAAAAATTCTTTGGTGACGGGTAATTGATTCGTCACATCGAGCGGAATAAGTTTGATCGGAACTTTGCTGTCGAGCGTTGCTTTGAATGCTTCCGGGTCGGCATAAATATTCCATTCCGCGCTGCCGTCATGTCCTTCTTCTTGGACGTTGCCCGGCACGTTGAAGGCACCACCCATGATCACCAGTTCCTCTACTTTCCCTTTGAAATCTGGATTGTCTTTGAGCAATGGTGCGACATTCGTCAGCGGTCCTGTCGTGACGATCGTCATCGGTGTTTTGGTGTTGTTGAGGCAGTCGTAAAAAACAGATTCGATTTTGCGACCTTGCTTTTGCTGGTATGACCGGCGCATTTCAATTTCGCTGAACAGAGGCAGTTCATTGATGATAAAACTTTCTTTGCGCCAATTGTCGGGAAATGGGTTGGGAACCGCGTCTTCGGTTACTGCAATCTCGGCGCCTTCCAGTTGGAGATAGGTGGCAATTTTGACCATAGCGCTGTATGCCTGGTCGGCGAAGCAGTCACCATTGGTGATACCAATAGCCTGTAAATCGATTTCCGGCGCCATCCAGAGCAGGACGGCGCTCAAAATATCATCGACGTGTCCGTCGTGATCGTGCAGTACGGGTTTTGGCATCAGCTAGACAAGTATCCCCAGTTCCACTTTGCAGGCGTCAATCTGAAGGTCCAGTTTACTTGCACTGTAAAACAGTTTCATGAATCTTGAGCGATTCCTGAAGGGTTGTCTATAAAAGTTGAATCTCTGAATATCTATACTTTGCAATCCAACGAATGCAGTCTATAGAATGCCCAACTGCATCTTGGCGTCTTCGCTGGCCATGGTTCTTGGATCCCAGCGAGGCGTCCAGACCAGGTTGACCTTTACGTTTTCAACCCACGGCAGTTTTTTTACCGCCATGTGAGCCTGAGATTGAATTACTGCGCCCATTGGGCACGCCGGACTGGTTAGTGTCAGCTTTACCGTAACATCCGAGCCCTCTACCTGTATTCCATATATAAGACCGAGGTCGACGATGTTGACCCCCAATTCCGGGTCCACAACCGTCCTCAGATTTTCTTGCACTACATCTTCTTGCAACGAGGACATTTTTGTATCTCCTACTGGGCGGGGATTTCGGGACTCTATTCAGGTTTTTGAAACTGAACCGTTAACGGTTCGGTTTTCAGTCAATCGAGGGGGATTTGAGCGCGTTGCCAAGTCCTTCCAGCATGGTATTCCAGGGAAGCAGGGCACATTTGATTCGCACCGGATACTTCTTGACGCCGCGCAAAGCTTCCAGGTCTTCAAGGTCTTCAGGCAGCTCGACTTCTTCCTTTTTATCCAGCATCATCTTTTTGAAGAGCTCGACGATTTCATTGGCTTCCTCGACACTTTTACCGAGCAGCAATTCGGACATCATCGAGCCCGACGCTGTGTTTATAGAGCAGCCTTTCGCCGTCAGTTTGACGTCTTCGACCTTGCCGTCTTTGACTGTCAAATAGAGCGTCAGCTCGTCGCCGCAAAGCGGATTTACGCCCTCGACTTGGGCGGTCGGATGCTCAATAGTCCCGTGATTGCGGGGATTATGGTAGTGATCGAGAATGGTCTCGCGATAGAGATCATCTGCAAGCGACATGACCTAACACCTTATCTGCTTCCTTCAACGCTTCAAAGAGCAAGTCTACTTCATCCTTCGTGTTGTAGATGTAGAAGCTCGCCCGGGCGGTGCCCATGACGTTCAAATCCCGCATCAGAGGCTGGCAGCAGTGATGTCCGGCTCTGACTGCAATGGCTGCGTCGGCGCAAATTTGCCCAATGTCATGCGCATGAATTGCATCGACGTTGAATGAGATTACGCCACCACGCAGAGTGGCATCTTTCGGTCCGAATATTGTGATGTCGCCAAGCTCGTTCAGCTTTTTCAGCGCGTACTTCGTAATTTCGATTTCGTGCTCACGCACGTTATCCATGCCGAGCGCAGTCAAATATTCAATCGCTTTGCCGGATGCGATGACGTCGGCAATGTTGGAGGTGCCTGCTTCGAACTTCCAGGGCAATTCAGTCCAGGTGGCTTTATCTCTCCAGACGCTGGTTATCATATGACCGCCTGATTGAAATGGCGGCATCGCTTCGAGCAATTCGGTCTTGCCGTAGAGAATGCCGACGCCGGTAGGTCCAAGCATTTTGTGCATTGAAAAAACCAGGAAATCTACGTCCAGATCGCGCACGGATGTTTTCACATGCGGCACGCCCTGTGCACCGTCTACAAGGATGACGGCGCCTTTCTCGTGCGCCAGTTTGGCAAGTTCTTTGACCGGGTTGATTGTGCCGAGCACATTCGACATCAAGGTCACGGCAACAATCTTCGTTTTGGAAGAAATGAGCTTGCGGGCTTCTTCCATGTCAAGCTGCCCGCATTCTGTAATCGGGATGAACACCAGTTTGGCATTGCGCTCGGTGGCCAGTCTTTGCCATGGGATCAAATTGGAATGATGCTCCATTGCCGTGAGCACGATTTCGTCGCCGGGCAAGATATTGGCGTTGCCCCAGGAATACGCGACCAAGTTAATCGCTTCTGTCGAATTGCGCGTAAAGATGATCTCGTGGCTGTGCTCGGCATCAATGAATTCGCGGACAGTGTCACGCACTGACTCATAGGCATCGGTCGCCTCTTCTGCAAGTGTATGAATGCCCCTGTGAATGTTCGCGTTATAACCTTCGTAATAACCAGTGAGCGCATCAATCACAGAGCGCGGCTTCTGCGAAGTTGCGGCATTATCCAGGTATACCAACTGTTTTCCACCGATCTTGCGTTGCAAAATAGGAAAGTCTTTGCGGATTTGTTCGACGTTTAGATTTGACATTTCGGCTACCTCGCACCACTTGTAGTGGCTTGCGCCGCTACCCAAATTTCTTCCCCGCGCAATTCGACTTTATATGTCGGCACCGGCAATATCGCCGGCAAGCACAGGGCTTTGCCTGTTCTGACATCAAAGCGCGCACCGTGGCGAGGACACTCGATTTGATTGCCGATCAGCTCGCCTTCACCGAGCGGGCCGCCGTCGTGTGTGCAAAGATCGGCAATGCAGAAATATTCTCCATCGACATTGCAGATAGCCAGCTCCGTATCGAACGCATGGAAGACTCGTGCGGCACCTGACGGAACATCCGCTGCATTTGCTACTTTTACGAAATCGCCGGTCATCTGAGAATCGCTCCTAAAAACTGAATTTAAAAACTACGCATGAATCTTGTCCGCGACAAGTTCGTTGATCCAATCGCCTGCTCCGTCCACAGGACAAGATTGCACAACTTGCCTGAAGAAGCCGGTAACGATGAGCTCTTCGGCTTCCAGGTTGCTGAGCCCGCGGCTCATCAAGTAGAAAATTTGTTCTTTGTCAGCAGGTCCGACCGTGGCGCCGTGCGAGCATTTTACGTCGTCGGCAAGAATTTCCAGCTTTGGAATCGAATCGGCGTGAGCATTGGAGCCCAGAAGCAAATTCTTGTTGCTTTGATAAGAATCCGTGCGCTGCGCTTCTTTGCTCACTCTTATAGTTCCCAGATAAGCTGATGAGGCGCTGTCTTTCAAGGCGACGCGAAAGTTGATCGTCGAGCCTGTATCGGGGGCGATGTGATCTTGAATGGTGTTGAAACTATACCGCTCGCTGCCTGCTCCCAGTACGACACCACGGATGTCGCTCTTGGAGCCGGGTTCTTTGAGGTTGGTCTGAATGTCCGACTTGATTTGCCAGCCACCCAATGCAACCGTCGATGAGTGCAGTGAGCCGTCACGTTTCACTTCGTTGTAGACGCGCGACACAGCAAAAGTATTGCCTGAGAAGTCAGACACGTCTAAATAGGAAAGACCGGCGTTCTGTCCGACGTAAGTCTCGATTGAAGAATTGACCAGAGAGAGCGGTCCGGCTTCTTGCGCTTGTTTTTTCGAAGCTGTGGAAAGATTGACGAATTCCGCCTTGGCTCCATGTTCGACGATGATAATCACGCGCGGGAAAAGCGCTATCGATGTTTCCTCGCCACTGGAAAGGATGTTCAAAACGGGGCTTTCAAGCACGACGTTTTTCGGCACGTAAAGGAAAGCGCCGCAGTTGAAGAGAGACTGATTCATCAGGTAGAACTTGTCGTTTTCTGCAAAATCCGGCTGGGGCAGATTTTCTGCCGACAGATATTTGCTGAGCAAGTCGGCATGTTGCGCCAGAGCGGTCTTCAGGGAGCAAAATATTACTCCTTTTGAAAGCAGCGCGCTGTCGGCGTTTCCGACTTCAATACTCTCAGGTGTCGTATAGATGTAGGGCAGTTTTTTTCCTAAATGAGCCAGAGCCGCCGTCACGACTGCGGGCTCCTTGGCTGCTTGCTTCTCTTTGCTGTCGTTGACCACCACATTTAGGGCAGCCAGATCGAGAGCCTCTACTTCCGTGCGGCGCCAATTCTCGTCACGATTGCATGGTGTCGGTATCTTCAAGTATGACTCGAAAGCCTTGAGGCGGCTGTCTTTTAGCCATGCGGGCTCTGCCGTTTGCCTGGTAATTTCGTCTACTCTTTCTTTCGCTATCGTTTTCACCGTCTCACCCATTTGCTTTCGTTGCCTTGCCGCCTTGTCGAACTGGCTTGTGGTCTTAGCTTGTGTTTAGGCCTTCTCGCGTAAGTCTAGAGCCATGTTTGCGCATGGCTTGCCCCAGTCCCGATCCCCACAACTAACCTACGGATCCTTCCATCTCGAGCTGGATGAGCCGGTTGAGCTCAACAGCGTATTCCAGAGGAAGCTCCTTGGTGAAGGGCTCAAAGAAACCGTTGACGATCATGGCTTTGGCTTCCGCTTCGGTAAGGCCGCGGCTCATCAGATAGAAAAGCTGCTCTTCGCCGACTTTGGAAACAGTAGCTTCGTGCTCGATTGTCACCTCTTTCTCGTCCACTTCCATGGTCGGATAAGTGTCTGAGCGGGAGGCTTCGTCAAGCAAAAGCGCATCGCAACGAACTGAGGACTTGGAGTTTTTCGCTTCCGGATACACCTTGATCAGCCCGCGATATGAGGCGCGTCCGCCGTCTTTCGAAATCGACTTGGAGACGATTGTGGACGAGGTGTTGGGAGCGGCGTGGATGATCTTGGCACCGGCATCCTGGTGCTGATCGTTGCCGGAAAGAGCAACGGAGAGCACTTCGCCGTGCGCGCGCTGTCCGACAAGATAAATTGCCGGATACTTCATCGTCAATTTGGAACCGAGGTTGCCGTCGATCCATTCGACCTTCGCATCTTCATGCGCTACGGCGCGCTTGGTGACCAGGTTGTATACGTTCTTCGACCAGTTTTGAATGGTCGTGTAGCGAATATGCGCGCCTTTCTTCGCAATCAGCTCGACCACTGCCGAGTGCAGCGAGTCCGTGGAATAGACAGGTGCCGTGCAACCTTCGATGTAGTGCACATAGCTGCCCGGTTCGGCGATGATGAGCGTGCGCTCGAACTGACCCATGTTTTCCGCGTTGATTCGGAAATAAGCTTGCAGAGGAATTTCTACTTTCACTCCGGAAGGAACCCAGATGAAGCTGCCTCCGGACCAGACTGCGGAGTTGAGAGCTGCAAACTTGTTGTCGGCAGACGGAATGACTGTCGAGAAATGCTCGCGCACGATTGCTTCGTGCTCGCGCAGACCGGAGTCCATATCAAGGAAGATGACGCCCTGTGCTTCGAGGTCTTCGCGAATGGAGTGATAGACGACTTCCGATTCGTACTGGGCGGTTACGCCGGCCAGGAATTTGCGCTCCGCTTCAGGAATGCCCAGGCGATCGAAGGTTTGCTTGATACCTTCCGGCACTTCCTCCCAGTTCTTCTCTCCCTTCTCTGAAGGTTTGATGTAATAGAAGATATTGTCGAAGTCGATGTCGTTGAGCAATTGGCAATTGCCCCAGGTCGGCATCGGTTTTTTGCGGAAAATGTCTAATGCGCGCAGGCGGAACTTGAGCATCCACTCCGGCTCATTTTTCATTGCCGAGATACTGCGAACGATCTCTTCTGTGAGACCGCGACCGGACTTGAAGACATAGTCTTCTTTGTCTTTGAAGCCGTATTTGTAGTCCGAAGCGATTGATCTGATTTGATCGAATTGATCGGAAGTGTCTTGTGGTTGTCTAAGTTCGGCTGCCATGGTTGCCTCCTTCAGGCTAAGCTACGCCCGAGGGTGTAAGTTCCTGTGTAACCCAGTCGTATCCGCGTTCTTCCAGTTCTTCCGAAAGCTCGCTTCCGCCCGTTTTTACAATCTGACCACTCTGGAAAACGTGGACGAAGTCCGGTTTTACATAGTTGAGAATGCGCTGGTAGTGTGTAATCAGCAGGATCGCCGTTTCTTTCGTTGCCAGCGTGTTGATGCCGGTCGAAACTACTTTCAGTGCATCGATGTCCAGACCGGAATCTGTTTCGTCGAGCACAGCCAGAGCTGGTTTGAGCAGTGTCATCTGGAGAATCTCCAGCCGTTTTTTCTCACCGCCCGAGAACCCGTCATTGATGTAGCGGGAAAGAAACTCGTCTTTCACTTCCAGGAGCGCCATTTGCTGCTTTAGCTCCTGACGGAATTCTTTGACCGGGATTTCTTTGCCGCGCACAGCCTTGACTGATGCGCGCAGGAAGTTGGAGACGGAAACTCCGGGAATCGCAACCGGATATTGAAATGCCAGCGCCAGACCCTTTTTCGCTCTTTCATCGGGAGTCAGATCGCCAATCTCTTCGCCTTTGAAGAGGATGGAGCCGCGATTGATGTGATAGCGCGGGTGCCCCATGAGCGTGTAGGAAAGAGTCGATTTGCCGGAACCGTTGCGTCCCATGATGGCGTGCACTTCACCGGGATTGATGGTGAGATTGACACCTTTGAGGATGTCTTTGCCTTCGACTGAGACCCAGAGGTCTTCAATTTTCAGAATTGGTTGAAGTGCTGCCATTTGATTTACGGTCCTTTTAAACTGAACGACAGGCCTTCCAGGCCTTTTTAATGGGATATATATCCTATCCTTTTTAGATAAAGTCCTCCTTGAGAAGGCACCTTAAACATATCAAAGTTTCGGCAGGTTGGCTTTTATAGATATAATAGTATCAAAAATCTGAGAAATGCCCCTCCGCCTTAAGGATAGTTTTTGTAAGACCGAATGAGGCTTCTGGAACCCATCACTCTCTGCGCCGTCCGGAAATTTGGGGTAGCCGCGGGGTGGATAATAAAAAAAGGCATTGTTTCGACACGGTTACACAAAGCCGAGCAAACACCGGCACAAAGACATTTAATTAACCAATGATCACGCAGCCACTTTCCGATACGCCCGAAACGACACAACAGGCCGTGCTTCTATACCTGAAGCGCCACGGCGAGATGACTATCGGCGAGCTTTGCGATCTGCTCGATATCACCTCAATGGCTGTCAGGCGCCACATCTCCGGACTGATGCAAGATGGATTGGTCCTCTCGCGCATGGTCAAACAGTCGCGCGGGCGTCCAACCTATAAGTACAGCCTCACCCAGAAAGCGGAGTCGCTTTTCCCGTCAGGCATGCAGACCCTGGCCGTCGAATTGCTCGACATGGTCTTTGAAGAATCGGGACACAAGGGTGTCATGCAGCTTCTGAAGCGGCGCAATGAGAAGCGCGCTTCTCGCCTCCTTCCCCGGGTTGAAGGCAAATCGCTGGAAGAAAGAGTGGTCGAAGTGGCAAAAATCTTCTCGGAAGATGGCTATATGACCGAGTGGGAGAAGCTTCCCGATGGCAATTTCTTCATTTTTCAGCGCCATTGCGCACTGCACGACCTGGCTAATAAGTATCGCCAGCTCTGCGCTCTGGAGCCTCAGCTTATGGAAACACTTCTGGGCGTAAGAGTTACCAGAGAGAAGTACATGTTGCAGAACGATCCTGTGTGCGGATATCTCGTAAAACAAGCAGGTTAATGGTTTTCGGGTTCGAAACTATCGTCTTGAAGAGCTTTCGGCAAAGCTTCCGGTTGCCGTATTTACACGATAGGCAACTGTTCCGTGCAGCTTTAATATAGATCTGCTGTCATACATCCTCCAGTCAAGCACCAGTCCCCTCGGTGCAATATATCAATGCGCGAATCTAGTTCGGATTCATTAAAAACTGCCTATGCCGGCGATCTCGAGTCGAAAGAAGCGAGTTCGGACGCGAACCAGGCTTTGCTGGCAGCCGCCAACGGCAAGGGCGAAGGACGCGCCTGCCCGGTTTCCAACACGTACAACACACTTATCGAAAGAGCTTATCGCAACATTTACGATCCGGCTCCGCTCGGCGATCTGTCTTCGCTTTTGAACAAACACAATTGCCAAATAAAGACCGCCGAAGACGCGTTCAAATTCGTCAATCAGGAATTGGCGCGCAGCGGAGATAACTTCACCAAGGTGCTCAATCCGGCGCAAGTGAAAAAGCTCGATGAGATGATTAAAGGAGCGAACAGAGGCGTCGGTATTGAAGTGATACCGGTGGAGCCGGAAGCGGCAAAAGTGAGCGGCTCTCTGAGAGTGCGCGAGGTCATCGCCGGCAGTTCCGCAGACAGGCAGGGATTGCGAGCCGGCGATATTATTTCGTCCATAGACGGCGTTGATTTGCGCAAGAAAAGTCCTGAAGAAGCGCACAGATTGTTGAGCGACGACAAGCCGCACAGTCTCACGGTTGTAAGAGACGGCAAATTGCTCGATTTCAACTTGCTGCGTCGAACTGTAGACATGCCGGCGGTAGTAGACAAGCTCATTCCGGGCACTAATATTGCCTATATACGCGTTCGCGATTTCATGCAGGATGACGAGTCCTATGAATTGCAAAACGCGATCAAGCGCTATCCCCTTGCTGAGGGCTTCGTTTTTGATATGCGCGGCAACGCCGGCGGTTCGGTCGATCAGGCATTGCAGTCGGCATCGATGATTGTAGGAAAAGGACAGCTTCTTTCGGAAAGAGTGCGCCGCCAGGACGACAGTGCAGCCGGAGAGCCTAATTATGCGCACAACGAATTCGTGCTTGATAAGTGGGAACTCGTGCATCGTGAAATTTTGCCGAACGGCCAATACATAGACAAAAGGCGCGATTTGAGATTGCCGGATATCGTTGATAAACCCGCTGTAGTTCTGGTCGATAGCCAGACAGCATCGGCTGCTGAAATTTTCACCGCAGCTTTGCAGCAAAATGGTGAAGCCACCGTCATTGGTGAACAGACTTTTGGAAAGGGCATCGGTCAGACGGTGTTTTACAACCAGCCGGCCGGCAGCCGCTTGCAAGTCACCAACTTTAGATTTTTTACTCCCAATGGTGATTGGATAGGCGATGCAGGAAGCAATCGCATCGGAATCAAGCCTGACGAGACAGTGGAAAACAGCCGCTATGCCGTACCTGAATCAGCTCAGGACAAGGCATTTCAGGCCGCTATCGCCGCCATAAATAGAAAACTCGGCAAGTAATTAGATGCCTTTGAATTCGAAGTTGCGTGTTTGCTTCTTCGGATTGATGGTGGACAATTTGACGAAATTTGCAGCGCCGCGAGCGGCAATAGGCAGCCCGCCCGTGATGATTATGTTGTCCTTGGGTGAAACCAATCCGCGCTTGAGCAGCGTTTCTTCAACAAGCGCCAGAGTAGATTCCGAATCGCTCACTTCCGTGAGCATGAGCGGTGTTGTGCCCCAGAGCAGAGAGAGCTGGCGGTAAACATATTCGTGCTGCGTCAGGGCGATGATCGATACAGGCGGACGGAACTGCGAAACCAGGCGCGCTGTCGAGCCTGACTTCGTGAAGGTTGCCACTACTCTGGCATCCATATCCAGCGCCATCGCCACGGCGGCGTGTGCCACCGCCTGTGATGCGGAGTTCAGCGGGTGCTCGACGATGCGTGAGGTCATTGTCGCCTCGGCTTGATATGCAATCCGGTCCATCATGCGCACAGCTTCCAATGGATAACTGCCGGTCGCCGTTTCTTCGGAAAGCATGACCGCATCGGTGCCGTCGAAGATGGCGTTGGCGACGTCGGAGGCTTCCGCTCTTGTCGGTCTGGGATTGTTGGCCATGGAGTCCAGCATTTGCGTCGCCGTGATGACCGGCTTTGCTTTCTGGTTGGCTCTTTTGATGATCAGCTTTTGAATGGGCGGGACTTTTTCCGGCGGCAATTCCACACCCAGATCTCCGCGTGCCACCATGACACCATCGGCGGCATCAAGAATGGGCTCCAGTTGATCGATGGCTTCCGGCTTTTCCAGCTTGGCGATGATCATGGGCGGCGGCCAGTGGTCGCCTATCGCTTCTCTCAAATCGATGATGTCTTTGGCATCGCGCACAAAAGATATGGCGACGAAATCCACTTCGCATTTCAATCCGACAGCCAAGTCCGTTCTGTCTTTTTCCGTCAATGCGGGAATGGAAAGGCGCACGCCGGGGATGTTTATGCCCTGGTGGTCCTTTAAATGCGCGGCTGTCAGAACTTCGCATTCGGCGTCTGTTTCATTGGACTTTCTTACTCTCAGCTCGATAATGCCGTCGTCTAAAAGTATGGTGTCTCCTGCCTTCACCTCTTTGGAAAGGCGAGGATAGTTGGCGGTGACGATGTCGTGGGAGCCTTCCACTTTGCGGCTGGTGAGCGTGAATTTTTGACCCACCTTCAATTGCACGCCTTTGCCGCCGGCGATTCTGCCGGTGCGGATTTTAGGACCGGAAAGGTCAAGAAGAATGCCGACTGAAGTGTCGAGCTGCTTTGCGATTTCCCTGAGGTCTGTGATGATGCCTTCGATGTCCTCGTGCGATGCATGGGAGCAGTTGATGCGGGCTACATCCATGCCGGAGCGAATCAGCTCCTCGAGCATCTCTTTAGACCGGCAAGCCGGACCGATGGTGGCAATAATTTTTGTTCGAGTCATCGAATTGTTTTCTCTCTTAGTTTTTTAGTATCAAAGCCTGGTACCTGAGGCTGTGCCTGTCTGCCGGCTCGTGTGCGAGTCTTGGCCTGCAATGCAAAGCCGAGGCGCGCTAAGCCGGTGTCGAAACTTGCTGCGACAGAAAATAACTGGGCGAAACGTCGTGGAAAAGAGTGTCTATCGATTCGATTTCGGACAGTCTGCCTTCATCGAAACTATTTTCACGCAGCATTTTTGCCAGGTCTTTGAAGCGCTCGTAGTGCCCGTTGAAACGCTCTACCGCGTATTGCTTCGCCTGTCCTGTCGTGACGAGGAAAGGCCAGTCGCTCGATTGAATCAAAAGATTCTCGCGGCAAAGTTGATTGATGGCGCGTCGCGCTTGATCGTTTCCGGTTTTTTCGAACATGGCGCTGAGCGTTTCAGTAGTGTGCTCGCATTCCGAGATAATCGGCCACATCCATTCGGTTTCATTGTTCAACCAAACTTGCCAGTGTCCGCCCGATCCCCATGAAGATTCCGGCAATTCAATCGCTTTCGAGGGCGGCTGCGCTTCCAGATATTCGGAGGCCGTCTGCATGGTGACTGCCGTGTACTGGCGAAGTTTTTTGATCACTTCCTTGATCCAGGTTACGCCTTCGAACCACCAGTGTCCGAAAAGTTCAGTGTCGAAACTTACCATGACCAGCCCCGGTTCTCCGGTGCGTTTCAAATGATCGGTAAGGCACTGCTGCAAGAAACCGACATAGTGATCGGAATTTTCATTCAGTCTGGTCATCGCCGCTTCCGGGTTGTAGAGCTGCTTGGCTCCCAGGTCCGTCGTCTTTGATGTAAGTTTCCAGTAATGCAGACCTGACTTGTCGTCTTTCTTGTGGAACTCGCGATAATTGCCGTCGCCGGGATAACCTTGATCGGCGGACCAGACCAGATAGCCTGCTTCTTCATGCCGTCCCATTACGGCGACCGGATATTCTTTTAACCAGAAAGCTTCGAATGTATCGAGCCCTGTCTCCGGTCTCGGTGCGGCCGGAATGTATTCGATCGAACCGTAGGGTCCGATTATTCTGCGCATCTCTGCGCTCTGCCCACCTTTGATTACAAAAGACTCGGTGAAAAAGTATTGCAGACCCAGCTCGTGCAGCCACTTTTCGAGCGGAGGGCGTTTGCCCTGCTCGGGGCGATAGGCGCACTCCGGTAACCAGAAGCCTTTGGGCGCGCGTCCGAAATGTCGCTTATAAGTTTCGACCCCGACTTTGTACTGGGCGAAAATCGCCGAGTCGGTTTCGAGCAATGGAGAAAAACAGTGAGTGGCTGCCGATGTGGCGACTTCGATGGCGCCGGCGTCCTGAAAACGTTTGAACGCTCCGATTAGATCGCGATTCCAGCGCTCGTTCCAATCTTTCTGGATGTGCTGAAAGAGATTGACGTAGAAGCGAGCCAGCAACAATTTGTTGGGATTCGAATTCTCACCGCGCACGCTGTAAAGTTTTTCGTCTTTTTGCGCCGCTTCGATTTTGTCTGCAATGAATTTGTCAAAACCGGCTTTCAGGTGATCGTCAGCCAATTGCTCAGCCAGAACAGGCGTGATGCCGATAGTCAGCTTAGCTTGAATGCCTTCGTTAAGGAGGTCGTCTATAGCGTTGAGCAGCGGTATGTAGCTTTCTGCGATGCACTCGTAGACACTTTCTTCACCGAACGGCCACATTCCCGCCTTCCTGTAATACGGCAGATGGCTGTGCAGCATGAAGACAAATGAACCGACACTCACTCAACTACTCCTTTAGTACTGTGACTCGCACGGCGGTCGCCCGCCTCAGACATCCAATAGCAAACGAGTTGCAACACAGGGACAGGCTGGTTGTTGCAATATAAGAACAGGCCGAAATATATCAATAAGAAGGCCAGCGTGTCAGCAAAAAACAGCCAATCCGTAACTATTCTTGAAAAGGAAGCGGTATCCTTGTACTAACGCGCTGCCCGGGGATATTTCCGGCTGTTAAACAGCTTTCAGTGCCTGCGAGTCTTGTTTTCGGTTAACGGTTGATTGAATTGGAGTGAGTCTCGATGTCAGAAGAAGAAAATCCGACGCCTCCAGTAGAGAATCCCAGCGCTCCTGTTCAGCCCAGGCGTGTTCTGGCTCCCAAGCCGAAACCGGTGGCCGGGACTGAGAAGAAAGAAGACAACAAGGTCGTCAAGCTCCTGGAGAAAAACCCGCTCGGCATGACATTGCCGGAGATGGCGGGAGGCACTCGGCAACTGAAGAAAATCCGCACGCTGCGCCCGATGCTGGCGGAGGCGATCCGTGCCGG